>DATARI010000163.1:0-17525 GCA_036264255.1 Acidimicrobiales bacterium | reverse complement strand
GAGGGAGGGCACCCCCGGGGGACGGTCCCAGTACTCGAGCGGCCAGCGCCGGGCCACCGCCACCAGGGCCAACCGGGGATCGGCATTGAGCGGGTGGGGGTGGCCGACCGCGGTCAGCAGGGGCAGGTCGTAGACGCTGTCCGAATAGGCGTGGGAGGCGGACAGGTCGATTCGATTGGCGTCGGCCCACTGGCGGACGGCGTGGCGCTTCCCGGTCCCCCAGATGAATCCACCCACCAACCGGCCGGTGTAGCGGCCTTCGGTCTCCTCGTAGTGGGTGGCGATGGTGGCGTCGAAGCCCAGCGCCTCGGCCAGGGGCGTCACCAGGTCGAGGGGGGAGGTGGTGGCCAGGACCAGCGGGAGGCCTTGGGACCGGTAGGTCTCCAGGGCCTCCAGGGCCCAGGGTTGGACCAGGTCGAGGAGCTGGCCGACCGCCTGCTTCCCGGCCCGGCGGGTAGCGTCCGCCGACCGGTTCTGCATGGCCCGGGCGGCCACCCGGGCCAGCCCGATGAACGGCGCCGACTCGCCGAACCGGTTGTAGAAGCTGTACAGGAGCCGCTCGCCGGGAAGGTGCTGGCCTTCGCCGATCACCCCCTCGGCCACCAGTGCCTGGGAGAAGGCAGGGCCGCTGGCCTCCCGGAGCAGGGTCCGATCGAGATCCACGAATACCGCTCCGGATCCGGGTGCCATGGCTCCACGTTACTTGGGCGGCACACCGCCGCGGCAAGCTGAATTCTCGGCGTGTTCGACTCGAACTGACCGGGAGGCTCCGAAGTCGGCTGCTACTGTCCCCGGACGCGGCAAAGGGATCACCGGGGGGGTGGCGATCCCTTTGCACTGACACGACAAGGAACGGAGGGGGGGTTCCTGATCCCTGTGGTCTGACACCATTCTGCACTGTCCCCCACCATCAGTCAAACAGTTATTTTTGATACCGGCTATCATGTTTGGAGATGGAACTCCGACACCTCCAGGCACTGGTGGCCATCAACGACCACGGCACCTTCTCGGCCGCCGCCGACCACCTGGGTACCGTCCAGTCCAACGTGTCCTCCCACGTGGCCCGGCTCGAACGGGAGCTCTCCGCACCGCTGATCGACCGGAGTAACGGCCATTTCACCCAGGAGGGCGAGGTGGTGCTGGCCCGGGCCCGGCGCATCCTCTCCGAGCTCGACGCCCTGGTCTCCGACGTGGCCGCCTGCAAGGACGAGGTCACCGGCACGGTGAGGGTCGGGATGATCGGGACCATCGCCCGCTGGCTTGCCCCCCAGCTGATGGAAGTGGTCGGCACCCGACATCCCAATCTGGCCCTGGTCATCGCCGAGGGGACCACCACCAGCCTCGAGCCCCAGCTGGCCAGCGGACAGCTCGACCTCGCGGTGCTCAACCTCCCGGTGCACGCCAAGGACCTGGTCACCAGCTTCCTCTTCGAGGAGGATCTGGTGTTGGTGGTGCCGACCGGCGATCCGTTGGGGGCACCCGGGCGCCGGCTGGCGTTGCAGGATCTGGCCGAATTGAAGTTGGTCCTCCCTCTCCCGGGTACGGCGTTCCGCGACGAGTTGGACGCCGCCATCAAGCCCTCCGGCATCGAGTTGGCCGCCTCCGCCCAGATCGACGGGCTCCGATTGATCGCCTCGTTGACGTTCGAGGGGTACGGCCCGGCGATCCTTCCCGCCACCGCCATCCCCACCTATCTGCGGGAGCAGTTCCAATCCCTCACCGTCGAAGGACTCCCCCGCCGTCGGGTGGGGGTGGCCCAGCGGAGCCGGGGGCTGCCGGCCGCTCCCACTCTGGCCCTGATCGACCTGCTCCACACCATCGTGGACACCGCCGATCTCCCCAGCGGTCTCTATGCCGGCGGTGCGGAAGAGACGAAGGCCTAGAGCTCGGGTACCCGCGGCTCGCGCCACATCCGCCATAACGGCGGTCCACCGTGCTCGGATCGGAACTCGTCCAAGACTTCGAACCCGAACCGGGCATAGAGGGGAACGTTCCGCTCCTTCGACGACTCCAGGTAAGCGGGCATCCCCTCCTCGTCGATGCGAGCCAGCATGGCCCTCAGCAACGCCGAGCCGATGCCGGTGCCCTGGCGGTCGGGCTCGGTCCCGAGGGTCGCCAGGTACCAATGCGGCTCCTTGGGGTGGAGCGCGTCGATCTCGATCAGCAGTTGGAGGGCGCGGACCATCCGCGCACCGACCAGGAAGGGCGCGGTGGGAAGGAGCTGGAACAGCTCCTTCAGTCCCTGCCGGAGGCGATCAGGGGGACCCCAAATGGCCGCGCCTCCGTAGTCCTCGGTGGTGTACACGTTCCCGAAGGGCAGATACTGCCGCCGGATCAGGGTGGTGAAGAACGAGTGGAGCCCGTAGTGCCGGCGGCGGTCGCCGCCGAACATGAAGGTGGACACCGGGTCGTCATCGAACGACCGGACCAGGAGATCGACGACGGCGGGGACATCCGAGCGAACCACCTGCTTGACCACGGGAGGAGCCGGAGATCGATCCACGCCTGGGGATGGTAGCCGTCGATCACGCCGTCAATTGGTGGCGGGGTCGATCGGGTAGCCCGACACCACCGCCAGGGAGCCGCCCTGGCGCCGGAGCACCCGCTGCCAGAGGCCCTCGGGATCGGCGGAGACCGGATCGCCGGGCTCGGCCCGCACCACGTACCACGATCCTTCGTCGATCTCTCCCTCCAGCTGGCCGGCGTCCCAGCCCGCATAGCCGGAGAACAGCCGCACCCCGAGGATCACGTCGGTCATTGTCGCCGGGCCGGCCGCCAGGTCGATGGTCCCGACCGGATGCACGTCGGGGATGAGGGGCCGCCATCCCTCCGGCGGCGCCAGGAGCTCCGGGTCGCTCCCGTTGTCTTCGATCCGGAGCCGGGCCAGGCCGATCACCGCGTTCCGGGCCACCGGGCCACCGGTGAACAGCTCGGCCGGGGGGGTGGCCAGCGGATGCCACTCGGGAAGGACCTCGTCGACCCCCACTCCCCCTGGCTTGTTCAACACCACGGCGAGGGCGCCATGCTCACCGTGCTCGAGGATCAGGATCACCCGTCGGGCGAAGTTGGGGTCCTCCAGCCGGGGAGAGGCCACCAGGAGGTGGGTGGACAATGACTCGGGTGGAGGGTTCCCTCCATAGGGGTCGAACGCGGGGGGCGAGCTCGGTGGCACCTCCCAATCATTGTCCACCCGGAGACCCGAGTGGCGCCCGCGGCCGGCTTCGATGAGGCTGGAGGAATGGCACTCGTCACGATCGACACGGTCCGCCCCCACATCAAGGTGATGACCCTCAATCACCCGGAACGGCTCAACTCGATGTCCTTCGCCCTGGTCGGTGCGCTGTATTCCGCCCTGGAGGCGGTCGCCGCCGACAACGACTGCCGGGTGGTGATCCTCACCGGCGCCGGCCGGGGGTTCTGCTCAGGGCTGGAACTCGAGAACGCCGGGCTCCCGCCCGGGACCGAGGACCTCGGCCGTCACCAGATGGGGATGCGGGCCATGGAGTTCATGGGTGGCATCGTCCCGGCCATGCGGGCCATCCCCCAACCGATCATCGCCGCCATCAAAGGGCCCGCCTACGGCGGCGGCATGTGCCTCTCGCTGGGGGCCGACATCCGACTGGCCGGCGAATCGGCGGTGTTCTGCGGCGCCGGCATCAGCAACGGGCTGACCGGAGCCGAACTCGGGGTCAGCTGGCTCCTCCCCAAGGCGGTGGGCACCTCCAATGCCGCCGAGATCCTCCTGACCGGCAAGCTGGTCGACGCCGCCGAGGCGCTCCGGATCGGCCTGGTGTCGCGGGTGATTGACGACGACCGGCTCCTCGATACCGCGGTCGGGATGGCCGAGGGGATGTGCACCTTCAGCCCGTTCGGTCTCTCGCTCACCAAGGAGACCATCTGGTCGTCTCAGGAGGTCTCCAGCCTCCAGGCGGCGGTGGCCTTGGAGAACCGGACCCAGTTGCTGGCCGGCCATACCGGCAACCTCACCGAAGCGTCGGCCGCCTTCCGCGAAAAACGCCGGCCGATCTACGTCGAGTAGGTCATCCATGGCCAAGGCGCGACGAGGTCGGCGGCGACCGCGGGGAGCCACCGACCCCGACCAGGAGCGGCGCGAGCACTGGCGGGCCGACGGGCAACCGAAGACCCGGTTCGCCAACCAGGAGGACGCCAACCGTTCGTCGCTCCGGCTGCGGTTGGAAGAGGGGGCCGACCTCGACCCCTATCAGTGCGGGTATTGCAGCGGGTGGCATCTCGGCAACCGGCGGGACTGACCGGGATCGATCTCCGGAGGAACCGCTCGGGACCCAGCTCCACCCGAGTCGGGCCCGTCGCCGGGCGCCGGTACCGGGTGGGAGGGATAAACTGGTGGGCTGGCCTGGGCGCGGACAGGGTGCCGCCTGACCCCCGAATAGCCGGCCGACCGAACCCATGACCATCACTTCCCGCGACACCGCCCGCAACCCGATCAGCTCCCCGGCCGCCGCGTCCGCCGACCGCCTGGTCCGCGGCCTGGCCCTGGCCGTCTTCCTGCAGTGGTTCGGGGCCAGCGCCATCATCCCGATGCTCCCCGAGTACATCCGCCACCGGGGCGGCTCGGACTCGCTGGCCGGGTTGGTGATGGCCGCCTTCTTCGCCGCCGGGGTCCTGTTCCAGTATCCGGCGGGTCGGGTCGCCGACCGGATCGGCCGTCGCCCGGTGTTGTTGACCGGACTGGTCCTCTACGCCGCCGCCAGCTTCGCCTTTTTGGCCCCCATCGGACCCGTCGTCGACATCGGGCTGCGGGCCCTCCAGGGCATCGGGGCCGGGGCGGTCGAAGTGGCGGCCCTGGCGATGGTGTCGGCGGCGGTGAACCCCGACCGGAGGGGGAAGGCGTTCGCCACCATTTACGGGGGTCAGGTGGCCGGCATGGCCGTCGGTCCCCTCATCGGCAGCATCCTCGGGGTCAACCTGATGTGGATGGTCTTCGTGGCCGCCGGGGTCACCTCACTGGCCGCCTGTCTCCCCGCCGTGTCGATCGTGGAAGTGCGGGCGCGGCCCGACGAACGCGATCCTGACGGGGCTCACGCCCGCCTCTCGCCCATCCGCCTGTCGCCGGCGATCATCGGTTCCCTTATGGCGTCGGTGGTGCTCGGCCTCACCTTCGGCGTCTACGAGATCTGCTGGACGCTCCTTCTCAAGCTGCGGGGGGCGTCCGGATGGGAGGTCGGCCTGTCGTGGACCCTGTTCGCAGTGCCCTTCGTGCTGATGGCCCGGCCGAGCGGGTGGCTGGCCGACCATCTCAACCGCAAGTATCTGGTGATGGGCGGCTTGAGCCTCTCGGTGGTGATGTGCGGGACGTACCCGTTCCTCCACAGCGTCCCGCTGTTGGTGGCTCTCGGAGCCTTCGAGGCGGTCGGCGTCGCCGTCTCCCTTCCGGCGGTGCAGTCGCTGCTGGCCCAGACCTCGGAACCTTCCCAATTCGGGAGGGTGCAGGGGATGTTCTCCACCAGCCAGATCGCGGCGGCGGCAGTTGCGGCGGCGGCCGCCGGCGCCCTGTTCGGGGTGGGGGCTTCGCTGCCGTTCGTGATCACCGCGGCCACCGGGGCCACCATCATGGTGGCCATTCCCCTGGTGTGGCGATCGGTCGAAGGGGTGGTGGGCCGGCCGGGCGGTTCAGCGGATGCCGGCGTGGATGGATGCCCGCCACCGCCCGGTGGCGGGCACCGCGCAGAGGGCGGTTCCCGCTCGCACCAGCCAGTCGACGGCTTCGGCGTCCGATGAGTCGGGTGACAGCCGGGCGACCAGCCCGCGGCGGGGATGGTCCTGGGTGACTTTCCAGCCGTCGGGTAGCGGGAGCCCGAGGTCGCGGAGCCTGGCCACCGCCCGGGGTCCCGAGCTGTGCTGGAGGCCGACGGTGGTCGGCTTCACCGTTCCGTCGGGGACCCGCTTGCCGGGGATCCAGGTGGCCACCGGCACCTTGTGGGGACTGCCGCCGAAGATGGCCAGCGGGCCGGGAGCCGGAGGCTCGTTCTCCGGCTCGATGATGGGTCGGAGGTTCGCCCATCCGACTCCGGCCGCCTTGATCGCCGCTATCCGCTTCAGCAACTCGTCGATCTCCCCGGGGGTGAACTCGATGTCCTCTGGGCGGGCCCGGGTCACGGCGATCCTGTCAAGACTGCATATCAAGAACGCCGTCGGCCAGCAGCTCCAGTTCCGCCCGCCAGGAGTGGGGGGCCTCGATGGGTCGGACCACGAACTTGGAGAACCCGACGTCGAGGTAGCTCTCCATCAGGTCGCGTAGCCCGTCGATGCCGACCGGCACCACCGCCACAGGATCGACCCCCCGCCGTTGGGCGGCCATCGCCTGGGCCATCTTCGGGGTGATCGGATGGTGGGAGTAGCCGATGGACACGCCGAAGTGCTCAGGGCTGATCGTCCGCCCTTCCTCGTCCGCCACCTCGTGGATCATCGCCGCCCCCTCGGCGGCCTCATCCGGGGTGCACAGCGACGGCAGCCAACCATCGGCGAAGCGTCCGCACCGTCGGAGGGCGGCGGGGACCATGCCGCCCGTCCAGAATTCCAGCGGTTGTTGCACCGGGGTCGGCGACACGCACACATCGTCGAAGTCGGCGGACTCTCCGTGGTGGGAAACGGTCTCTCCCGTCCACAGGTGACGGAGCAGCGGCAGCATCTCGTCCATCAGCCGGCCCTTGTCGGATCCGGGGACCCCCACCGCGCCCGCCTCCGGATGCCTCGGGATCCCGGGCACGAAGGTCGTCAGCAATCGCCCCTCCGACAGCACGTCCAAGGTGGCGAGTTCCTTGGCCAGCCGGACCGGGTTCCGCCCCGGTAGCACCATGGTGGTGCCGAGTTTGATGTCGGGGTTGTGGGCGGCGGCGTAGGCCAGCGCGGTCAGCGGCTCCAGGGTGGGAACGGAGAGGACCTCGGGCAGCCAGATCGAGTCGAACCCGAGCTCGTCGATGTCGTCGACCAGATGGGCGAAGCCCTGCTGGTCGGGCGTCGCCTGCCCGCCCATGCCCACCCCGATCCGGACCTTCATGACGGCCCGAACCGTTCTCCGTCGAACCGGTCGACGGTGGCGAACGAGTCGACGGGGTCTCGTCGGAGCCGGGTGGGTTGATGGACGGGGTGGCCGAGAGCCAGCACCCCGGCCACCACCAGTTCGTCCGGCACCCGCAGCGCCGCCTTCACCGTGTCCTCCCGCCTCAACACCATGGTCGTCATCACCCCCGCCAGCCCCTCGGCCCGGGCGGCCAACAGCAGGTTCCAGGCGAACGGATAGATCGACGCCCCGCCCACCATGGTGTAATGACCGGCGTCCCGGTCCACGGTGGACAGCCGGGAGAGATCGGCCAGCAGCACCAGCATGACCGGGACCGTGTCCAGGTGCTCGGCGAACCCGCCGCCCTGCTCGGCCGAGCTCCGGGCGATGGCGTCGGCGCCGGCCAGCGCCTGGCGTTCGCGGTCCCGGTCGGTGACCACCGCAAAGGGCGTGAGTCCGGCCTGCATCTGGGCCAGGTACTCGTACCACCCGGGCAGATAGCAGTCGCGGATCAGGGTGCGGAGGGTCCGGTCCTTGACCACCACGATCTTCCAGGCCTGTCGGTTACCCCCGTTGGGGGCGAAGCGGGCAGTGTCGAGGATCCGCAACACCACCTTGTCAGGTACCGGCGTCGGCTCGAACTCCCGTACCGCTCCGGTGGTCCGCAGCGCGTCGATCAGATCCATGGGCCCGACGGTAGCGGCAACCACGGCGACGTGCGACGCTGCACCGCCGGCCGGTGAATGGCCGGCGGTGCGCTACAGGACCTCGAGGATGGAGTCGGCGGCGCTGACCGAGAGACCGGAGCCGGGCTCGACATGCAGGGCGGTGACCACGCCGTCCTCGATGACGGCGGCATACCGCTGCGAGCGGGTTCCGAGGCCGAAGCCGCTGCCGTCCATCTCCAGGCCGACGGACCGGGTGAAGTCGCCGTTCCCGTCGGCCAGCATCAACACCCGGTCCCCCACCTGCTGGGCATCGCCCCAAGCGCCCATGACGAACGGGTCGTTGACCGAGATGCAGGCGATGGTGTCGACGCCCTTGGCCTTCAAATCGTCATAGCGGATGAGGTAGCTCGGAAGGTGGTAGTCCGAACAGGTGGGGGTGAAGGCACCGGGCACCGCGAAGAGCACCACCTTCCCCTTGCCCAACACCTCGCCGGTCTGCACCGGGGTCGGGCCGTTCGCTCCCATGGTCATCACTTTCACATCGGGAATTGGGTCGCCGACCGACAGGGTCATGGTGTCTCTCCTCGTGCTCGCTGACGGTCCCGCCACGCGGTTCCCCGGTCGGGGTCGGCCGTCGGGGTCAGCATATGCGCCCTCATGAGGATGACCGCACCCACCACGAAGGCCACCACCGATGCAGCCAACAGGCTGACGGTGGAGGCGGTTACCAGTTGGGGATGGCCCGAGAATGCCTTCTCGGCGATGAGCAGTGGCACCGTTAACCCAATGCCGGCGATGGCCGCGCCGCCGGCGACATGGACCCAGCGCACCCCCTCGGGGAGCCGTCCCCACCCGAGTCCCACCACTGCCAGGCAGGCCAGGGTGATGCCGCCCAGCTTCCCCACTACCCGGGCGGCGACGATCCCCACGAAGACGGCGGTGGCTCCGGGGTGGCGGAGGATGGACGAGTCGATGACGACCCCGGCGTTAGCCAGTGCGAAGAACGGGAGCACGACGTAGGCCGAGATCGGGGCGATGGCGTTCTCGGCTCGGCCGGCCGGATCCGGTCCATCCGGGGATGAGGCACCCGGGATGAGCACACCGACCACCACCCCGGCCAACGCCGGTTCGACGCCGCCGGCGGCCAGCAGGACCCAGAGGGCCACGCCCGCCACCAGATAGGGCCAGGCGGAAGGACGACCCAACCGCCGGAATGCCACCATCGCGGCACAGAGTGCGGCGGCTCCGACCAGGGAGGGCCAGTGGGTCCGGCTGGAATAGAAGAGGGCAAGCACCAGCACTGATCCGATGTCGTCGGCCACGGCCAGAGTCAAGATCATCAGCCGCAGACCCGGCGGCACCCGTCGTCCCAACAGAGCCAACGCCCCGAGGGCGAAGGCGATGTCGGTGGCCATCGGGATTCCCCAGCCGGTAGCCCCCGGTCCCTCGTGGACAACGAGCACGTAGATCAAACCGGCACCGGCCATCCCCCCGACCGCGCCGACCAGCGGAACGATGGCGGTCCGTATGTCGGCCAGGTCCCCGTCCCGCCGCTCTCGGGCGATCTCGAGGCCCACCACCAGAAAGAAGACGGACATCAGGCCACCGTTCACCCACTCCTGCACGGTGGTGAACCCGGTCAGCTGATGTCCACCCAATCGCACCGACTGGGCCCACACCTCTTGGTAGACGTGGCGGCCGGGGCTGTTGGCCCACACCAGGGCCACCAACGCGGCGCCGGTCAGCACCACACCGCCGGCGACATCCGAGCGGAAGAAGACGGCTGCCGAGGTCCAGGCCCGCTGTGATCGCAGAAACGTCACCGTGGCGCATCCACCCCATAACGGTACAGGGGCGGGGCGGGCCCACCGGCAATCGGGTGGCGGCGCGCTTACGGGGAAGCGACGGCGGCAATGATCGGAGCGAACCGCTCGATGGAGGCGAGTTGGTCGGCGCAGGTGTCGCCGGGGAACCCGACCGTCACCCAACTCACCCCCAGGCGGGCCAGCTTCTCGAGCGCCCCCACGATCGCGCCGTCGTCCTGTTCGGCGGTCCCGATGGCGGGGAGACCGACTGGCGCGAACGCAATGGTCAACGGCCGGGTCCGGCCGATCGACTCCGCGTAGGTGGCGGCGTATTCCATTTCGCGGGCCAGGTCGTCGGAGGTCTCCAGCACCGCGGTCTTGGTGAATCTGGCCATGCCGGGCGGGTTAGGGAACGGCGTCCACCCGTCGGCCAGGTCCACCGCCCGGCGAATGGCCCGACGGCTGTTCCCCCCGATCCAGAGAATGGGATGGGGTTGCTGGAGGGGAGCCGGGAGCATGGTGTTGCCCGGCGCCTGGAAGTACTCGCCGTCCCAGATCACGCTCTCCCCGGTCCAGGCCGCCTTCATGGCCCGGATGGCCTCGTCGGTGCGGTCGGCCCGGTCGGCATAGGACATCCCGAGGGCGGTGAACTCGTCCTCCAGGTAACCGGCCCCGACCCCCAGGATGACCCGACCGCCGCTCAGCACATCGAGGCTGGCGACCCCCTTGGCGGCCATGAACGGATTCCGGTAGGCGAGGATGAACAGGTTGGTCTGCAACCGGATCCGCGTGGTGGCGGCGGCGGCGAAGGAGAGGGCGACGAACGGGTCGAGGGCGTGATGTCCGCCGTGGGCCAGCCAGCGATCGCCGGGGAACGGGTGCTCGGTGGTGAACACCGCGCCGAATCCCACTTCCTCGGCCGCCACCGAAAGGTCCCCGATGGCGCCGGGCGACACGAATTCATGGCCGAGCTCGACCCGGTGGGTCGGCAATCGATACGACACCTGCACGGCAGTCACCGCCCCCTCTGTCGACCGGCCTGGCCGGTGGCTAGGACCCGCCGTCGGCGATGGAATCGACAATCCGATCGCACCGGCGGCACCACGCCGCCTGGGACGAGCGGTCACTCGGGTGGACGAGTCCGCCGCACCGACCACACCGGTGGATGATCGGAGATTGGCTGGTGTCGGCGCTCATGAGTGGCACATTCTGACATACCACTGGTAACCACGAAAGTTACCCATTCGTAGTCCGAGGCATCCCATCGGGGTCGGCGGCCGCCGATTCGAGGTGCCGTCCCAGCCGGAGCAGCGCCGTCACGTGCCGCCGACGGGCAGGTCCTTGACCCAGTCCGGCAATCGACTGGGCCTTCCGTTGGGATCTACCGCTCCGTGGACGGTCACCGCCGTCGCACAGGTGGCGCCGGCCACGGTCAGCAGGTAGCCGATCTGAAAGGTGGTCCCGGTCAACTCACCCACCACCAGAGCGATGTCGACCACTTCGTCGAACCGCAAAGCCCGCCGGTAGCGGACGAACGACTCCAACACCGCCAGATCCGACCCGTCGGCTCTCACTTCGTCGTAGGGATGCCCGATGCTGCGCAGGAACTCGACCCGGGTGTCCTCCAGGTAGAGCAAATAGGCAGCGTGGTGGATGACGCCCATGGCATCGGTCTCCGCGAACCGGGTGCGGAGGGTATGGGTGAACTGATAGGCGGCGGGATCGGTCGGGGGGACGAAGGAGAGCCTCACCCGATGGACGCTACCGGTCAGCCGGTTCCGTCTGCGGCTGGTTCCACTCGATCCATCCGGTGCCGGCGCGTCCGTCGGCGACGGTGAAGCGGGCCATGGCCCGGGGGAACCGGCTGACCCTTCCGTCGTCGGCGGTCAGCAGCAGGGGGGCGAAGGCCAGAGGCTCGACATCCACCTCCAGGTGGCCAGGCTCCACCCGGGCGGACCCGCTGGCCGGCATCCCCTCATTGCCCATCACCTCGGACATGGCGATCGTCTCGATGGGCAGGACCGTCCCATCCGGCGGCTGGATGTAGCCGAGGGCAACCGGGAACCCCGGCATCCGGATGTCGGCAAAGTGCAGACGGGTGCCGTCGTCCAGCCGGACCGAGGCCCAGCACCAGCCGAACGCCCACCAATCGCGGACCCCCCACGAGTGGTCCCGCTGACCGGTGCCCCGGACCACCAGGCGCTCATCGCCGACCGACACCTCCCCTGCCACCCGGCAGGGAATCTCATAGCGGGTGGTGACGTCGTAGTGATAGGGGACCCCGTCGGTGGTCCACTCCAGGTCCATCACCACCGCGGTGGCCCGACCGACATCGCCGTGGTAGCTGGCCTTCGGGTCGGGGTGGATGGATGCCGGGGCCGAGGCCCGCAACCGCATGACCCGCAACGGGTCCTCCGGCAGGCAGGTGATCGAGTGGCCGTCGGCCTCGAGGATGACATCGCGGCCGGGGAGGGTAGGCAAGTCATAGGCCACCGACGCCACCATCGGCCGGCCCGGACCCACCACCATGGTCGTCCACCAGGTCACCCCCAGGTTGGGATACAGCCCGATGCGGGCGTAGCCACCCAGTGCACCGTCCTCGGCCACGAAGTCGAGGTAATAGGACTCGTTCCAGAGGGGCTCGGTGTCCGGGGTGTGGAGTTGCTCGTCGGACGGTTCGACGAGGTGGGGTCGGTTCTCAGGCATGGGCTCTCCCTCTCAGCATGGCCTCGGCGTCGATGTCGATGGCCTGTTGGGCGTGATGGTGCACGCTGTTGACGAACATGGCATCCCCGCGGTCGGTCCGCTTCACCAGCATCGAAGCGGCGATCCCCATCAGCAAACCCCCGAAACAGGTCAAGCGGTAGTCGTCCTCCAACTGGGCAATCCCGTAGCCGGTCACCCCCTGCTGCAGCAGGACGCGGTGATAGGCAGCCAACAGCTGACGCTCGTGGGCTCGGCGATCCGCTACTGAGAGGCTTCCGCCCAGGAAGTAGGAGACGTCCGACGCCGCCATCCCCCAGGCGGCCGTCTGCCAGTCGACCACCCACGGCCGCGGGTCGGCCGGTCGGAACAGCAGGTTGTCGAGGCGGAAGTCCCCGTGAGTGGCGGTGCGGGGCCCGGACAGGGCATCGATCCACCGGCCGAGTCCGGCAACGAACCGTTCGCACACGGCCAGGTGGGAGGGCTCCAGCCGCTCGGCGTACCGATCGACGAACCCCGGGAACAACCCCGTCACCATCGCCACCAGGAACTGGTTCGACTCCGGGGTCGACCGATTCAGCCAGGGCAGCGCCCGGAGTTCCTCCGACTCCCACCCCGGACCGTGGAGGGCGGCCAGTTCACCGAGGGCGGCGGCAGCCACCTCCGGTGCGCAGCCGGCCAGTTGCTCACCTTGCTCGCCCTCGGACACATCTTCGAGGAGGAGCACGAACCACCCGGTTTCCGGGTCGTGCCATCCGAAGTAGCCCCGGGGCATCCGGGTGCCGATCCGGTCGGCCACCGTGTCGTAGAAGGACACCTCGATCTCGTAGGCCCGGGTCATCAGGCCGGTGGACCGGCTGGTGTCGTCTTCGGAGGCGAGTTTGGCGATCAGCGACGCCGGGCCCGCACCGGGTGGCTCGAAGGTGAGGGTGAGTCGCAGGGTGTCGGCCATCTGGCCGGTTCCCACCGGCTGGCTCGACACCGACCGCACCGATGCGCCCGCCGCCAGCGCCCCGGATCCGGACAGCGCCGCCGTCAGCCAAACGGGTGTGACATCGGTGGCCTTCCGGATGCCGTCGCCGGTGACCGTCATCGCCGGGCGATCACGAGGTCGAAGGGTCGGTGACCGAAACGTCGGGGGCATCGACTTCGACCACCGGCTCGCCCCGATCGTCGAACTCGGTGCGAAGCGCCCGGGACATCACCGCGTGTTGCAGGTAGAGGGACCCGATGTAGGTGAGTTCGAGGATCTCCTCGTCGCTCAGATTCTCGCGGAGGGCATCGAACAGGCCGTCGGGAACCCGGCCCCGGTCGAACACCAGGCAGTCCATGTAGGCCAGGACCAGCCGCTCGGTGTGGTCGAAGCAGGTGGCCGCTGCCCAGTGCGGGATGGCACCGACGATGTCGTCGCCGACCCCCAGGGTGCGGAGCGACTTGCAGTGTTGTGAGAACACGAATTGACTGCCGGCCGCCCAACCCACCCGGGTTTGGGCGATCTCCCGCAACCGCGGCGCCAGTCGCCGGTTCGGACTCTGGTAGAGGGCGAATCCCTGCACCGAGTGCTCCAGCACGTCGGGGACCAACGCGAACACCGTCCACCAGTCCCCCGGCGATCCGGTGGCGGTTCCCGGTTCGGCTACCGGGTCCCGGCCGTCGAAGATGTAGTCGTACATCGTGGTGACGATCGGCGCCTCCGCCTCGGACCTCGGTACCTGGCGCAGCCGCGGTGCCATCGACTCAGGCCATGGACCGGTTGACGCCCCGCTTCGGCGCGTGGGCCACGTCCACGTCGGTGAGTGCCCGGGTCCAGCAGGCGAATTCGAGGAGGATCCCGTCGGGGTCCTGAAAGTAGACGGATCGGACGAACACCCCGGGGTGGAACGATTCGGCGATCCCCCACTCGCTGTCGTCGTGATTGGCCACCTCGGTGCAGTCGACGCCGGCGGCGACCAACCGGTCCCGGTACTCGTCGATCCGCTCGGGCGGCACCGAGAAGGCTACGTGGTTCATCGAGCCGATGGCACTGGTCAGGCTGCCCTGGTCGGGACGGCCGGTCGGGGCCGAGACTCCCGGGACCCCGTCGGGGGCGTCGGGGAACCAGAAGAACGCCAGGCAGTCCCCGCCTCCGCAGTCGAAGAAGAAATGCTGCCCCATCCCCGCCGGGAGTTCGATGGTTTTGACCAGCGGCATCCCCAGCACCCGGGTGTAGAACTCGACCGTCCGCTCCATGTCGCTGCAGACCAGGGCCAAATGGTTGATGCCCCGGAACTCGAACCCACCTTCAGACGCCATGGTGCCCTCCCCGGCCGTGCTGCAGTGCGAACCGACGGTGCGGCCCCACCCCCAGGGGTACAACTTGGCACATCTGGGGCAAGGATTTCAGGTTCAAGCGTTTGGGAGTGCAAGACTGCCGGGATCGCCAGCCCCCCGCTCATCATCGCCGGCCCGACCGGAGCCGAGATGCACGAGAGGGGCGGCCATCCCGAACGGCCGGCCCGCATCACCGCGGTGATGGCCGGGATCGGCGATCTGCACCTCGGAAGCGACCTCACGGTGGTGCCGGCGACCCCGGCCGAGATGGACCAGCTGGCCCGGGTCCACTCCCCTGACCACCTCGACCAGCTCCGGCGTCTGTGTGCCGGGGGCGGTGGGCAGATTGACCCCGACACCTATACCGACGCCTCCTCCTGGGACGCCGCCGTCCAGGCCGCTGGGGCGGGTCTGGCGGCGGTCGACGAGCTCCGCCGCCGGGGCGAAGGAGTCGCCTTCGTCGTCGCCCGCCCCCCCGGTCACCACGCCCTCCGCGACCGGTCCATGGGGTTCTGCCTCCTCAACAACGTGGCGGTGGCGGCCGCCGCACTGGTCGACGCCGGCGAGCGGGTGCTGATCGTCGACTGGGACGTCCACCACGGGAACGGCACCCAGGCCATCTTCTGGGTAGAACCGAACGTGCTCTATGTCTCCACCCACCAGTGGCCGGCCTACCCCGGCACCGGCCGGGCCGACGAAGTCGGCGGCGAGGACGCCCTCGGCCTCACCGTCAACGTCCCGCTTCCCCCTGGTGCCACCGGCGATGTCGTCCGGCGGGCCATCGACGAGATTGCCGGCCCGGTCATCGACCGCTTCGCCCCCACCTGGGTGCTGGTGTCGGCCGGCTTTGACGCCCACCGCTCGGACCCGCTGGCCGATCTCTCCCTCTCCAGCCGGGACTTCGCCGACCTCGCCATCATGGTCAGCGGCTATGCCCCCCGACCCGGTCGCCTGGCCCTGTTTCTGGAGGGCGGCTACGACCTGGAGGCGCTCCGATCCTCGGTCTCGTCGACCCTCGGGGCGCTCATCGGTGCCCCGGAGGAGAGTGATTCTGCCACTTCCGGGGGTCCCGGCCTCGAGCACCTGCGCCGGGCCGCCGAGGACCGGGACGAAGCGCTTCGGCAGTCTCCCGACCGCGGCTGAGCCCCGGCGTTCAGGCCCGATCGGGCCGCTTCGACCAGCCGACGGTGGGGCGACGAAGAGCCACGTAGAGGGGTGGCAGGAATTGGAAGACGGTGGCGGGGCGGTACCGGTACCACCGAGCCAGAAACCGGTCGACCCGATCGAACAGCCACTGGTCGGCGACCGACAGCTCAAGACCGAACCGCTCCCGGATCCGGGGGTCGAGGGTGCCGATGGCCATCGCCCGCACCGGGCGCACCGCGGCGGCGGGCACATTCCAGTTCCGGAACCAGAGCACTTCGTTGACCATGGCGGTACTGGTGGGGGTGGGGATCAGCTCGTCGCCGTCGATCATGGCTTCGAGGTAGCGAGCGAACTCGCCCCGGTCGGCCGGGATGATTTCCGGCGGGATGCCGAAGAACTCGGCGAACGTGCAGTGGTCGCGGTAGAGCGCGTCGGCTTCGGCCTCGTCCAATGGACCGATCCACCGGTCGTGGGCGACCAGCATAAGGTCCACCAGGGTGGCCCAGACCCACAACAGCAGCGAGGCATCGTGGGCGGTGTAGGCCGATCCGTGGGGCCAGGCCGGGTTGGGTTCCGGCAACTCGCCGTTGACGTGATCATGGAACCGGTAGACCTGATTGGCCGCCGCCCGGGCGGTGTCCGGATTTCCCCACACCAGGCGCAACCCAACGTCGGCGGTGGACCAGGCCCGGGTAAAGGGCCGCGACTGGAACAGGCTGTGGTGGGTCACCCCGGCGCCGACCTTGGCATGGGCCACTTCCATCACCAGCGCCCGCTGGAGGAGCAGACCCAGAACCGGTTCGGACGACACCCGCCGAATCGGGCTCCGGCGGGTGAATCCGGTCGAACCGCCCGGGTCGAGCCGGCCGAGCCCCGCCGGACCGAAGGGGTAGGTCTGCACTGGTTCACTCACGTCGGACCACTCTCTTTGCGACCGGCACGATCGCTACGGAAGCCGGCCATGCATGCCATCATCCTTGACCACTCACCTTGGGTCGGCGATCTCCATCATCGGCCGCCCTCGGGCTCCGCACCAACCCGCCAAGAGACTACGTTGGCCGATGAACCAGGGACGGCACCGGCAACAACTGTCGACGGGTTGGACAACGGCGTTGGACCGGGCAGTGTTTGCGCGATCGCAAACAACAATTCTTGCTTGAGCGGTGACAAGCCGACAGAGTATTGGCAATGGGGAAGTTTCACCGAGAACGCTGTCGGAGCTCTCGGACATCTTCAACGGTGTTCCCGGGCAGAAGCACATCGCATCGTCGCGGCGCGCTTTGGTTGGCGCGTGGCATCGCCCTCGGATTGTTGGCGCCCACCGCGGTATTGGTCTCCCCCGCCGTCAGCCCCGAAGCCGGTGCCACCACCGTCCGAATCCTGCCGGGACAGAACTTGACCGAGATCGCCGCCGCCCACGGGACGTCAGTATCCTCGCTCGCCGTGGCCAACGGGATCCAGAATCCGAACTTCGTCGTTGCCGGCACCACCCTCGTCATCCCCGGCAATGCCGGCATCGTCTTGGCGTCGTCGTCCGTCGGTGGCGGGTCCTCCACCGTCCTGGTCACCCTCGGTGACACCCTGAGCGCGATCGCGGCCCGCAACGGCACCACGGTGGCATCCCTGGCGGCTGCCAACGGAATCAGCAATCCCAACCTGGTGATTGCCGGTAGCCGACTGGTGCTTCCGTCGACGACGACGTCCTATGCGTCGGCCAGCCCGGTCTCCTATACCGCACCGGCGTCGGGCGGTAGCTCCAGCTCCCTTCCTTCGCAGCTCCTGAACCATCCGGATCGGCTGGCCTTGCAGCCGTACTTCCTCCAGGCGGCCTCGAACTTCGGAGTCCCCGCC
>DATARI010000090.1:0-6841 GCA_036264255.1 Acidimicrobiales bacterium | reverse complement strand
CCAAATGAGACCCTCGCGGGTGCTTGGCCAGCGTGACTATACGCCCCTGGCGGTGAATTACCATGAGATTCGATGTCGAAGTATCGGCGGCGGTGAAGTCACGCTTGAATTCGGCAAATCCCAACCGGGTCCATGCCTGCGTCCAGTCGCCGGCCGGCCACCATCACTCAAGCGAACGCGGTGATGACCTCTTCAGCCAGCAGTTCCAGGGTCTCCCGCTGGGCCCGGTCGTGGGGGAAGAAGATGAAGGTGGAGATTCCCTTTTCGACCGCCGCCCCCATCCGGTCGATGACCATGGCCGGGGTCCCCACATAGCCAGCTTCGACCACGCTCCAGCCACGACCGGGGTAGCGGTGGAGTGCACGTTCTTTCGCCTCATCGACCAGTGATTCGTCCGGCACCAACACCAGCACCGCCTCATGGGAACGGCGGATCGCCGAAGGGTCCCGACCGATGCGTTCACACTCGGCGTCGAGGAGCACCTGGCTGGCCTCCCAGTCGGCCAGCCCATAGGTGGGAATGCTCCAGACATCGGCGTAGCGGGCCACCAGAGGGAGGGTACGACGAGGCCCGATGCCCCCCACGTGAATGGGCGGTCGCGGGCGTTGCACCGGCCCCGGTCGGTTGGGCAGCTCGGAGACCTGGAAATGACGGCCCTCGAAGGAGGTCACTTCCTGGGTCAGCATCCGCGACACGATTTCAAGGGTCTCCTCCAATCGTTCCGATCGCTCGGCGGCGGTCCCCCAGGGCAGGCCGGCCTGTTGGTGCTCGATCTCGACCGAACCGCTGCCGAGCCCGATCTCGAGACGTCCCTCCGAGAGGACGTCGAGGGTGGTGGCCATCTTGGCCAGCAGGGCCGGGTGTCGGAAGTTGGCGCAGAGAACCAGATGACCGACCCGCAGGCGTTGGGTCCTGGCCAGGATGTAACTGGCCAGCGTCCAACCCTCGAACGAATCGACCGCCGGAAGCCCGGGGCTGTAGAGATGGTCGTAGACCCAAAGCGAATGGATCCCGAGCTCGTCGGCGGTGGTCGCCCGCTCGAGAATGGCGTCCCAGTCGAATGCCACCTGCGGTACGTAGATGCCGACCTCGACGCTGCGCCCCGGGCCTGCCACCCTTAACCGGCCGGGTTCACGCCGAGGGCCGGAAGGGTGAACCGCAGGACATGGGATCGGGCATCGGCGCGGTCGATGGGACGTTGCCGGCGAACGTGGGGACTGGCCAGACTCCAGACCAGATCGAAGATGGCGTGCGCATCGGGAAGCGGATCGGTAGTGGGGAAGGATCCGTCGGCCGATCCTCGGCGAAGGGCTTGCAACAGGGGGTTGATCAACCCGTCCCGCAGCCTGGCCTCCTCGTCGCTGTAGCCGACCGTCTGTCGAGCCACGATGTTGAACATGACCAGACGTTGGATCCTCTTCCGGTCGTAGGCGATGGCCAGAATCTCGTCGATCCAGACATGGACGGCGTCGATGGCCACCGGGGCGTTCTCCACCTGGCTGGCCACCTGGGCGACGTCGGGTCCCGACGCGGTGCGGAACATGGCCAGGAGTAGATCGTCCTTGGATTGGAACTGCCGATAAAAGGCCCGGGTCGAGAGTCCGGCGTGATCGAGGATGTCCTGCACGCTGGCACCCTGAAACCCGTTGCGGCGCATGACCTTCAGGGCGGCGTCCATGAGCTGGCCGCGCTCGGCCCGGGCTTCGGGAGACAGGTCGGCTTCCAGGGAAACCGCGTTTTCGGAGTCGGACACCCTGGTTACGATACCGGCCTCCCTTCCGCCTTCGCTGACCCGCCGGATGACACGGTCGCAGACAGGTCGGCCAGGATCTGCCGTCGCAGCAGCTTGCCAGTCGGGGTCCGGGGAAGCTCGGGCCAGAAGGCGACCAGATCCGGCGTCTTCGAGGACCGTAGGCGCCCCCGCACCCACTCGATGAGATCCTCGGGGGCCAACCCGTTCCCGTCATCCTCGATGGTCACCACCGCGGCGATGCGCTGACCCCACTCGTCGTCGGGCAGGCCCACCACCGCGGCATCGGCCACCGCCGGGTGTTCCATCAAGACGTCTTCGATCTCCGCCGGGGAGATGTTCTCGCCGCCCCGGATGATGGTGTCGTCGGCCCGGCCCTCGATGAACAGGTATCCCTCCTCGTCCACCCATCCCCGGTCGCCGGTCGGGAACCAGCCTTCGGCGTCGAGGACGGAGACGCCGGCGTACTCCCCCGAGACCTGGTCGCCGCGGAGGAAGATGAGGCCAGGTTCCTGTCCTGGGGTCGGCGAGCCGTTCTCGTCCCGGACTTCCACCTCCACCCCGGGGATGACCCTCCCGACCGAGCCCAACCGGGCCCGGGCCTCGGGCTGATCGGCGAGGAGCCCGGCCCGGTGATCGTCGGGACCGAGGAGGGCGATGGTGGAGCTGGTCTCGGTCAGGCCATAGGCATTCACGAACCCGGTGTCGGCAAATCGGGCCAACGCCTCTTCGAGCACCGGGATCGGCATCCGGGCGCCGCCGTAGGCCAGGGTGCGGAGGGAGGGCACCTCGGCATCGGCCCCATCGAGAAACCGCACCACCCGGGCCATCATGGTCGGTACCACCATCGCTTGGGTGATGTTCTCCGTGCGGATGGTCTCGAGCCAGGCTTCGGGGTCGAAGTTCTCGAGGTAGACGATGCGGCGGCCGGCGTAGAGATTGGAAAGCAGGTTGGCCAGGCCGGCGATGTGGTACGTCGGCACCGTGACCAGCGCGGCCTCTTCTTCGGCGGCCTGGCCGAACTCCACGGTGGAGAAGACGTAGGAAGCCAGATTCCGGTGGCGAAGGAGGGCGGCTTTGGGGGTCCCGGACGTCCCACTGGTGTACAGCACCACCGCCACGTCATCGGCTTCCCCCGGTGACGGGACTCCACCGCCGGACGACTCCCCCGCCTGGAGTGAAGCCAGGAACGTGGTGACCGGTCTCGACCATTCGGGACGAAGGTCGGAGATCCACTTCTCATCGGTCACCACCAGCGCGTGGGGGTGGGCCGCCAACAATGCCTCGAGCTGGTCACGCCCCAACCGGTAGTTCAACGGGATGAACGGAACCCCGGCGGCGCCGGCCGCGAACAACGCCACCGGAAAGGCGGGGTGGCTGGGGCCGACATAGACGACCGCATCGGCGCCGATCCTGCCGATCAACTCGGCGCCGGCGGCGGCCAGACGGCCGAGATCCGTGTAGGTGAGCGACTCTCCCCCCGCGCTGACGGCCGGCCGGTCGCCATGGCCGGATGCGGCCATGTCCAGAAGCAGGTTCAGGTCCACCGAGCCGACCTCAGTCCGAGGACGGGAGTGGTTTGGCGCCCCTGATGCCGAGTACCCGCCCGTCGCAGGCCAACTGTCCCGGTCCGGCCTTGGTGCAGAGCACCTCGAGGTCGGTGGCTTCGTCGACGTAGCGCTTCCCGAGCAGTGCCCCGTCTCCCTCGGCGCCGGGATGCCCACCCAGGCTCCGCGGCGAATCCATGTCCACCAGGGGACTCCCGCTGCAGGTGAGCTCCACCTCGTCGGTGGGGGCCTTGACCAGCACCACCTCGATGGGGCAGTCCGGACAGGCCAAGCGGAGGCCGGCTTTCAACATGGCGCCATTTGTAGCACCGTTCCCCTCCGGTGGGCACAAGCCGGCGGTCGGATCCTTCCTGCCCGGGACGCCAAGGGGTGGGTCGATCTTGGGAAATGGCCACTCCGGTGACGGATGGAGAGGCCCGACCTAGCAGCGATAGACGCGCTCGGCATTCCCGGCAAACAGCTTCGTGCGGGATTCGCTGTCGAGGCCGGTGGTGACGGCGCTGAACACCGCGTACAGCTCATCGAAGGTGCCGTACATCGAGTCGACCGGGAAGTTGCTGGCGAACATGCAGCGGTCGGCGCCGAATGCCTCGATGGCGAACTCCAGCCAGGGAGCGAAGGCATCGACGCTCATGGCTTCCAGCGGCATGGCCAGGCCCGACAGTTTGCACACGACGTTGTCGCCGAGGTCGGACAGCGCCTCGATGCCCTCCCGCCAGAGGGTCCGCTCCTCGTCGGCGCTCGAGCGGGGCCATCCGGTGTGCTCGACCACCACCACCAGATCATCGAAGCTGGCGAGCTGCTTTGCCGCCAACCGCAGCTGATCGGGGTGGCTCATCAACTCGAACAACAGGTTCCGCTCTCGTAGCCCGTCGAGCACCCCGGCGTCGGGAAGCGGGCCCTCGTAGCGGCCCATCGGGCGGACACCGCGGAAGCGGGGCGCGGCCATCTGGCGGTCAATGAGCTCGAGGCCCTCGGCCACCGTGTCGGTCGGAGGGATACCGCCGACGATGGCGTCAGGACCGCCCCGGGCCTCGGCGGCGCCATCGAGCTCGAGGGTCTCCTCGATCGAGTGACCACCGGTGGCGGCCGCCACATTGATGAACTTCTCGACATTCCAGCCGGCCACCTCGGCCTGGTAGGTGTCCACATCAAAGGGGCGGAACATCCGTGACGCATCGGCCGACTCCGGCGCCAGGGGATGGGACAAGTACGGATACCAGTCGATTCGGGCCGGATCCCAGATGTGGACATGGGCATCCACCACCCGGGTAGGTCGATCGGCCATCAGGCCTCCCCGTTGGGTGGGCGGCCGGTGGCCCCGACGATCTCGCGGAGCGCCCCGTCGAGCCAATCGGGGAGGGCGGGCCCACCGAAGGAGACGCTGCCGATGGCTCGGGGGTGGCTGCGAAGCCCGATCCATCGGTCGCCGACCACCAATTCGGCTCCCGCCAGCGCGGCCGCCTCCGGGTGGCTGAGCAGATGGGCGACCAGCTCCCCCGCCGGTTGGGCGCCGACCTCCTCGCCGGCCTCGATGCTGGCGGCGAAGGCGGTGACCCGCCCGTCGGTGGCCCCGGCGGCCGCCCGGGCGTGCTGGGCGGCGGCCTGCGCTCGACTACGGCCTCCGGTGGTGACGGCGTCGGTGAGGGTCACCAGCCGGACCGGATGGTTGGCGCCGGCCGAGTAGTCGGCGGCCGCCCGGGCCCATCCGCCATCGGTATGGATGTGCTCGACGATCCCGCGGTGCTCGGCCAGGACTCGCTCCCAGTCCTCCATCGGGGACGATGTCGGCCCGTCACCGGCCAGGGCGACGACCACGGCGTCGACCGGTCCGGTGGCCTCGACGACGGCATTGAGCGCGTTGGCCGCCGGGCCGAAGCCGTAAGCCAGCTCAGCCGGATGGCACTGAATGGATCGGGCCTTGAGTGCGGTGGTGACCGACGCGACCAGACCGGGGCGATCGGAGACGACGACGCAGGATCGCACCGGCGTGGGGACGACGTCGGGCGGGCCGGGCTCGTCGAAGACCGACCCGAACCGGGGATTGCTGCCGCCGGCGCTCGCCTGCTGGGCCTCGGCTTTGGCGAAGGCGGCGGGAATGACTTCGTCGAGCACCCGGGCGAGGGAAGCGACACCGCCGGTGCGCACCACTTCGATCAGTCGGGGTTCGTCGATGACTGCCACTTCCGGGCCGCCGGCAAACACGATCCGGCCGCTGCACCACCCGAATTCTTCGCCGACCAGGTAGGCGCCGAACGGGCCCAGGTCTTCGGGACCGGCCACCGAGAGGAAGGAGATTCCTCCCCCGCCCGACTTGCCGGCTTTCCGGGCCCGTTCGAGAGCGGAGGCGATCATCCGGGTGGCGGCGATTGGCGACATGGCGTTGACCGTCACCCCCGGTGGGGTCTGCCGGCCCAGCTGCCAGGTGAGGGCGGCGATGGCCCGCTTGGCACAGCTGTAGGCACCGGCGTCGGCGGCCCGCCACCCCGAACCGGAGGTGACGCCGACGATACGGCCGTAGCCGGCGGCGGCCATGTGCGGCAACGCGGCGTCGAGCAGGTTGAGGTAGCCCTGGAGGTGCACGTCCAGCAACGCCAGCCAGTCCTCCTCGGTGCCCCGGCCGAAATAGGACTGCCGGGTGATGCCCGCAACATTGACGACGGCGTCGAGCCCCCCGCGTTCGTCGACCAGCTCGGAGAACAGGCCGCGGACCGCCTCGCCGTCGGTCACCGACACCGACGAGGCCAGGGCGGATCCGCCGGCGGCCACGATACGACCGGCGGTGGTCTCCTGCGGATCCGGAAGCCGCTCGGAACCGTCGAGGGTCACCAAAGGGTCGACGGTGACGACGAACCAGCCGCCGCGGCCGAGCTCCTCGGCGATACCGGCTCCGATCCCTCCCCCGCCGCCGGTCACCACCGCCACCCGTTGACGCCCGGTCACGATGTCGTCGACCGGACCTTGAGCTCGAGGCCCTCGAAGCTGCCGGCCTCGAGCCACTGCTCCAACCGGTCGCGGTAGCCGAACCAGTCGCCAAACCCGCGGCCGTAGTTGCCGTTCCGGGGGTTCAGCGCCTCGGGGTGGCCCTCGTTGTTGATGCGGGACGGCGTGCAGGCGGACATGACCGCACTGCCGTCGACAAAAGAACCCACGATCTTTTCCGTCCAGGCTTCCTCGGCCTGAGCGCTCACGTCGAACACCTCGACGCCCCTCTGTTCGAGCAACCCCACCGCCCGGCCGATGAACTCGGCCCCGAGCACGGCTACCTGGGTGTAATTGACGGTCACCACCGCTTGCTGGCCCGGCGCCGGCATAATGAACAGGTTCGGGAACCCGCGACTCATCATCCCGAACAGGCTGGCGGCGCCGTCGGCCCACTTCTCGGCCAGGGTGATCCCGCCACGGCCGACGATCTCGTGGCCGGCGCGACGGAAGAGCGGGGTGAGCTCGGCCTCGAATCCGGTGCCGTAGATAAGGCAGTCGACCTCGTACTGCTGCCCATCGACGACCGGGCCCTGCTCGG
>DATARI010000049.1:0-4345 GCA_036264255.1 Acidimicrobiales bacterium | reverse complement strand
CCGCCCGCAGGTCTTCGGGAGTCAGGCACAACGGAAGCTTGAGGAAGGTCTGGATCCCGCTCCAGGCCATCTCCATCTCGTACCGGTGGACCGGGATCGGGCCCGGGGGCCGTTCCGGCACGGCGCCGAGCGGGGGCCGGCCGGTCACGTGAGGGTGATGCGGGGGTCAGCCACGGCTTGGAGGATGTCGACGATGGTGTTGATGATCACGTAGCCCATGCCGAGGATCAGGGTCACCCCGGCGATGGCCGGGAAGTCGGCGGCCGGGATGCTCTGGTCGGTATAGAGCCCGAGCCCGGGCCAGGCGAAGATGGTCTCGATCACCACCACCCCGGCGAACATCAGACCCATCTGCAGACCGGTCATCGACAGGGCGGCGCCGAGCGAGTTCCGCAGCGTGTGCCGGAACAGCACCACCCGGTCGGTGAGTCCCTTGGCCTTGGCCGTCCGCACGAAGTCCGAACGCAGGTTGGTGGTCAGGCTGGTTCGCAGGACCCGACCGATCGACACGGCCGGGCCGAGGGCCACACAGATGCCCGGCAATATCAGGTGGCGGAATCCGTCCCAGGCCATCGCCCACTGACCATGCAGAATGGTGTCGACGACGACCATGCCGGTCGGCCCGGTGGGCGCGTTGGTATAGCTGGTGTCACCGGTGGCCGGTAACAGATGCAGCTTGTTGTAGAAGAGCAGGATCCCGAGGAGCGCGAGGAGGAAGGCCGGCGCCGAGGCTCCCGACACCATGATGATCCGGAAGATCCCCGCCCCCCGCCATCGGCCGGCCGACGCCAGTCCCAGCAACGCCCCGAAGATCACCGCCAGGAACAGGCTGAACACCGTGAGCTCCACGGTGGCCGGCAGGTAGGCCCGGAGGTCGGTGGCCACCGGGCGCCGGGTCCGGAGCGACACCTGGAGGTTGCCGGTGAACAGGTCGTGGACGTAGCGCACGTACTGGTCGACGAGCGGACGGTTGTAGCCGAGGATGGCGCTCTCGTGGGCGATGGCTTGCTTCGAGGCGTTGGCCCCCAGGTAGGCGTGCACCGGATCGGTGTGGCTCAGCTTTTGGAGCATGAATACCACCGCGGTCAGCACCAACAGGATGAGGACCATGGCCACCAGGCGCTTGGCAATGAGTTTGATCACTGACGCCTCCCGGCGGTCGGTTGGCTGTCGGGGCACCCGACGGCCCCGATCTCGGTTCCCGCCGATGGCGTCATCGGTCCCCCAGAAGGTCGCGGATCCCGTCGCCGGCCAGGTTGGCCAGGAACGCCACCACGAACACCGCCAGGGCCGGGATGACCGGCA
This sequence comes from Acidimicrobiales bacterium, assembly GCA_036264255.1. Classification (GTDB taxonomy): domain Bacteria; phylum Actinomycetota; class Acidimicrobiia; order Acidimicrobiales; family RAAP-2; genus DASZIT01. The sequence continues at coordinate 3,040 of DATARI010000049.1, read as the reverse complement.
CCCACCATTCCTGTAGGAGGTACTGCAGCCCGCGGGCGGCCATCGATCCCAGCTCCGGCGCCGGGGCCGGCGCCCCGAGCCCCAGGAACGACAGCGCCGCCAGGGTCACCACCAGGTTCCCGACGTCCAGACTGGCGGTCACCAACACCGCGGGTATGGCCCCGGGGAGCAGGTGGCGCCGGGCGAGTCGGAACCGGCCGATCCCGGCCAGCCGGGCCGCCTCGAGGTGGGGGCGGGTGGCGAGCGCCCGCACATCACCCCGAACGATACGGGCGTAGAACGGCCACCAGACGATGGCCACCGCGATGAGGGTGTGGAGGTAGCTGGGCCCGAGGGCGGCGACCACCGCGATGGCCAGCACCGGACCGGGGAGGGCGAGGAACAGGTCGGTGATGCGCATCAGCACGGTGTCGACCCAGCCCCCGGTGGCCCCGGCGATCAGACCGATGGCGCCGCCGATGACCACCCCCGAGGCGATGACGGCGGCGGCGGCCAACAGGCTGGCCCGGAGGCCGTAGAGCACCCGGGTGAAGATGTCCTGGCCGACCTCGTCGGTGCCGAAGATGAAGCCCCCGTGGAACGGGGAGAGGAACGGGATCCCCGCCGGCTGGATCGGACTGCGGCTGGTCAGCAGCGGGCCGACCAGCGCCACCAGGATGAGCAGCAAGAAGGCGCCGATGGCGATCCGGTCACCAACCGTCGCCCGTCGGGACACGGTGTGCATCTCCCGCAGCCGGGCCAGCCCCCGGACCAGAGGCTGGGGGGCGTAGGGCTCAGCGATCGCCATCGAGGACCTCGTCTCGCTCGTCGGTCGGGTGAGGATCCGGGGGCGGGGCAGGCGCAGGCGGGGGGGCGGCCACCGAGCACGCCACCGAGCGGGTCGGCTCCGACCCGATAGGGACGAGCACCTGTTCGCGGGTCGGGCAGGAGGCGATGGCATCCGGGCACCGGGTGTGGAAGGCACAGCCCGACGGTGGGTCCAGCGGGTTGGCCGGCTCGCCCTGGATGCGGACCTTGACCCGGCCGAGTTCGGGGACAGTGGCCAGCAGCGCCCGGGTGTAGGGATGGGCGGGTTGGGTGCAGAGCTCCTCGGACGGCCCGACCTCCACGATCCGCCCGAGGTACATGACCGCGATCCGGTCGGCCACCATCCGGGCGGCGGCGAGGTCGTGGGTGACGAAGAGGACGGACATCCCGAGCTCCCGGCGCAGCCGTCCGATCAGGTTGAGCACGGTGGCGGCCAGCGAGACATCCAGGGCACTGGTCGGCTCGTCGCACAACAGCACGTCGGGGGGAACCACTGTGGCCCGGGCCAGCGCCACCCGTTGGCGTTGGCCGCCGGAGAGCTGGACCGCCTTGACGTCGGCCACCTCGGGCGACAGCCCGACCAGACCGAGGGCGTCGCTGACTCGCTCGGCCCGTTGGCGCCGGTTCATGCCTTCCTCCCGCAGTCGCTCACCGACCTGCTCGCCGATGGTCATCCACGGGGTGAGGGAGGCGCCGGCGTCCTGGAACACCATTTGGGGTCGGGTCCCCTTCCCGAACTCGATGCTTCCCTCGTCCACCGGTAGCAGCCCGGCGATGGTCCGGAGCAGGGTCGACTTCCCGCACCCGCTCTCCCCCACCAGCGCCACCGCCTCGCCCTTGACGATGTCGAGGTCGACCCCCCGGAGGGCCTGGAGGCGTTGCCGCCGGAGCCCGGAACGGACCGGGAAGGCCTTGTGGACGCCATGGACCAGCACGGCGGGCGCCGGCCCGCCGAATCCCTTCTTCTCCGGCTCGGCCCAGGGATCGGCCTCCCCCATCGGGTCGGCGGAGGCGAGGGCCACCTGATGGAGGCAGGCGACATCCCGCCCATCGGCGGTCGGCTCCAACTCGGGAAGCCCCTGTTCGCACTCGTCGGTGCGCGACGGGCACCGGGGGGCGAAGGCGCAACCGGTCGGGAGGTCCCGCGGGTCGGGGGGCTCGCCGGGCAGGGTCGACACCGGTCGGGACCGGTCGGTGTCGAGCAGCAGCCGCGACCGCAGCAGCCCCTCGGTGTAGGGGTGGCGGGGATCGGTGAACAGGCCGGCCGACGCCCCCACCTCCGCCAGCCGGCCGGCGTAGAGCACCGCGATCCGATCGCTCACCTGGGCGGCGACGCCGAGGTCGTGGGTGACCAGGATGAAGGTGGTGCCGAGCTCGTCGCGGAGTTGGCCCAGCAGCTCGAGGATCTGCGCCTGGACGGTCACGTCGAGGGCGGTAGTCGGTTCGTCGGCGATCACCAGGGAGGGAGACCCGGCGATGGCCATGGCGATCATCACCCGTTGGCGCAGCCCGCCGGAAAGCTCGTAGGGATAGGCCTGGGCCCGGCGCCGGGGGTCGGGGATGCCCACCGAGTCCAGCAGGTCCACGACGCTCTGGTCACCGCCGGCCGCCTCCGCCACCTGCCGCCCGACCCGCATGGTCGGATTGAGCGAGGTCATCGGGTCCTGGAACACCGCCCCCAGATGTTGTCGCCGCACCAGTCGGCGTTGCTCGGGTGTCGCCGACACCATGTCGGTGCCGCACACCCGGGCGATGCCGGACACCTCCGGCGCCGGGGTATCGGGGAGCAGTCCCAACAACGCCAGGGCCAACACGCTCTTTCCCGAGCCCGACTCGCCGACCAGACCGAGGATCTCACCCCGGGCCAACTGCAGGTTCACCCCCCGGATGGCGTGGATGTTTCTCCCCCCCCGGGTGAAGGTCACCTGGAGGTTCTCCACCCCGACCAGCGGACCGTCGGAGACCTCCTCTGGCGGGCGGGTGACGCCGGCCGTCACCCCGGGATCGCCGGAGACGAGGATCGACCCGTCCTCTCCCGGCGGCGCCACGCCGTTGCCCGGAGGAGGCTTCCGGACCCGGCGGAGGGTGGTGATCACTTCTTCCCCGTGTAGGTGAGTTCACCGAGTTTCACGGTGTCGGCGGTCGGGAGTTGGAAGTACCAACCGGATATCCCCGCCGAGGACACCACCACGTCCTTCACGTCGGCGATGCTGATCCACTCACCGGAGTTGGC
>DATARI010000032.1:0-17988 GCA_036264255.1 Acidimicrobiales bacterium | reverse complement strand
CCGAGTTGATGAAGCTCGCCCTCATCGTCTTCGTGGCCGACCTGTTGACCCGCCGGGTGGACAAGACCGCCGATACCAAGTCGGTGATCCTCCCGGTGCTGATCATTCTCGGGATCTCCTCCCTATTGATCCTCAAGCAGCCGGACATGGGCACCGCCCTCGTCCTGTGCTGCGTGGCCTTCGGGATGCTGTTCATGGGCGGGGTGTCGGTGCGGCCGATCCTCAAGATCCTGTTCGCCTTCGCGGTGTTGGCGGTCATCGTCGGCCTGGCCGACCCCTACCGCCGGGACCGGATCCTCTCCTTCCTCAACCCCGGGGCCAACCATTCCGGCTCCGGCTACCAGGTGTGGCAGTCGCTGATCGGGCTCGGCTCCGGACACCTGTTCGGCCTCGGACTCGGAGGCGGACGCCAGAAGTGGGGGCTGTTGCCCAACGCCCACACCGACTTCATCTTCTCGGTGGTCGGAGAGGAGCTCGGCCTGGTGGGCGCCGTGCTGCTGCTCGGGCTGTTCTTCCTGTTCGCCTGGTACGGCCTCCGGGCCGCCACCCGCGCCCCTGATCGGTTCGGGAGCCTGATGGCCATCGGCATCACCGTCTGGATCACCAGTCAGACCCTGATCAACATCGGCGCGGTCATCGGCGTGCTGCCGGTGACCGGCATCCCCCTCCCGTTCGTGTCGTTCGGGGGATCCTCGCTGGTGATGGACCTCGCGGCGGTGGGCATCCTGTTGAACATCGCCGGGCACGAGCGGCTGCCGCGCCCGGCCCGGCGCCCGGCCCGGCGGGCGCCCACGGCGTAATGGCATACCGGTACGCATTGATGGCCGGGGGCGGCACTGCCGGTCACCTGCAGCCGGCGCTGGCCATCGCCGAGTCCCTGGTGGCCAAAGGCCATGACCGGGACACCATCGAATTCGTCGGCTCCCGGCGGGGCCAGGACCGGGTGGCCCTCGACGGTCGGGGCTTCCCTTCCACCCTGTTGCCCGGGCGGGGGATCGCCCGCAGCCTGCGCCCTCGGGTGATCGCCCAGAACCTGGGGGCGCTGGCCGGGCTGGCGGTGGCGCTGGTGGCGGCCATCGGGCTGGTGGCCCGCCGGAGGCCGCAGGTGGTGGTGTCGGTGGGCGGCTACGCCAGCCTGCCCGCCTCGGTCGGGGCGCTGGTGTTGGGGGTACCGCTGGTGCTGGTCAATGTCGACGCCGCCCCGGGGGTGGCCAACCGCCTGCTCGGGCGCTTCGCCCGGGCCAGCGCCGTCGGATGGCCCGGCACCCACCTGCCCCGGGCCGTCGTCACCGGTACCCCGGTCCGACCCGAGATCGCCGCCGCCGGCCGTTCCGCCGAGGATCGCCGGGCCGCCCGCCGGATCCTCGGCGTGCCGGAGGACCGCCCGACCGTGGTGGTGTTCGGCGGGTCGCTCGGAGCCCGCCGGATCAACGACGCGGTGCTGGGGCTGGCCGAGCGGTGGCACGGCCGGGACGACCGGTCGATCTACCAGATTGTCGGCCGCCGCGACTGGGAGACCATCGAGACGGCCATCTTGCCGATCGGGCCGACCGGACCGGTGGTGCGGGTTCCCTATGAGGAGCGGATGGCCACCGCCTATGAGGCCGCCGATGTCGTGGTCTGCCGGGCGGGGGCGATGACCGTCGCCGAGTTGGCGGCGGCCGGGGTGCCCTCGGTGCTGGTCCCCCTCCCCGGGGCCCCCGGCGACCATCAGACGGCCAACGCCCGGGTGCTGGAGGAAGCCGGCGGGGCGGTGCTGCTGGCCGACGCCGACTGCGACGCTCCCCGCCTGGCCGCCCTGCTCGACGGGTTGCTGTCCGACCCCGGGGCCCTCGACGCCATGGGCAAGGCCGCCCGATCGATCGGCCGGCCGGATGCCGCCGATGCCGGGGCCCAGGTGGTCGAGGACCACGCCCGAGGACCTCGCTCAGGAAAGGGGGCCCGATGACCGGTGAGCCGACGTCGGCGAGCCTCGATCTCTCCCGCCCGAAGGCCATCCACGTGGTCGGGATCGGTGGGGCCGGGATGAGTGCGATCGCCATGGTGCTGTCGACCATGGGGCACACGGTGACCGGGAGCGACCTGAAGGACTCGTCGGTGACCGAGCGGTTGCGGGCGGCGGGGATCACGGTGGCAATTGGGCATGAGGCGTCCAACCTCGGGCCCGCCGACCTGGTCACCCGGTCGTCGGCGGTGAGCGACCGCAACCCGGAGGTGGCTGAAGCGGTGCGCCGCGGCATCCCGGTCTACCGCCGGGCGGAGACGCTGGCCGCCATCGCCGCTCTGCGCCAGTGCATCGCGGTGGCCGGTACCCACGGGAAGACCACCACCGCCTCCATGCTGGCCCTGATGCTGGTGGAGGCGGGCATGCGACCGTCGTTCATCATCGGGGGCGAGGTGAACGAGATCGGCACCAACGCGGTGTGGGACGACGGGGACTGGTTGGTGGTGGAGGCCGACGAGAGCGACGGGACCTTTCTCTCCCTGGATCCCGCCATTGCGGTGGTGACCAACGTGGAGCCCGACCATCTCGACCACTACGGCTCCTTCGACGCCATGAAGACCGCCTTTGAGGAGTTCGTCGCCCGTGGGTCGATCCCGCCGGTGGTGGGCGGGGACGATCCAGTGGCCTCGGCGCTCGGGCGGGCGCGGGGCGGCGAGACAGTCGGGACCGGGCCCGACTGCACCCGGAGGATGGTCGACATCGAGCCGGCCCGGAGCTCGATCGCCTTCGACCTGCTCGACGAGACCGGGGCCCGACTCGGTCACCTGGCCATTCCCATCCCCGGTCGCCACAATGCCCGCAACGCCGCGGTGGCCACCGTGGCGGCGCTGGCCGCCGGGGTCTCGTTCGACGCCGCGGCCCGGGCCCTGGCCCGGTTCGCCGGCGTGGCCCGCCGATTCGAGTTCCGGGGCGACGCCAACGGGGTCACCTTCGTCGACGACTACGCCCATCTCCCCAGTGAGGTGCGAGCCATGTTGTCCGCCGCCCGGGACGGTGGCTGGGAGCGGGTCATCGCGGTGTTCCAGCCCCATCGCTACAGCCGGACCAAGGCCCTCTGGCAAGCGTTCGGCGACGCCTTCACCGATGCCGACGTGGTGATCATCACCGACGTCTACGGCGCCGGTGAGCCGCCCATCCCCGGGGTGTCCGGCGAGCTGGTGGCTGACGCCGTCCGGGAGGCGCACCCCGACAAGGACGTCCGCTACGTGCCCGGCCGCCGCCAGCTCCGCCAGGTCATCGAAGAGCTGGTCCAGCCGGGCGACCTCTGCTTCACCCTCGGCGCCGGTGACCTCACCTCGCTTCCCGACGAGCTGCTGGACGATCCGGGATGGTAGGCGGGAGGTGACGGCCGTCTCCGACGAGCTGCGCGCCGTTGGAGAGGCGCTCGGGAGCCGAGCCCAACGAAACGCCCCGCTCGGTGCCCGCACCACCTATCGAGTCGGGGGGACCGCCGCCCTGCTGGTCGAGCCGGAGGACGAGAACGAACTGCTGGAGGTGGCCGGTGCCATCGGCGGTGTGCCAGTCCCGGTGCTGGTCATCGGGCGAGGTTCCAACCTGCTGGTCGCCGACCGGGGCTTTGCCGGGCTGGCGGTAGCCCTCGGAGCCGGTTTCGAAGCCATCGAGATCGACGGAAACCAGGTGGTGGCCGGAGCGGCGGTGAGCCTGCCGGTCCTGGCCCGCCGGTCGGCGGCGGCCGGGCTGTCCGGCCTGGAGTGGGCCGTCGGGGTGCCGGGCTCGGTCGGCGGCGCCGTCCGGATGAACGCCGGCGGCCACGGCTCGGATACCGCCGCCACCCTGGTCGGCTACCGGTGGGTGGATCTACGGACGGCCACCGCCTCCGAAGCGCCGGCCGCCCGGCTCGAGATGGCCTACCGGCATACCTCGTTGGCGCCGTCCGACGTGGTGGTGGCCGCCCGGTTCCGGCTGGCGCCCGGTGATCCCGGGCAGGGGGCCGCCACCATCGCCGACATCGTGAAATGGCGCCGGGCCAACCAGCCGGGCGGCAGCAATGCCGGGTCGGTGTTCACCAACCCCGAGGGTGACTCGGCCGGGCGGCTGATCGAGGCCGCCGGGTTGAAGGGCTTCCGGCTGGGGAGCGCGGAGGTGTCGCCGAAGCACGCCAACTTCATCCAGGCCGACGAGGGGGGCTCGGCCGACGATGTGGTCCGGTTGATCGCCCACGTCCAAGCGACGGTCGAAGCCACCAGCGGGGTCACCCTTTCCACCGAGGTATGCATGGTCGGCTTCGATTCCCCCTCGTCGGTCGGACGATGAGCGCCCCGCCCCGCCGTCCGGCCACTGCCACCCGACCCTCCATCGACCCGCGGATCCGCCAGCGCCGTCAAGCGGTGCGACGGGGTGTCGGCCGGCGCCGGCTCCGGGTGGTGATCGCGGTGGTGGCGGTGGTCGTCGTCCTCGGTGGGGGATTCGCGCTGCTCCATACCTCGTTGTTCGCGGCGCGGGTGGTGACGGTGACCGGGGCCCATCCCCACACCAGCACCGCCGACATCGTCAAGGCCGCCGGGTTGTCGAACCGACCCCTGATGATCAACGTCAATGCCGGTGCCGCCGAGTCCCGCCTGACCGCGCTGCCGTTCATTCGCACCGCCCAGGTCGCCCGGCACTGGCCCGACGGGGTGCAGGTGACGGTGAGCGAGCGGGTGCCGGTGGCGGTGATGGCCGGGCCGTCGGGGTCATGGGCCGAGCTCGACACCACCGGGAGGATCTTGGCTGTCCAGGCCGCCCGGCCCCCCGGCCTGGTCCAGCTGGTGGTGACGGCGAAGGCCGGACCGGTGGCGCCGGGCCGGGCCGGGCAGGTGCTCCCGTCCTTGGCCGCCTCCGGATTGCAGGTCTGCCGGACCCTGCCCCTCGCCTTCTCCGCCCAGGTGGTCTCCGTCTCGGTGGCCCCGGACGCAACCGTCGACCTCGCCCTCAACTCGGGACTCACGGTGGTGCTGGGCACCACCGCAGACCTCACCGTCAAGTATCAGGACGTGGCCAGCATCATCGCTCACGCTTCACTTCAGGGCATGAAAACCATCGACGTGACTGTGCCGGGAGCACCCACCGTGAGTTGACAAGCACCATCCCTCACCTGGGAACCCAGTCGAATTAAGCTCTTGACAACGTCGAGGTTGCTTGACCAGGTACTCCATGAACCGTATCGTTGTGTCGAACTCGCTGGTTGGAACGGTTTCAACCTTTTGTCGAGGGTAAGGGAATACATGACCGTTCCTGCTCAGAACAATTACTTCGCCGTCATCAAGGTGGTAGGCGTGGGAGGCGGCGGAGTGAACGCCGTCAACCGCATGATCGAGGCCGGACTTCGTGGCGTCGAATTCATCGCCACCAACACCGATGCACAAGCCCTCCTGATGAGCGACGCCGATCTGAAGTTGGACATCGGCCGTCAGCTGACCCGGGGGTTGGGCGCCGGCAGTGACCCCGAAGTAGGGCGTCTGGCGGCGGAGGAGCACCGGTCGGAGATCGAAGAGGCGCTCAAAGGGGCCGACATGGTGTTCATCACCGCCGGCAAGGGTGGCGGTACCGGCACCGGCGCCGCCCCGGTGGTGGCCGAGATCGCCAAGAGCCTCGGCGCCCTCACCATCGGCGTCGTCACCCGCCCGTTCACCTTCGAGGGTCGCCGGCGTTCGGTCCAGGCCGAAGCCGGCATCCAGAACCTCAAGGAGAAGGTCGACACCCTCATCATCATCCCCAACGACCGGTTGCTGACCGTGTCGAGCGAGAAGACCTCCATGGTCAACGCGTTCAAGATGGCCGATGAGGTGCTGATGCAGGGAGTCCAGGGCATCACCAGCCTGATCACCATTCCCGGCTTGATCAACACCGACTTCGCCGACGTGAAGATGATCATGAGCAACGCCGGCACTGCCATCATGGGCATCGGCTCGTCCACCGGCGAAGGGCGGGCAGTCAATGCCGCCCGGGCGGCGATCACCAGTCCGCTGTTGGAAGCCTCCATCGAAGGCGCCCGCGGCATTCTCCTCAACATCGCCGGTGGTCCCGACCTCGGCCTGTTCGAAGTCAACGAGGCAGCCGAGATCATCCACGGAGTCGCCCATCCCGACGCCAACATCATCTTCGGCAGCGTGATCGACGAGGAGATGGGCGACGAGGTGCGGGTCACCGTCATCGCCGCCGGATTCGAACGCTGGGAGTCGGGGGGCCGGGGCACGGCCGAGCCGGTTCCCTCCGTCGCCGGCCGCGACGAAGGCCGGTCCAAGGTGCTCGGGTTGGACACCGCCCACGAGGACATCTTCGCCTCACCGGCTGACGATGACCTCGACCTCGGGGACGACGACTTCGACGTCCCCTCCTTCCTTCGCTGATCGAGGCCCCCGCCCCCGCCATCATCACGGTCGTCGGGGACATCCGGGCTGCCTGGTCCGACCGGTCCCACGGTGACCTCCGTCGCCGACCGGATGGGGGAGAGGGCCGGCTCGACCAGTTCGCCGAGCAGGCGTCATCCGGCCGTATCCGACCCGGGCGCCTCCGGGGGGTACGCCAGGTCCACGGGGCGGAGGTGCTCATCGTCGCCGAAAGCGACGACGATCCCTGCCCGGAGGGCGATGGGCTGGTGTCGTCATCGCCATCGGTGGGACTGGCGGTCCTGACTGCCGACTGTGCGTCGATCGCGATGGGGAGCCCCGAGGGGGTGTTCGCCGCCGTCCACGCCGGCTGGCGGGGGCTGATGGGCGGTGTCGTCGAAGCCGCCGCCGGGGCCATGCGCGACCTCGGAGCCACCACCCTCTACGGGGCGGTGGGCCCGACCATCCACCCGGAGTGCTATCCGTTCTCGGAGGCCGACCTGTCGAGGGTGGCCGCCGGCTACGGCGACGAGGTGCGGGCGACGGCCTCAAACGGCCAGCCGGCGTTGGACCTGCCCGGCACCGTGGCCGCCGCCTTCCAGCGGGCCGGCATCCGGGCGGTCCCCGGGCTCGATGCCTGCACCGCCTGTGACGACCGGTACTTCTCGCACCGGGAGCGGGCGGACCCGGAGCGCCAGGGGTTGGTGGTGTGGTCGACCGCCGGAGGCGGGCGGTGACGACCCCCGGGTCCGGGTTCCGCGCCGAGGACGTGGCCGAGCGCCTGGCCGGCTTCCGCCGGCGGATCGCCGCGGTGTCGAGGGATCCCGCCGAGGTGACGGTGGTGGCGGTCACCAAGGGATTCGGCGCCGACGCGGTGCGGGCCGCCCTCGGCGCCGGCCTCGTCGACATCGGGGAGAACTACGCCGACGAGTTGGTGGCGAAGGCCGCGGAGACCACCGAGGCGGTGCCGGCCCCCCGCTGGCATTTCCTGGGTGCCGTCCAGCGCAACAAGGTCGCCCGGCTGGCGCCGGTGGTGTCCTGCTGGCAGGGAGTCAGCCGCCGGGAGGAGGGGCAGGCCATCGCCAAGCGGCAACCCGGCGCCGTGGTGCTGGTCCAGGTGGACATCGCCGGGATTCCCGGGCGGGGCGGCTGCCCACCGGAGGAGGTTCCGGATCTGGTCGCCTCCCTGGGTCAGGAGGACCTCGAGGTGGCCGGCCTGATGGCGGTCGGGCCTCCCGGGCCGCCGGAGGAGGCCCGGGAGGGGTTCCACCGGGTCGCCAACCTGGCCGACCAGCTTGACCTGCGGATTCGCTCCATGGGCATGACCGACGACCTGGAGGTGGCGGTGGCCGAGGGATCGACGATGGTGCGCATCGGACGAGGCCTGTTCGGGGACCGGCCGGCGAGGGGCTGACCCACCCCCGGTATCCACCCACCCCGCGAACCAGGCACTACGCTATCTGACGGAGGGAAAATGGCAGCCTCATTCATGAAGAAGACGATGGCCTATCTCGGCCTCGTCGATGACGACTACGACGACTACGACTACGACGAGCCCCGTGGCCCGGCCGCGATCAGTCACACCCCCCAGCGTCCGCGGCGGATGGGGATGGACGAGCGGGATGACCCGATGCCGGCCGTCGCCCCCAGTCGGATCCGGACCCTCCCGCTGGAGGAGCCCCCCGGCCCGGTCCCGGTAGCCCAGCAGCCCACCATCGCCGCCCGCCCGTCTTCCATCCGGCCGATGACCGCCGAGGCGGCCGGGGCCAAGGTCCACGTGGTGGCGCCCAATCGGTTCGCCGATGCCCAGGAGATCGCCAACCGGCTGATGGCCAATCAACCGGTGATCGTCAACCTGCAGAACGGCGATCGTGACCTGCAGCGACGGATGATCGACTTCTGCAGCGGGGTCACCTACGCCTTGGCCGGCGGGATGGAACGGGTGGCGGACGAGGTGTTCCTCCTGACCCCGTCCAACGTGAAGGTGTCGGAAGAGGAGCGTCAGCGCCTGACCGAGCGAGGCCTGGTCAACCCCTGAACCGGCCGGCGGTGTCGGCCGGGATAGTCTGAGCAGCCATGTTGCGCTTGATCGGCTATCTCCTGGAGATCTACGTCTTCGTGCTGATCGCCTACTCACTGCTGAGCTGGTTCCAGCCCGCCTACGACTCGCCGGTCCGCAAGCTCCAGCGGGGGCTGGCGGCGGTCTGCGACCCGGTGCTCAACCTGGTGCGACGGGTGCTCCCCACCGCCCGGATCGGGACCGTGGGGCTCGACCTGTCGGTGCTGGTGGTGATCCTGGTCATCCAGCTGATCATCCTTCCCCTGGTGCTCGGATGAGACTCCGGAAGGACCGCCCCGACGGGGCCGAGGAGCCGGACCGGGCGGCGGAGCGGATATCCACTGGACCTGGGCCGGAGGCCGCTAGCATGGCGCCCATGGCTTCGTCCCAATCAGCTCTTGACTCCCTCCGGACCGTCGAATTCCGGGAGACCCTTAAGGGGTACCACCGCGATGACGTGGACGAGTACCTCGAGAAGGCCGCGGTCGAGGCCGAGGGCCTCCAGGAGCAGCTCCGTCAGGCCGGCGAACGGCTCCGCCAGGCCGGGGAGCGCATCTCCCAGCTGGAATCGGCCGAGCCCCGCCCCGCCCCGACGGCGGCCGCCGCCGATGCCGGCCAGATGGACGAGACCCTGCAGCGGACGTTGCTGCTGGCCCAGAAGTTCGTCGACGAGACCAAGGCCGACGCCGAAGCTCGTGCCGCCAAGCTGGTGGCCGAAGCCGAGGCCCATGCCCGGAGCGTTCGCTCCGCCGCCGAGTCGAACGTGGCTCAGATCACCGCTGAGTCCGAGCGCCGCCTGCGGGAGGAAGTGACCCGGCTCGAAGGGATCCGGGTGCAGCTGGCCGGTGACGTCGAAGCGATGGCCCGCCATCTCGAAGGTGAGCGTCAACGGTTGCGAGCCGCCCTCACCGAGGTCATCAAGTGGGTCGACGACAACGTGCAGCCGGCGGCGACCCTGGCCGGTCGGCCCAGCGGGTCGGGCGGGGCCGGCAACGCCCAGCCATCCGGCGGCGAACGCCCGGCTCCGGGTGCCGGCGGGGGACAGTCCCGACCACCCGGCCCCGACGCCAGCCAACCGGCGGGCGCCAGGAGCATGCCCAAGCCGGGGGAACCGGCTCAGGCCCGTCCCAGCTGACGGACACCACCTCTCGGACCACCGGGAGCGGGGGGCGGTCGGGTTTCCGCCATTTCGTCCCAGTCGCCAGACGGACGTGCGCCCGGAGCTGCTGATTTAGTCCTGGCCGCGGCTGGTGCCGACTGACCGACCGCGTTCACCCGCTATGGTGCCCCGGCACGTGAGTGGTTTTTCGGATTGCCGCAGGCTGAAGAGCAGGGTAGCGTCACCCGCTCACCACAATGGCGACTTACGCGGTTTTCGGGCTCGATCGAGCCCCTGGCGGGTGCGGCCAGTCCCTGAGGAGGTTGGAGTATGACGACGAAGAAGCGAGCGCCGGTGGTGAAGGCGGTGGCGGCGCGAAAGGGGACCAAGGCGGTGCCGGCCAAGAAGGCGACCCCGACGGCCAAGAAGGCCGCGACCGCCACCAAGACCGCCCCGGCCAAGAAGGCGACCGCCCCCCGCAAGGCAGTGCCGGCCAAGAAGACGGCCCCGGCCAAGAAGGCAGCCACCGCCACCAAGGCGCCGGCCGCCAAGACGGCCCCGGCCAAGAAGCCGGCCCCGACCGCCAAGACGGCACCGGCCAAGAAGGCCGCCACCGCCACCAAAGCCGCCCCGGCCAAGAAGGCGGCCCCGGTCGCCCCCCCCGCCCCCAAGCGGCCGACGGTGGGCCCCTATGCCAAGGAGCCCAAGTTCCTCGAGGAGCAGCGCCTGCTGCTGCTGGACGAGCGGGCGGTCAGCCAGGGACAGGCGGAGGACCTTCTGGCCGAAGCCGAATCGCTGGCGCAAGAACGCGAGCCCGGGGACGTCCAGTTCGATGCCGAGGGTGGCGAAGGCGGCACGGTGGCCGTCGACCGCGAGCGGGACCTGGCCCTGTCGGCCCAGGCGCTGGCGGCGGTGGAGGAGATCGACGACGCGCTGGAGCGCATCGTCCGCAAGACCTACGGCAGCTGCGAGCGGTGCTACCAGCCGATCCCCAAATCCCGGCTCCGCGCCCTTCCCTACGCCCGGCTGTGCGTGGCGTGCAAGAGCGGGGGGCTGTCGCGACGCTGACCAGCAACGCCGAATCGAGCCCGGTTCGACGAGCTGCACCCGCGGGGGCATCTCTCCGGCTGGTGGGCGCCGTAGTCATCGCCGCCCTGGTGGTGCTGGTCGACCAGCTGACCAAATGGTGGGCGGTCGATCGTTTGGGCACCGGGCCAGTCCACGTGATCTGGACCCTCGACCTCGAGTTGAACCGGAACACCGGCTCGGCGTTCAGCCTGTTCCAGGGGGATGCGGCGGTATTGGTGGTGATCGCTGTCGCCCTGGTGGCGGTGCTGTTGGTGCTGGCCTACCGTTCGCCCTCCCGGTCGCGGGCTGCCGTCTTCGGGTTGATCATCGGCGGGGCGGCGGGGAACCTCTCCGACCGGATGTTCCGCGGCGATCACGGCGCGGTGATCGACTTCATCGACTTCCACTTCTGGCCGACGTTCAACGTGGCCGATGCCTGCATCGTGGTGGGTTGCCTGCTGCTGGTGATCTCCCTGTTTCGACAGCCGTCGCCCTCGTGAGCCGGCTGTCGGTCTCGGTCCCGTCCTCCCTCGACGGCGTCCGGGTGGACCGGGCGGTGGCGCTGCTGGCCGACATCTCCCGCTCGGCGGTCGACGAGTTGGTGGCGTCCGGTCGGGTGGAGGTGGAGGGGGAGACCATCCACGCCCGCAGCCGCCCGCTCCGGGAGGGGGAGCTCCTGGAGGTGGAGCTCGGCGAGGAGCAACCGGTGCCGCCCCCCGAGGCCGACCCCTCGGTGGTGTTCGAGGTGGTGCACGCCGACGCCGACGTGGTGGTGGTGGACAAGCCGGCCGGATTGGTCGTCCACCCCGGAGCCGGCCATCAGAGCGGCACGCTGGTGCACGGGATGCTGTCCCGCTACCCCGAACTGGCGTCGCTGACCGGGGAGGTCGGCTCCGATCCCGACCGGCCCGGCATCGTCCACCGTCTCGACCGGGGGACGTCGGGGCTGTTGGTGGTGGCCCGCTCGGCGGAGGCCTACCGCTCGCTGGTCGCCCAGCTCGGCGACCGCACCGTGTCTCGTCACTACCGGGCGCTGGTGCTCGGCGAGGTGGACGGCGAGTCGGGGGTGGTCGATGCCCCCATCGGTCGCTCGATCACCTCACCCACCCGGATGTCGGTGTCGCGGAAGGGCAAAGAGGCGCGCACCCGCTACCGGGTGGAGCAGCGGTTCACCGAGCCGGTGCCGGCCACCTTGGTGGAGGCCACCCTGGAGACCGGCCGGACCCATCAGATCCGGGTCCACCTCTCCGCCATCGGGCACCCGGTGGTGGGCGACGACGTCTACGCCCGCGGGCGGACCCTCCCCGGGGTGACCGTCACCCGCCCGTTTCTCCACGCTTACCAGTTGGCCTTCGACCATCCGGCATCCGGGGAGCGGATGACCTGGACGTCGGACCTCCCCGACGACCTCCGAGCCGAACTGGCCCGTCTGTCCGCCTGAGCTTCGGCGGGCCGCCCCGCTCCGTCCGGGGGGTCAGGCGGCTTCGTGGGCGGCTTCGAGTGCCCGGCTGTCGGCCAGGATCTCGAGGGCCTCAGCCTCGGCTTGGCGCACCTTCCGTACGCCGACCCCGAGCCGCTCGGCCGTCGTCTGCAGTGAGGCCGGGTCCGAACCGTCGAACCCGAACCGGTTGCGGATGACCGCCCGCTGCAGATCGGTCAGCCGGTCCACCGCGTTGCGGACCAGCCCGAAGGTGAGCTCGCTGGCGACCTCGTCCTCGAACTCGTTGCTGTCCGTCGACACCAGGTCTCCGAGGGTGGAGGTGGAATCGGCGGTCGCCGGCTGATCGAGGCTGGCCACCACCCGGGCGACCCGGGCGAGGTCCGCCCGCATGTCGGCGGTGGTGTTGGTGGCGTTGTCCAACTCGTCGTCGGTGGGCTCCCGCTGGAGCTGATGGGTCAGCTCCCAGGTGGCCGCTTCGACCTGCTGGTTCCGCTCGGCGACTTCCATCGGAAGTCGGATGGTGCGGCCGTGCTGCTGGACGGCCCGCTGGAGGGCCTGGCGGATCCACCAGGTGGCATAGGTGGAGAACCGGAAGCCGCGCTCCCAGTCGAACTTGTCCACCGCCCGCATCAGGCCGAAGGTGCCCTCCTGGATGAGATCGGGAAGGTCCACCCCCCGATCCTGGTAGCGACGGGCCCAGTGGATGACCAGCCGCAAGTTGGCGGCGGCCATCTCCTTGCGGGCTTCCTCGTCTCCGGCGGCCACCCGCTTGGCCAGCTCCGTCTGGGCCTCGTGGTCGGGAAGGGGGTGGTGGTCGAGGTCACGGAGAAACAGGCCCAGGCTGTCGGCGTCGGCCCCGCGGCTGCGCGGCGCGGCCGGGGTGGCGGCGCGCTCTTTCCTCGTGCGTGGGGTGCTTGTCTTGTTTTGACCCTTGTTGTCCGTGGTCAACGTGCGGGATGTCATGCCTGGTTTCACCCTTCTCATGTGGGTTTTCAGTAGGCACAACGCCTGGAGAGCGTTGGACATTCCTGCCGGGGGCAAGTCCTCCACGATAGCTACCGGTCGATAGCTACCCGTTTATCGGCCGGTTTGCACACTGGCCCGGGAACTGGTCGGCTGTCGGAATGAATTACCAGGATAATCGCTGTTTTCTCGTACGCCACGGCGAGACGGAGTGGAGCCTCGGCCGCCGGCACACCGGGCGCACCGACCTGCCCCTGCTGCCGGAGGGGACGGTGCAGGCCGAGTCGCTCCAGGACCGGCTGGACGGCCACCGGTTCGCCCTGGTCCTGACCAGCCCGCTGCTCCGGGCCCGGGAGACCAGCCGGCTGGCCGGGTGGGGGGATCGGGCCGAGGTCGAGCCTGACCTGGCCGAATGGGACTACGGCGACTACGAGGGATTGACCACCCCCGAGATCCTCGCCGAGCACCCGGATTGGGACCTGTTCGCCCACGGCGCCACCGGGGGGGAGACCGCCCTTGACGTCGGGCGCCGGGCCGACCGGGTGATCGCCCGGATCCGGGCCACCGACGGCGATGTGCTCTGTTTCGCCCACGGGCATCTGCTCCGGGTGCTCGGGGCCCGCTGGGTCGGCCTCGACCCGTCGGAGGGGCGGTCCTTCACCCTCGACCCGGCGTCGATCAGCATCCTCGGGTGGGAGCGGGCCCACCCGGTGGTGATGCGCTGGAACCTCAGCTGAGCTTGGGGAAGACGATCTTGGGAGGGGCGCCCCCCGGTTGGCGGTCGACCGGGCGGGGAGGTGACAGCGACTCCCCCCGGAAGGTCCGCCGCGGGCCGGTCCAGCGGGCGGGAGGGGCGTCGAGCTTGGTGGCCAGGGCGTAGGCGACCGCCTCGTAGTTGACCCGCCACCCCCGGAAGTGGTTCCAGGCCTCGTCCATCGGACGGGGGGTCGGATAGCCGTTCTCCCGGAGGTGGTTGTAGGCGGCCTCGAATTCCTCCCGCGGCAGTTCGATCGGGTCGTCCGGGTTCGGGTCGGGGTCGTAGGGGATGTTGACCACCCGGGCGATGTCCCGGAGGCAGGTGAAGCCCATCCGCAGGCACATCCGGGCTTCGATCGGCGCCCCTTCGGGGTTGACGGCCAGCGAGATGGCCGCCGAGTCCATGACCGCCACCAGGCTGATGATCCAGGAGTTCTGGGGCCGGGGGGAGCGGAGGTACATCAACGGGGGATAGCTGGTATGGCTCTCGGCGACGTCGGCCCCCCAGCGCTCCCACTCGGCGTAGAGGGCGGGGAGATTGCCGATGGTCCCCACCAGTTGGTGGCGGAGGAGGATCTCCGGCCCCCAGGCCGGCGCCCCCGCCCGGCTCTCCAGCAACGTCACAAAGGTCTCCCGGCGGTTGTAGGCGCCGTAGAGGCTGGGCAGGTAGGCGATCTGCAACGCCACCAGCACCATCCCGGTGGCGCCGGCGAAGAAGTCGATGGCCTGGTAGCCGCCACTGTCCCCGTGGACGAATCCGAGGGTCGACACCGAGGCGCCGGCCTCGAGGAAGGCGCGGCTGACGGTGGCACCCCCGAGTCCCCAGATGACCAGCGCGTACCCGAGGACCGCGGTGGCCAGCCAGGTGCCCAACAGGACCATGAGGGCAACCGGCTCGCTGACGGACAGGATCCGGTCCTTGCCCGGGTAGGTCTTGGCCAGCTGGGAGAGGTGGCGAAACCCTGACCGCATCCACACCATGGGCAGGGTCAGCAGGCTGGAGGCGGGACGGGGGACGATCAGCAGCCGGATGACACTGGCGGCGTCGAGGGCCAGCACCAAGATGCCGATCACCAGCACCAGATCGTTGGCGGCGGTCATCGCGAAGAGGGGCCGGGGGAGGCGCTCAGGCGGAGGTCTTCGGCAGGGCGGAGACCCGACCCTGGGCGCGCCTCACCATGTCGGCCAAATTGAACGAGTCGAGGTGGACCCGCATATGCTCGCCGACATCGGCCCAGACGTCCAACAGGATGCACTGGCCTTCGTGGTCGCAGGCCCCGTTCTCGTGGGGCAGCCCGAAGTCCCCGGCCACGATCGGCCCGTCGACGGCGCTGACGATCTGAGAGAGGGTGATCTCATCGGGCGACCGGGCGAGCACGTAACCGCCGCCCACCCCGCGCTTGGAGCGAACCAGGCCGGCCCCCTTCAGGGCCAGCAGGATCTGTTCGAGGTAGGGCT
Source organism: Acidimicrobiales bacterium (assembly GCA_036264255.1). GTDB lineage: Bacteria > Actinomycetota > Acidimicrobiia > Acidimicrobiales > RAAP-2 > DASZIT01. Next base: position 2,811 of record DATARI010000032.1, on the reverse strand, counting down.
GGGGGAGCCCCGTCCGCTCGGCGATGTCCCGAACCGCGGTGGGGCCGTCGCTCTCCGCATGGAGGGCGAGGGACAGCAATGCCCGGCTGGCATAGTCTCCCCGAGTCGAAACCTTCACGAGGTCATGCTATTGCCTGCGACGGAGGGACACGCGGCTCGGCCCTCGCCGAATGATCGGGCGAGGACGGGTGGATCAGTGCCCGCCGAGTTTCCCGGCGGCCAGATCCTCGGCCATGGCCCATCCGAACGTCACCAGGCGACCCCCCGACGAGGCGTCGTTCCTCTCGAAGAAGACGGTCACTTCCTCGGGTACCGGGGTCTTTGAACCGCCGACATCGAACCCGCCCGACTCGCAGCCGTCACCTTCGATCAGGAAGGTGCGGTCGTCGATCCGGGCCTCACAGCCGAACCGCTTGGCCAGCCGCCGCCCCCAGGCCCGCTCCTCGCCGGTCGCCTTGTGATCGGGCCCGGGAACCACGTCGGTGAGGCCGGCGAACGCCCGGAATCCCTCGGGAGATAGCAAACGGGTTCCGACCAGGACATCTTCGTCCGGGAAGGCCAACAGCGCCCGCCGGTACTTGTCGCCCATCATGGCCCGGAGCACGGTGTCGGCCCGGGCGGTGCGCTCGATGGTGCCGACCCCGATGAGCAGGGACGGGGTGCCACCGATCCGCTCCAGGGTCGAGAACGAATAGCCCCGGAGCTTGTTGCCCTCCCGGGCCCGGGTGACCAGCACCCATTCCTCCCGCTGTTTCGACAGGAAGCCGATGTCAAAATGCGGCTCCCGTACTGCGCAGAGATCGGCCATTTCGGCCAACTCGGCGTCGCTCAGTGATGTGCAGTCCTTGGTCTCCACCTGAATGGACATAAGCCGTTCCGTACTCCTCATTTGCCCTGCGGCCTCAGCCGGCGACTCGGGTCCGCCACGAGCACCCAGGGCGCCGCCAGCACGGGCCTTTGGTGCTCCTGAGCGGGAGCCGTCCCGCAATTTTACGGGATTTGTCGGCGCTTGTCCCATTCGGGGTCGCCGCCGGGGCCTCCGAGCCGGCCGACTTGGCCGGATCTCCGGATGAAAACTGCTCGTGGCCAGGCAATTCTCTGCCGGGGTGCCGATCCCGTCAACTCAAAATCGCATTCGGGCCGAGCAGCACCCGCAGCTCTCCGATGAGCCCACGGCGGCTGTCCACCCGGAACTCCGACGGGAGGCGGATGACTTTCTGCCCGACATGGAGGAACACCGGGGAGTTGCCCGGATGCTCGGACAGCAGCCGTTTGAGCGCGCCGACCTTGGTGTCGGTGAGGGCGTTGACCGGGAGCGAGATCCGGAGGTCGATGGTGCCGTCGGTGGCCAGGTTGGGGCGTTGCACCTCCAGGCAGACCAGCTTGACCTGATCATCGCGCATGTCGATCCGGCCCTTGATCAGCACGATGGCGTCGTCGTCGAGCAGGGCGCCGTACTCGCTCATCGTCTTCGGGAAGACGAAGACGTCGATGGAGGCCTGGAGGTCATCGAGCACGAAGCTGGCCATCAGGTCGCCCTTTTTGGTGTACCGCCGGGAGAGGTCGGTGACCACCCCGCCGGCCAGGCGCACCTGGCCCTCGTTGCCGTACCCCCCGGGGCCGAAACCGCCCTCGTTGCCCATGGGCTCGAGGTCGACGTTCCGGAGCTCGGCCAGGGTGCAGTCGGTGAGGCGGGAGAGGGACCCTTCCAGCCCCATGAGGGGATGGTCGCTGATGTAGAGCCCGAGCATTTCCTTCTCGAAGGCGAGCCGCTGGGTCTTCTCGAACTCGACGTCGGGGATGGGGGTCCGGGTGTCGCTGAACCCCATGGTGGTTCCCTCCGTCTCGACCTCCAGGGAGGCGAACAGCGACACCACCCCGGCATCGTGCTGACGGCGGCGCTCGAGGGTGAGGTCGCAGATCTCCTCGAACACCAGGCAGAGCCCCCGGCGCGGGTGGCCGAGGGAGTCGAACGCCCCCGCCTTGATCAAGGACTCGATGGTCCGCTTGTTGAGGACCTGGGGGTCGACCCGCTGGCAGAAGTCGTAGAAGTCGACGTAGGGACCGTTGCGTTCGCGCTCGGCCACGATGAGGCCGACCAGTCCCTGGCCGACATTGCGGATGGCGGCCATCCCGAAGGTGATGTCGCCGAGGGCCCCGTCCCCCGACAGGTCCCGCCGCGAGTAGTCGGCGGCGAAGTCGGAGAGCGAGCGGTTGACGTCGGGCACCAGCACCTGGATGCCGAGCGACCGGCACTCGGCCAGGTACACCGCCGTCTTGTCCTTGGTGTCCTTGACCGAGGTGAGGAGGGCGGCCAGGTACTCGACCGGGTAGTGGGCCTTCAGCCAGGCGGTCTGGTAGGCGATGTAGCCGTACCCGTAGGAGTGGGACTTGTTGAAGGCGTAGTCGGCGAACGGCTCGATGATGTCGAACAGGGAGGTCCCGAGGGCGGCCCCGTAGCCCTGGGCCTCGCAACCGAGGACGAACTTCTCCCGCTCGGCGGCAATCAGCACCCGGTCCTTCTTGCCGGTGGCCTTACGGAGGTTGTCGGCTTCGGCCAGCGAGTAGCCGGCGAACTTCTGGGCCACCCGCATGACGGACTCCTGGTACAGCATGAGGCCGTAGGTGTCCTTGAGGATCGGCTCGATGTCCGCATGCAGGTACGACAGCTCTTTGCGCCCGTTCTTGAGCTCCGGGTAGTCACGGTGCATGTTGGCGGCCATCGGACCTGGCCGGTAGAGGGCGACCAGGGCGGCGACGTCGTCGAAGGTGGTGGGGGCCAGCGAACGCATCAGCGAACGCATCGGCCCG
>DATARI010000011.1:0-9109 GCA_036264255.1 Acidimicrobiales bacterium | reverse complement strand
CGAGCTGTTCGCCCGGATCTCCGAGAAGAACCACAGCCACTCGACGCTGAACCCGTTGGCCTCCTATTCCAAGAAGATGAGCCTCGAGCAGATCATGGGCGACATGATGATCGCCTACCCCAACACCCGGCCGATGTGCTCTGCCAACTGTGACGGGGCGGCGGCGGCGGTGGTGGTCAGTGACGCCAAGCTCAAGACCCTCGATCCCGACCAGCGACGACGGGCGGTGAAGATCTCCGCCTCGGTGCTGACCAGTGATCCGTGGGCGGAATCGTGCCAGGTGTTGCCAGACGTGAACACCCTCACCCGGAACGCCGCCACCCAGGCCTACGAGCAGGCCGGCGTCGGGCCCGAGGACCTCGACCTGGTGGAGTTGCACGACTGCTTCGCCACCGCCGAGCTGGTGCACTACGACAACCTGATGCTGTGCCCGGTGGGTGGGGCAGTGGACTTCTTCGAATCCGGCGCCACCTGGCGGGACGGGACCACCCCGGTCAACGTCTCCGGCGGGCTCGAGTCCAAGGGCCATCCCATCGCCGCCACCGGCATCGCCAATGTCTGGGAAGTCGCCCACCATCTCCGGGGCGAGGCCGGCAGCCGGCAGATCGAAGGAGCCAAAGTCGGACTCGCCCACGTCATCGGGCTGGGCTCGGCCTGCGGCGTCCACATCCTGGAGAAGGCCAGCTGAGGCTGGACATCGGGGGCCCTATGCCCCGGGTCAACTCATTCGCGACACGATCGAGCGCCCGTCGTTTCGAGGTTGTGCATGCCCTAATTCCGGCCGGGAACCGTGGTAGAACCCGATATGCCCGCGTCGACATTCCATCGCCATTGGGCTGGGCGGGGAGCCCGGGCTCTGAGTGGGGCGCTGCTGGTGGCGTTGGTGGTTTCGCTCGTCCAGATGAGTGCTCCCTCGCCTCCGGCCGGTGCCGCGGTGCTCGGCAACGACTACCCCGCCAATCTGGCCAGCGCCGCCAAGGACGCCCTCATCGACCCCTGGAGGTTTTTCAACCGGGAGTGCACCTCCTTTGTCGCCTTCCGCCTCAACAACGCCAACGGGGTGGCCTTCAGCGACTTCTATGGAGGGCCCCAGTGGGGCAATGCCAACACCTGGGGCCCGGCAGCGATGTCGCTCGGCATCCCGGTGAACAGCACCCCGGCGGTCGGCTCGGTCGCCTGGAATGCCGCCGACAGCGGGGGCACCGGGAGCCTCGGCCACGTGGCCTGGGTGGCCAATGTCGAGCCCAACGGTACCGTCGACGTCGAAGAGTACGACTACAACACGCTGGGCGGCTACGACGTCCGGGTCGGGGTCCCGACCAACGAGTTCACCGGATTCATCCACGTCAACGATCTGACCGGTCAGTCCGGCAACCCGATCGGAAACCTCGAGAGCGTCAAGCGGATCAGTGGGGGCGTCGAAGTCATCGGATGGGCCTCCGACCCCAATGCCGGGAGCAACCCGGTGTCGGTGCAGATGACCGTGGACGGCGTGCCGACGGGTGGGATCGCTGCCGCCAACCTGCCCCGCAGCGACGTGGGACCCCACGGGTTCGACCTGAAGATCGGCGTCGACGGCTCACCCCATCAGATCGCGGTGGTCGCCTACAACGTCGGGGCCGGCACCGGGAACACGGTTCTGCCTGGCGCCGCAGGGGTGGCGGCCGGCTCCGGTCCGGCACCCCCTCCTCCGACGGTCGGAACCTTGACCGCGCCGGTGGTGGGGATTGACGCCACCCCGGACGGGGGTGGCTACTGGCTGGCCGACGCCGCCGGTGGGGTGTCCCCCCACGGCGACGCCGCCTCCTACGGTCTGCTTGCCGGCCAGGCCCTCAATTCGCCGATTGCCCACATCGTGGCCACACCGGACGGCAAGGGGTACTGGTTGGTGGCCGGCGACGGCGGCACGTTCGCGTTCGGGGACGCCGGATTCTTCGGATCGATGGGCGGCCAGCACCTCAACGCCCCCATCGTCGACCTGGCGCCGACCCGGGATGGCCAGGGCTACTGGCTGGTCGCCTCGGACGGGGGCATCTTCGCCTTCGGGGATGCCGCCTACCACGGGTCGATGGGTGGCGCCCGGTTGAACAAGCCGGTGGTCGGGATCGCCCCGGTCGCCGACGGGGGCGGCTACTGGATGGTGGCCACCGACGGAGGCATCTTCGCCTTCGGGGATGCCACCTATTACGGGTCCACCGGGGCCATCGCCCTCAACAGGCCGGTGAATGGCATGGCCCCGTCTCCGGACGGCAAGGGGTACTGGTTCGTAGCCTCCGACGGCGGCATCTTCGGCTTCGGGGATGCGCTCTTCCACGGATCGACCGGATCCAGCCCGCCGGCCACCCCGGTGGTGGGGATGGCATCCAACCGGTCGAATGCGTCTCCGGGCTACTGGCTGGTCGACGCCGCCGGGCAGGTGTTCTCGTTCAACGCCACTTATTACGGGGGCGGCTGAAGCGGGCGCCTTTACCGACCACCGACCCCGTGGGTCGGGCCCAGCTCAGGTCGGCTGGCTCGAGCCGATCGCCTCGAGTTCGCTGCGGGTGACATCGTCGAGCACGATATCGGCGGCGGCCGCGTTCTCCTCCAGATGGGCGAGCGACGAGGTGCCGGGGATCAACAGCACGTTCGACCAGCGGTCCAATAGCCAGGCCAGGGCCAACTGGGCCGGCGTCACCCCGAGGCGGGCGGCCCCCGCCACCACGGCCGGCGCCTCGAGGACGACGTTGTGGTCGCCGCCAAAGGCCGAGCCCAGCGGGAAAAAGGGGACGAAACCGATCCCCGCTATCCGACAGGCTTCCAAGACCGGCTCGGAGGAACGGTCGACCACGTTGAAGGCGTTCTGCACGCAGACGATGTCGGTGACCCCGCGGGCCACCTCGAGATGATCGGCGGAGACGTTGCTCAAGCCGATGCCGCCGATGAGCCCCTGGTCGCGCATCTCGATCATGGCCTCCAGTTGGTCCTCGAGTCGGACCTCGGGATCATCGAGGAGCCGCAGGTTGACGACGTCGACTTGGTCGACGTCGAGGGTCTTGAGGTTCGCTTCGACGTCGGCCCGCAGGTCGGCGGGCGCTTGGGCGGGCAGCCAGGCTCCGGCGTCGTCGCGGCGGGCTCCCACCTTGCTGACCAGGGTCAGCTCCGCCGGGTAGGGATGCAACGCCTCGCGGATGAGCTCATTGGCGACCACCGGGCCGTAGAACTGGGCGGTGTCGATGTGGTCGATCCCCAGCTCGACAGCTCGGCGCAGGACGGCAATGGCCTCGTCATGGTCACGGGGAGGACCGAGGACGCCGGGCCCGGGCAGTTGCATCGCACCGAATCCCATCCGGTGCACCGGCTTCGGACCTAACTGGAATGTGTCGCCAAGGGTCATTGGTCGAGGTTACCGCCCGTCCCCTGACTCCGATCCTTGGGTGCAATCGTCCGGTCTCCAGGCCGATGACGCTCGACGGAAGGGATGGGCCGATCTACCGTGAAGCCGGGAGCATTGCCATCAGGGAGGAGCGCGCCGGATGTATCCAGGGACCCACGCCGTCAAGCGGGCCGATCAGGCGGCCTTCATCATGGCGTCCACCGGCGAGGCGGTCACCTACGCCGAATTCGAAGCCCGGACCAATCGGCTCGCCCATCTGTTGCGCGCCCACGGGCTCGGCCGCGGCGACCACTACGCCATCTTCATGGAGAACAACAACCGGTACCTCGAAGCCTGCGGGGCCGGTGAGCGGGCGGGGCTGTACTACACCTGCGTGAATTCCTTCCTCAACGCCGCGGAACTCGCCTACATCATCAACAACAGTGAATCGAAGGTCCTCATCACCTCCAACGCCTGCCGGGCGGTGGCCGAAGAGGCGCTCGGCGACTGCCCCGGGCTGTCGCTCTGCCTCCTGGTCGACGGGCCCGGGGACGACGGACCCTTCATCGACTTCGAAGCGGCCACCGCCGGGTTCCCCGACACGCCGATCGTTGACGAAAATCTGGGCAGCGCCATGCTGTATTCATCGGGCACCACCGGGCGCCCGAAAGGCATCCTCCGGCCCCTTGACGAGGGAGCGCCGGGGCGGTCGATCCGGCTGTTCGCCTTCCTCGAACAACTCTGGCGGTACCGGGAGGGGCTCATCTATCTCTCGCCCGCCCCGCTTTACCATTCGGCACCCCAGGCGGCGGTGAACCTGGCCATCCGCAACGGCGGCACCGTCGTCATCATGGAGAAGTTCGACCCCGAGCGCTACCTCCAGCTGGTGGAGCAGTACCGGGTGACCCACAGTCAGCTGGTGCCGACCATGTTCAGCCGGATGCTGAAGTTGCCCGCCGACGTGCGCGCCCGTTACGACCTGTCATCGATGGAGGTGGCGGTCCACGCCGCCGCTCCCTGCCCGGTACCGGTCAAAGAGCAGATGATCTCCTGGTGGGGCCCGATCATCATCGAGTACTACGGGGCAACCGAGGCCATCGGCTTCACCGCCTGCGACAGCCACGAGTGGCTGGCCCACCCGGGGACGGTGGGCAAGGTGATCATCGGTGAGCTGCACATCCTCGACGACGCCTTCGAGCCGGTGGCTCCGGGATCGCCGGGGACACTGTGGTTCAAGCCGGCGACCCGGTTCCGCTACTTCAACGACACCGAGAAGACCAAGGAGTCGACCTCACCGGACGGTTCGATGATCACGGTGGGCGACGTCGGCTACCTCGATGACGACGGCTACCTCTTCCTGACCGACCGGGCCACCTTCATGATCATCTCCGGCGGCGTCAACATCTACCCGCAGGAGTGCGAGAACCTCCTCATCACCCATCCGAAGGTGGCCGACGCCGCCGTCTTCGGCATCCCCAACGCCGACCTCGGTGAAGAGGTGAAGGCGGTGGTCCAGTTGATGCCGTCGGTGGAACCCGGCCCCGACGTCGAAAAGGAGCTGATCGAATTCTGCCGGGAGCACCTCGCCCACCTCAAGTGCCCCCACTCGATCGACTTCGACCCGGAGCTGCCCCGGCTGCCGACCGGGAAGCTCTACAAGCGGCTCCTCCGCGACCAGTACTGGGGGAGAGGGGCCAGCAAGATCGTGTCGTAGGGAGACTCGCTCCTAAGTGGCCGACTACGGCTGGCCGGGGAGCAGGGCCACGAACAGGCCCTCGGCATCGGCGATGAGTGTCTGACCGTCGAGCAGCCGGGCGCTGACCCAGCGCTTCCGCCCTTCGATCCGGTCGACAGATCCCTCGACCTGGAGCTCTATCCCGATCGGGGTGATCTTCCGGTAGTTGACCTTCAGATAGGCCGTCCTGCCGATCCCCCCTCCCACCGAGTTGGCCAGGCGACCCAGCACGTCGTCAAACAGCAACGGCAGGGTGCCACCGTGCGCCGCGCCGTTGCCTCCCAAGTGGAAGGGGCGGAAGGTCACCCGACCCCGGACGTGACCTTCGGATTCCTCGTCCTCGATGTAGGGGATCAGTAACGGGTTCCCTCGTCCGGGGAGATCGACCCGCATCCCCGCCGGCCGTTGCCATTCGGGAGCCGCGAAGGGTTGGAGGAGATCGATCGCACCCTGCACTTGCGCGGACACCTCATCCCAGACGCCGTCGGGCGGATTCGAACTCACCACCGTGTCCTGCAGCGTCCGGAACCGCTCGAGGAAGCGAGCGTAGGGTGCCCCGCCGCGCTCGGTGTCAACGGCAAGGTTGGCGAACGGATCGACGAACGGCGCGTGAGGTGGCCGGTTCTCGGCGGTGGGCTGGCTCGACATGGTGGAGAACGCTACCGGAGGAGGGTTCAGCGGCAATCCGCTCCGGGGGGCGATGGTCGATTCCTTCCGCCCCATCGTCCCTTCGAATCGAGGGTCAGGAAGGCGAGTTCACGACGCCAGACCGGATCGGATGGCGGCGGCTTCGAAGAAGGTGAAGCGCTGGCTGTACCCCCGCCGACGGGACAGCCCGACCAGGGGCCGAGTCGCGAATACCGAGGGCACCGCCAGCTGCCAGGAGGCATCCGAGCGATCCCATTGGGCGGTCGGCAGGCTGTCGATCAGGGCTCGATGGGCGACCGGCGGCATGGTGTCGAACAACGCCCCCAGCACGTTGTGGCAGCCCTTCGGAGCCGGTTCGGAAGGATCCGGCTCATTCCAGGCGCTGAGCACCTGGACGTCCCGGGCGGCGTTGTCCACCTGAATGGCCAGCCGGGTGGGGAGCGGTGGCGGGACCGTCTCGGAACCGAGGCGGAGTTCGAGGATCAGGCAGTCGCCTTCGATCTCCTGGAAGACGGGCTGCACCGACATCCCGACGGCCGACTCGACCTCCGAGCACACCAGGTCGAGGGCGCCGGAGCGGTCGGCGGTGGCGATGCGGAGCTTGTTGGTCGTGGTCATCGGACCTCCAGTACGGGTCGAGCAGTGATGGGCAAAGCCTCAACTGCACCCCACGGTAGGAGACGAAGGTAAACGGACGGTGATGGGTCTGTTTCCCTATCATTTCTTTTCGGTCACGACCGAATGAGCCGTCAGGGGACGACGACGACGACCGGGGCGTGGCGCCTTCGGATCAGCCGCCGCCCCAGCGAGCCGGCCAGGTGGTGGCGGGCCTTGGTGGACTTCCCCACCACGATCAGGTCGGCGTGGTCAGCCTCGGCCACCCGGAGAATCTCTTTGGCGGTATCGCCGCGCAGGTGTACGAACTTGAGGTCGACGTCCCGGTCGGCGGCATACCCGTAGACCTGGTTCCGCAGTTCGTCGGCCGCGGCGGAGGCGACCTGGTCGAACGCCGCGCAGTCGATGGCGAAGGGGGAACAGCGGGCCGACGCCGCCGCCAGGCCCGATCCGCCTACCGGCGTGACGTACACGGCGATGGCCCGACCGGAGGTGCGTCGAGCCTCCCCGCACGCCCACCAGAACGCGTCCCAGGAGGTGGTGGAGCCATCGATCCCGATCACCACCACGGTGGTGGCCGGCGCCCCCGGCGGCTGGTGTTGGCGGAGTGAGTCGTGGTCCATGTCACTCGGATGGGCCATGGTCAGACCCTGGTCCGTCCGGTGCTGGTGGGGTCCCGCTGTTCTTCGTCGAGGAAGAGGAGGTGCTCGAGGGCGACCATCGCGGTGGCCAGTACGCCGGCCTCCGCCGCCGGCAGCTTGTCGATCAGCTGTTCGAACGCCTCGGCGCCGGCCCGGCGCCGCAGCCGGAGATAGTCGGTTCCGCTGGCGGTGAGTGCGGCCAGCGCCACCCGCCGGTCCGTCGGGTCGGCGCGCCGTTCGACCAGTCCTGACCGTTCCAACCCGCTGATCAGCACCGTCATCGAAGGTTGGGTGATGCCTTCGACGGCGGCCAGGTCGGTGATCCGCCGAGGGCCGGTCTGGTCCAGGGTGGCCAGCGTCGACATCGCGGTCAGGCTCATGTCCCGGGGGGTGCGGCGGATGGCGGCGATGGCCAGCCCGAACAGGGTCTGGCCGAGGGTGGCGGGCCCTTCTGCCGTCTCCACGGACCTTTCATCCGAGCTCTTCGGGCTCATGACTTCAGCATAGAGGAATCTATATTGAATGTCTATGTATCTGCCCCGTTTGCCGGGAGCTCAGCCTCCCGAGACGGGGGGGATCACCGCCACCTCGTCGCCGTCCTCCACTGCGGTGCCCGGAGCGGCTTCATCGCCGTTCAACCAGATACGGGACACCGCCACCACCTGGGAGAATTGTTCGCCGAACTTGTCCTCGGCGGCGGCGATGACCGCGGACACGCTGTCTCCCGGCAACGACACCGCGGCCAGGCCGGCGGCTTCCCGGGCCGGGCCAAACAGGCGAAGCCGGGCCACCCTCAGCCACCGATCATGGACATGGATCGTGCCGGTCGGAGGAAGCCCGGCTCATTGATCCCGTGTCCGGGGAACTTTGCCCAGACCGCTTCCCGGAGCAACCGGGAGAGGTCGGCGTCGGTGCCCCCGTCGCGCAGGACGTCCCTGACCGTGTGCTCGTCGTCGGAGAACAGGCAGTTCCGGAGGGCGCCGTCGGCGGTCAGCCGCAGGCGGTTGCAGGTACCGCAAAACGGCTCGGTGACGCTCGAGATCAACCCGATCTCGCCTACCCCATCGGTGAACCGGAATCGCTCGGCCGGAGCCGCGTCGCTTGACTCCGAAACCGCCTCCAGAGGCCAGACCGAGGCGATGCGATCGAACACCTCCCGGCCGGGAACCAGTTGGTCACGCTCCCAGGTCCCGTCGGCGTCCAACGGCATGAACTCGATGAACCGCACGATGCGGCCGGTGGTCCGGGCAAAATCGGCGAAGTCGAGGATCTCATCGTCGTTCTGGCCGCGGAGAAGCACCACGTTGACCTTCAGCGGGGTCAACCCGGCGGCTTCGGCGGCGTCCATGGCGTCGAGGACATCGGCGAGCTTGCCCCGACGGCGGATGGAGGCGAATCGCTCGGGTCGGAGCGAGTCGCAGCTCACATTGACCCGTCGCAGGCCGGCCGACGCCAGGCTCCGGGCCAGCCTCCCCAGTTCGGTTCCGTTGGTGGTCAGCGCCAGGTCGTCGAACCCGATCTCCGACAACTGGCCGATGAGCGACGGCAACCCCTTGCGGATCAGCGGTTCGCCCCCGGTGATCCGCAAGGCGGTGACGCCGAGGTCCCGGGCCACTCCCGCCAACCGGGCGATCTCGTCAAAGGTCAACAGGTCCCGGGGCGGTAGGAACGAGAGTCCGTCTTCGGGCATGCAGTACACGCAGCGCAGATTGCAACGGTCCGTCACCGAGATGCGGAGGTCGTTGTGCACCCGACCGTAGCGATCGACCAGCGGTCCCTGCCGCGGCATGGTCGATCCCGAGGCCCGGGCACGGTCGGAATTCCTCCGCTCGGGCTTGGTGGATATCGCAACCGGAACCGGAGCCGTCACGATGGTCTCTGTTGCTGGGGGCGGCCGAAGTCCACCTCCGGGATCATAGGAGGCGCCCGTCCCGGCTCATGATGCGGCCTGGTGGATCGGCCCGGAGCCGTCCCGGAGCGACGGCGCCCTCACCCCGGCATGGACGGCGATGATCTCGGCGCAGATGGACACCGCCGTCTCCTCCGGGGAGCGGGCCCCGATGTCGATACCGATGGGAGCCATGATCTGTCGGATCCGCTCGGGATCAACTCCTT
>DATARI010000260.1:0-5993 GCA_036264255.1 Acidimicrobiales bacterium | reverse complement strand
CACGGCACCGCTACGGCCAGCGACCTCGACGAGCTGGCCGACGAGCTCCGGGCGTTGGGGGCAAAGGTGGCCACCGCCGCGGCCGACATCTCCGCCGAGGATGAGGTCGAAGCCGCGGTCACCCAGCTGACCGAGGAGTTGGGGACGATCAGCCTGGTCGCCAACGTGGCCGGCGGGAGCGGCCCCGGGTTCGGGCTCGGGCCGCTGCTCAACGTCCCGGTCGAGGAGTTCCGCCGGGTGCTGGACGTCAACGTGATCGGTACCTGGCTGGTGTCCAAAGCCTGCGCCAACCGGATGATCGCCGCCAACCAGACCGGACGCATCTGTAACGTGTCCAGCCAGGCGGGGAAGCGGGCATTCCCGTTCCTCGGGCCCTATTGCGCGGCCAAGGCCGGGGTCATCCTGTTGACCCAGACGATGGCCGCCGAGCTCGGGCCGTCGGGCATCTCGGTCAACGCCGTCTGTCCCGGCACCGTGAACACCGATCTGATCAACAAGGACTACCTGTTCGAGCAGTTGATGGGTGGCCCCGAGGGCCTGGCCGCCTACATCGCCAGGGAGATCCCCCTGGGCCGGCTGCAGACCGCCGAGGAGATCGCGGCGTCGATCTGCTGGCTGCTCTCCGACGATGCCGCCGGGGTGACCGGGGAGGCGTTGAATGTCAGCGCCGGACAGACAATGGTTTAAGCCGTGCCCATTCTCGAAGCCCGCCATGATCTTGCCCATCCCGTCGAGGGCGACACCGCCTGGAGCGAGTCCTACTACTTCAACGCCTTCGATCCCGGCACCGACTCCGGGTTCTTCACCCGCATCGGGATCCGTCCGAACGAGGGGACGATGGACGTCGGACTGTCGGTGTGGTTGCCGGACGGCGGCCTGGCCGAGCACCGGGGGGTGAAGGAACAGCGCGAGATGGTGGACTCCATCCTTGAGGTCGGGCCGGTGCGCTACGAGATGCTGGAGCCCCTCCAGTCCTGGCGGCTGACCGCCGATACCGACATCCCCGCCCGGGCCTGCACCCCGGGGGCGGAGTCCACCCACACCGCCCATGTGGCCCTCGACGTCCAGTTCGACGCGGTGACCCCGGCCATCGGCACCGACGGCCAACCCCGGGGCACCCGTTCGAAAGAAGCGGCGGCGGCGGCCGGCACGGTGGGGAAGGGCCACCTCGAACAGGCCGGCCGGTGGACCGGGTGGCTGGAGGTCGACGGGGTGCGCTCGGAGTGGAAGGGCGCTCACGGCAACCGGGACCGGTCCTGGGGCCCGCGGCGCTGGGGCTGCCCGAAGATGTGGCGCTGGTTCAGCATCAACGTGGGGGAGGACATGCACTTCGGGGGGATCCGGCTCGGCACCGACGCCGGGGACCTCCACCGGGGTTGGGTGTGGAACGGCGACCGGGCCACCAGCATCGCCGAGTGGAACCTCCGCACCGAGCTGGAGGACGACGGCTTCACCCACCGGGTGGTCCACCTCCAGGTGGTGGATAAAGCCGACCGCACCTACGACCTGCGGGGCGACGTGATGCGGGTGGCCGACATCGGCCAGGGGAAGGGAACCGTGGTCAACGAAGGGCTGGCCCGCTGGACCTACGAGGACCGCACCGGCTACGGGATCTGCGAGTACCTCCATCAGCTGGACGACACCGGCTCGCCGGTCGTCCCCGTCGCCTGAGTGGTGACCCCGGCATCCACCGAGATCATCGACGCCCTCGGCCGGGTGCTGGGGGGCAGGGTCGAGAATCTCCGGCGGCTGTCGGGAGGCGCCTCCCGGGTGACCTCTTCCTTCGACCTGGTCGACAACCGTGGGACGACTCGACCGCTGATCATCCAGCAGGACCGGGGCGACGGCGCCACCAAGAACGGATCGGTGGGCGCCGAGGCCGGATTGCTGGAGGCGGCCCGCCGCGGCGGGGTGCCGGTGCCCGAGGTGGTGGCGTCGGGAGCCGGGGAGGGCCTCGGCCCGCGGTGGCTGGTGGTCAGCCGGGTGGAGGGCGAGACCATCCCCCGCAAGATCCTCCGGGATCCCGAATGGGAAGCGGCCCGGGGGAGATTGACCGCCCAGTGCGGCCAGGCGCTGGCCGCCATCCACGCCATCGACCCGGAGACGGTTCCCGACCTCGTCCCCGCCGACCCATTGGCCGATCCGCTGCCTGTGTTGGACGCGCTAGGTGAGGTCCGTCCCGCCCTCGAACTCGGAGCCCGCTGGCTCGACGCCCACCGGCCCGCCGCCGGTCCCAGTCGGGTGGTGCACGGAGATTTCCGGCTCGGCAATCTGATGGTCGGTCCCGACGGCCTCCGGGCAGTGCTCGACTGGGAACTGGCCCACCGGGGCGATCCGGTAGAGGACATCGGGTGGCTGTGTGCCCCCGCCTGGAGGTTCGGGGGGGCCGGGAGAGTCGGAGGCTTCGGCGAACTGGGCGACCTGCTGGAGGCCTACGAGGCGGCCGGGGGCCGAAAGGTCGACCCCGCCGAAGTGGTGTGGTGGGAAGCCCACGCCACCCTGAAGTGGGCAGTGATCTGTGGGCTGCAGGCCTCCGCCCACCTGAGCGGGAGCACCCGGTCGGTGGAACTGGCGGCGATCGGACGACGGATCTGTGAGAGCGAGTGGGACCTGTTGGCCCTGATGGGCATCGAGCCGGAGCCGCCGAGGGACATCGAGCCGACACCGGCTCGGGAGTCAGTCGCTACTCCTCCATTCGGGCGACCCACCGTCTCCGAACTGGTCGAGTCGGTGAGCGAGTACCTCGAAGCCGGCGTGATGGAAACGAGCTCAGGCCGGGCGGCCTTCGACGCCCGGGTGGCCCGAAATGTCCTCCGGATGGCCGGGCGGGAGCTGCAGCTCGGACCGGACATCACGCGGGAGCACAGTCGACGGTTGGCGGAGCTGGGGGTGGCCAGCGACGGTGATCTGGTGACGGCCATCCGGGCCGGCCGGTTCGACGACGACTGTGGTCGGGTCGGCACCCTGTTGATGGCTTCGGCCCGCGACCAGCTGCTGGTGGCGAACCCTTCCTATCTGGATCGGCCCAATCCGTAGCGCTGCCGGGCCAGCAGTTCAGGTTTCGAGTCCGTCGGTACTGGCCGGAACGTCGACGGCGTGCTCCTGGAGGGCGGCCAACGGCACGATCTCCAGTGCCTGTTCGTGAGTGGAGGCCAGCACCACGTAGGCGGCGGCGCCGTCATGATGGGCCCGCAACCAGTTGACCGCGGTCACGCACCAGCGGTCTCCCGGGACCAGGCCGGGGAATCCGAATTGGGGCATCGGGGTACTCAGATCGTTGCCGATCCGTTGCTGGTGTTCGAGGAATTCAGATGTCACCACCGCGCAGATGGTGTGGGTTCCGCGGTCCTCCGGTCCGGTATGGCAGCAGCCGTCCCGGAAGAATCCGGTCACCGGGTCATTGCCGCAGGGCTCCAGTGGCCCCCCCAACACATTGCGATCTTCCATCCCCGCAGTATCGCCCATGATCCAGCGGCAATTGGCCCGAAACCCGCGGTCGCCCACTATCCCGGCGCGCCCTGTCAGAACCTGCGACACTTTGGCTGCAGGAACCGGATCGGCGGCTTTCTGGGCAGGTATCAGAGATAACCCCAAATCGAAAATCCGAAACCCCTGGGAGGGACCAAATGACCGACGTTTCCCCACCACCACCCCCACCACCATCGACAGCACCGCCCGCAGGCGGAGTCATGACTCCGTCAGGACCCTCGCCCGTCCAGCTTGACCTCGACGCACCGCTCGAGATCGCCAACTGGCGGGCGATCGGCAACCCGATCATGGCCATACCCCTGGTGATCTACTTGTACGTCCTCCAAATCGTGGTCGGGATCATCAGCGTCATCGCCTGGTTCTCGATCCTGTTCACCGGGGAGTACCCGGAGTCGATGTTCGACTTCGTCGTCGGGGTCATGAGGTACCAGTGGAGGGCCGGCACCTTCTACCTCTTCATGCGGGAGCCCTACCCGACCTTCACGCTGGAGAACCAATTGGCGGACCCGGGGGGCGATCCGGCCACCTTCTCCATGACCCGCCCGCAGAAGCTCAGCCGGGGCCTCATCTGGATCAAGTGGCTGCTGGTGATCCCGGCGTACTTCGTCCTGTTCGTCTACGCCATCGGCGCGATGGTCGCCCTGATCATCGCCTTCTTCACGGTGCTGTTCACCGGTAAGTGGCCAGAAAGCTGGAGGAACTACGTCATCCGGGTGGCGCGCTACAGCTTCAAGGTGACCACCTATTACAACCTGATGACCGACGTCTACCCCGGGTTCTCTGTCGAGTAGCAGAAGCGGCTCCGGCCGCCCCAGAGTGACGAAGGATGGCGGGCCCACCGGGGCCCGCCATCCTGTTTCCTGCCCAATACCGAGGATCGAGGTGGGGGCTCAGGCATGTTGCGCCGGCAACCGGGTCTGCACATCTTCGGCGAAGAGCAGGATCGGCAGGGCGAACGTGAAGATGACCAGAGCCGCGACCTGACCCCACAGCACCCCGAAGCGGACCAGGAAGGCGCCGAAGCCGGCGCTGACCGCGAAGATGGCCAACGACGCCGCCCGACGACCGGCGAACCGGTTGTCGCCGCCGGCGGGTGTCGAGTCGGCGATAAGGGCGACCATGGTCAGGGTCATCACGTTGGTGGCGAGATTCGGCACGCCCCATCGTCGGACCGCGACGTTCTGGACCCCCATCCCGAAGGCCAGGATTCCGAACACCAGGTAGCTGGCACTACCGTGGTATTCGGGGTGCACGATCAGCGTGGCAATCACCGCTCCCAGGAGGGCCACCCACTCGACCATGAACTCGATGCGGTGATCACCCCACCAGTTGTGGAGCCGGACCAGACGACCCCCGAGTAGCGCCCCCACCGCGAAGGCGGACAGCGCCACCACATAGGGAAGGGCCGGGTTGTTCCCGTGGGTGCCCAGGGTCCCGATGGAAAAGACCAGGTACACCAAATTGCCGGTCATGATCTCGGCGAAGACCTGGCCGAGCCCGAGGTAGCAGACGGCATCGAGCATCCCGCAGATGCAGGTGATGACGTAGATCCCGACGATCAGAGGAGGCAGCTGGAACCGACCATGACCGAGGTGGGGGCGAGCGGCGATCGGGCTGTCGATACGCGTTTGTACCACGGCTGGCTGGCCCGGTCCCGTGTTTGTACGGTGCCGCCGAATCTGCCAGCATGCGCCCGGTGGGGATCCCTTTTTTCGAGACGACATCGGTCCGACCGACCGGGTCGGAGGGCCGTTACAAGGGACGCATCGATGAGTCGTGGAACCTACGACCCCTTCCCCAGGGCGGCATCGTCACCGCGCTGGGTCTTCGGGCCATGAGCGAGGCCCTCGACGACCCCACCCAACGGTTGCGAACGCTGCACACCACCTTCATCGCCCAGGTGAAGACAGGCGAGGTCACCGTCGAAGTCGAGCTACTCCGGCGAGGGCGGACCATGTCCCACCTCGGGGCCGAAGTCGCCAATGTCGACGCCCAGTGCGGCCACCTGACCACCGGAGTGTTCGGATCGACCCGGACCGGGTTCCACTTCACCGAATTGGCGCCCCCCGCTGACGTTCCCCTCCCGGATGACTGTCCGTCGTTCCGGGATCCCATCCCCGGAGAGGTGGCCTTCGAGCCGATGCCCTTCTGGGAGAGGCGGGTCGAAGGGCGGCGGGCGATCGGACACCGGTGGGACGAGGAGTGGGTGCCGGACAAGGCCGAGACCGCCACCTGGTACCGGTTCGACGACCCGCCGTTCCTGCCCGATGGGACGATCGACCCGCTGGCTCTGGTCGTCCTCATCGATACCATGCCCGGAGCCGTCGGGGAGAAGGTCGGTCGCCAAGATCGCCCCTGGTTCTCTCCGAGTGTCGACTTGTCGGTGCATCTGCTCGACGATTGCCGCTCCACGTGGGTGTTGGCTCATAACCGGGCCCGTTACGCCGGCGACGGGTATGCGTCCGTCGACATGGCGCTTTGGGACTACGGGACCGTTTTTACCG
>DATARI010000250.1:0-16853 GCA_036264255.1 Acidimicrobiales bacterium | reverse complement strand
CTATGGCGTCGGGCGGCGGGCCGATGAACGTCACGCCCTCGCCGGTGATGGCCCGGGCGAAGTCGGCGTTCTCGCTGAAGAAGCCGTAGCCGGGGTGCACAGCGTCGGCGCCGGACCGCTTGATGGCGTCGAGGATGGCGGGGGTGTTTAGGTAGCTCTCGGCCGCCGTCTGGCCGCCCAGGGCGAAGGCCTCGTCGGCCAACCGGACGTGCAGGGCGTCCCGATCCAGCTCGGAGTAGACGGCCACCGTGGCGATGCCCATCTCCCGGCAGGTCCGGATGACCCGCACAGCAATCTCACCCCGGTTGGCGATGAGAACCTTTTCGAACACGTGGTCCCTCCCGGACGGCGTCCCATATGGTTACTTCGGTGCTGGACGAAGGCGCCAGGTCGGACCTGGCTAGCACACGGTTCGCGGAGGTCCGGTGGTTCGGTGAGATCGACTCCACCAACCGGTACCTAATAGACGAGGCGTCCCACGGCGCCGGCGAGGGCGTGGTGGCGGTGGCCGACCACCAGACCGCCGGCCGGGGGCGGCTCGGGCGGGCCTGGGAGGCCCCTCCGGGGTCGAATCTGCTGGTCTCGATCCTGCTCCGCCTCGATCTCCCCGCCGACGCCCGGCACCTGGCCTCGGCCGCGGTGGCGTTGTCGGCGGCGGCGGTCATCGGCGGCACGATCGGGGTGGCTACCGGGATCAAGTGGCCCAACGACCTGCTGGCCCCCGACGGCCGCAAGCTGGCCGGGGTGCTGGCCGAGGCCGACCTGGCTGCCCCTCCCGAGCATGGATTCCCCCCCATCGTGGTGGGGATCGGGATCAACGTCGGCTGGCCCCTCTCCGACGAAGACCTTCCCGAAGAGCTGGTCGGTGCCGCGACATCGCTCCAGCAGGAAACCGGCGATTTCGTGGACCGGTCGGCTCTGCTCTACGGGCTGCTGGCGGCCTTGGATTTTCGGGTGGCGGCGCTGTCCAGCCCGGAGGGACGGGCCAAGGTGGCCTCCGAGCTCCGGGAGCGGTGCGTGACCATCGGCCACCCGGTACGGGTGGAGCTGGCCGGCGGCCGGCTGGAGGGAACCGCCACCGACGTGACCGACGAGGGTCACCTGGTGGTGGCCACCGCCGCCGGCCCGAAAACGGTGGTGGCGGGCGACGTCGTCCATCTCCGGCCGGCCGGCTGAGCCCGGGTTCCTCCCGGGCGACGGCAGGACCGAGAGTAGGCTGCCCCGATTATGCGAGTACTGGTCACCGGCGCCGCCGGCTTCATCGGGTCCAATTTCGTGCGCTACTGGATCGAGCGCCACCCCGGCGACGAGGTGGTCGCCCTCGACGCCCTCACCTATGCCGGCAACCGGCCCAATCTGGCCGACGTCGAGGACAAATGCTCGTTCGTCCACGGTGACATCGGCAACCTCGACCTCGTGACCGAGGTCATGACCGAGCACCAGGTGGAGGTCATCGTGAACTTCGCCGCCGAGTCCCACAACAGCCTGGCCATCCTCGACCCGGCCCGGTTCTTCCGGACCAACGTGCTCGGCACCCAGACCCTGGCCGAAGCGGCCCGCCGCCATGGGGTGACCCGGTTCCACCACATCTCCACCTGCGAGGTCTACGGCGACCTCCCCCTCGACTCCGACGAGGTGTTCACCGAGACCACCGCCTACCGGCCCCGCACCCCCTACAACGCCTCCAAGGCCGGCGCCGACCATGCGGTCCGTGCCTACGCCGAGACGTTCGGGCTCCCGGCCACCATCACCAACTGCTGCAACAACTACGGCCCCTTCCAGTTCCCCGAGAAGGTCATCCCCCTGTTCACCGCCAAGGCGTTGAACGACATGCCGCTGCCGCTCTACGCCTCCACCCTCAACCGCCGCGAGTGGCTCCACGTCGACGACCACTGCAGCGCCATCGAGCTGGTGCTGGAGAAGGGCGAGGTGGGGGAGACCTACAACGTCGGGAGCGGGGTGGAGGCCAGCATCGAGGAGATCGCCGACGCGGTGTTGGCGGCCACCGGCCGCCCCCAGTCGCTCAAGGAGATCGTGCCCGACCGACCCGGCCACGACCGCCGGTACCTGCTCGACTCCTCCAAGATCCGGGCCGCTCTGGGCTGGGAGCCGAAAGTCGACTTCTCCAAGGGCCTGGCCGCCACCGTCGGCTGGTACGCCGACAACCGGGCGTGGTGGGAGCCACTGGTCGACCGGGCCCCGGTGATCGAGGGCGGTTGGATGGGCCCGAACACCGGTGGCCCCGTCCCGGGCCCGTGAGCCCACCCCTCCGGGTGCTGGTGACCGGGGGCAACGGCCAGCTGGGCCGTGACGTCCGGGATGTGCTGGCCGGCGCGGTGCCCGACGGGGGGGTGTTGCCGGTCGAGCGCGACCGGGGCGACATCGAGGTGCTCTCCACCGACATCGACAATCTCGACGTGGTCAACCGGACGGCGGTGGGAGAGGCGTTCGAGTCGTTCCGGCCCCAGGTGGTGATCCACGGCGGGGCCTTCACCGCGGTGGATGCCTGCGAGTCGGACCCCGACACCGCCTTCGCGGTCAATACCCTGGGCACCCGGCACGTGGCCGAGGCCGCCCGCCGGGTCGGCGCCCACCTTCTCTACGTCTCCACCGACTACGTCTTCGACGGGACCCTCGACCGGCCCTACGTCGAGTGGGACGCCACCAACCCCCAGTCGGTCTACGGCCGCAGCAAGCTCGGCGGCGAGCTCGAAGTGGCGGCGGTCAGCGGTGGCGAATCCACCGTGGTCCGCACCGCCTGGGTCAGCGGGGCCCACGGCGCGAACATGGTCAAGACGGTGCTCCGGCTGGCCTCCGCCACCCCCGACGGGACG
Organism: Acidimicrobiales bacterium; assembly: GCA_036264255.1. Classification (GTDB taxonomy): domain Bacteria; phylum Actinomycetota; class Acidimicrobiia; order Acidimicrobiales; family RAAP-2; genus DASZIT01. The sequence goes on along the minus strand of DATARI010000250.1, from coordinate 14,019 downwards.
CTCCGGTTCGTGGACGACCAGCACGGCACCCCGACCTTCACCGCCGATCTGGCCACCGCCGTCGTCGGGCTGGCCCTCGGCCGCCGGCCGGGGACATTCCACGTCACCAACCAGGGCGAGACGACCTGGTTCGGGTTCGCCCGGGCCACCTTGACGGCGGCCGGGCTCGATCCCGACCGGGTGGAGCCGATCGCCACGGAGGACCTCGACCCTCCCCGCCCGGCTCCCCGCCCGGCCAACTCCAGGCTGGACAACGCCGCCCTCCGGCTCTCGGGCCTCGACCTGCTGCCGGAGTGGACCACCTCCCTCGCCCGGCTGGTCGAGGTCCTCCCGGCCGGGGCAGAACGGACCTGATCGGCGGTACGTACGATGATGACACCGTGCGACCGGCATGAGCCGGTGAACTGGCGGGATGACGGGTGCCGATGACGATGGGACAGGGATGAGGGACACAGGGACCAGCGGGGGACTCGGAGCCCCTGGCGGCCGGAACCGCGACTCCGATCCGGGCGGCCCCGGCGCCTACTTCGGCCACCGGGGGGCGGCGGTGCGGGTGCTGCCCAACGCCCACGGTCGGGTCGTCGCCGTCATCGGGATGGGCTATGTCGGGATTCCGACCGCCGCCACCCTCGCCCACCTCGGCCACCGGGTGACCTGCGCCGACTCCGATGCGGAGAAGATCGCCCTCCTGGCCGGGGGCACCGTCCCCATCGTGGAGGCCGACCTCCAGGACCTGGTGCGGGAGGGCCAGGCCGCCGGCCGCCTGCGCTTCATGGTCGGGGCCGCCGAGGCGGTCGCCGACGCCGAGTTCGTGTTCCTCTGCCTCCCGACCCCCGAGGGTGCCGACGGCTCGGTCGATCTCTCCTACGTGGAGTCGGTGGCCACCGAGATCGCCCCCCATCTGACCGCCAACACCATCATCGTCAACAAGTCGACGGTCCCGGTGGGTTCGACGCTGGTGGTCGAGCGGGTGCTCGGCCGGCGGGACATCACCGTGGTGTCCAACCCCGAGTTCCTGCGGGAAGGCACCGCGGTCACCGACAGCCTCCATCCGGAGCGGATCGTGGTGGGCGCCGCCGACCAGGCCGCCGCGGCCAAGGTCGGCAAGCTGTTCGCCGGGACCCACGCCCCGCTGCTGATCACCGATGCGGCCACCGCCGAGACCATCAAGTACGCCTCCAACGCCTTCTTGGCCACCAAGCTCAGCTTCGTCAACGCGGTGGCCGGCCTCTGTGAGGCGGTCGGGGCCGATGTGCGCGACGTCATCCTCGGGCTCGGCTACGACAAGCGGATCGGATTCGAGTTCCTCCGCCCCGGCCCCGGCTGGGGGGGAAGCTGCCTGCCCAAGGACACCCGGGCCCTCGTCCACATTGCCGAGCAGGCGGGTTACGACTTCTCCTTCCTCCAGGGGGCCATCGCCACCAACGAGGAACAGTTCGCCCGGGTGGTGGACAAGGTGAAACAGGCGGTGGTCCGGGCGGGGGCGACGTCCGCCGAGGTCGCGACGCCTGGAGACAACCTGGCCGGCAGCGTCATCGCGGTGTGGGGCCTCACCTTCAAGGCGGGCACCGATGACCTGCGGAACTCCCCGGCCGTCGAGATCGTCAAGCGGCTGGTGGCGGAGGGGGCGACGGTGCAGGCCTTCGATCCGACGGTGGCGGTCCCCGACGGGAAGGTCTCGACCCGGGTGGCCGAGCTCAGCCACACCGACACCCTCGGCTCGGTGGCCACCCTCGACGACTCGGTCCGGGCCTTCCCCGACGCCTACGCCGCCTGTGAGGGCGCCACCGCGGTGGTGGTGCTGACCGAGTGGGACGAGTTCCGGTGGCTCGACTTCTCCCAGGTGCTGAAGCGGCTGGTGGCGCCGGTGGTGGTCGACGCCCGCAACCTGCTCGACCCCGCCCAGATGCGGCGGCTCGGCTTCGACTACACCGGGATCGGGCGCCGGTGAGCCGGCGGTACGTGGTGATGGGGGGAAGCGGGTTTCTGGGTTCCCATCTCTGCGACCGGCTGGTCGAGCGCGGCGACCAGGTGGTGTGCGTGGACGACTTCTCCACCGGCCGCCGCTCGAACGTGGACCAGCTGTTGGCGGACTCGGCCTTCACCCTGGTGGAGGCCGACGTGTCCACCTCGCTGCCGGTTGACGGCCCGGTCACCGGAGTGCTCCACCTGGCCAGCCCGGCGTCGCCGCCCGACTACCTGGCCCGGCCGCTGGCCACCCTGGCGGCGGGGAGCGAGGGGACCCGGCGGGGGCTGGAGCTGGCCGAGCGCCACGGTGCCCGGTTCCTGCTCGCCTCCACCAGCGAGGTCTACGGCGATCCGGAGGTCCACCCCCAGACCGAGGGCTACTGGGGCAACGTCAATCCGGTGGGACCCCGCAGCGTCTACGACGAGGCCAAGCGCTTCGCCGAGGCCCTGACCATGGCCCACCACCGCGAGCGGGGGACCCGGGTCGGGATCGCCCGGATCTTCAACACCTACGGACCCCGCCTCCGCCCCGACGACGGTCGGGTCGTCTCCAACTTTCTCTTCCAGGCCCTGGCGGGCGAGCCGTTGACCGTCTACGGCGACGGCAGCCAGACCCGGAGCCTGTGTTACGTCGCCGACGAGGTGGACGGCCTGATCGCCCTGCTCGATGCGGTCATCACCGGCCCGGTCAACATCGGGAATCCCGACGAGCACACCGTCCTCGATCTGGCCCGGACCGTCATCGACCTGACCGGCTCCGGCTCGACCATCGTCCACCTTCCTCTACCGTTGGACGATCCCACCCGGCGCCAGCCGGATATCTCGCTGGCCCGGAGCGCCCTCGGGTGGGAGCCCACCACCGGCCTGAAGGAAGGGCTGGCCCGGACGGCGGCATTTTTCGACCGCGGAAGGAGCGGGGAGCACCCAATGGAGAGGAAGACACGGTCTTGACTGGAGCCGAGGAGACGGGACAGCCCGAGCCGGGCGACGATGGAGCCGCTCGCCTGGGCTACGCCACGCTGTCGGTGATCGTGCCGGTCTACAACGAGCGCAACACCGTCGCCGAAGTCATCCGGCGGATCCGGGCCGTCGACATCCCCCTGACCGTCGACGTGGTGGTGGTCAACGACGGTTCGTCCGACGGGACCGACAAGGTGCTGGCCGCCATCGAGGACTCGACGGTCAAGGTGTTGAACCACGTCCAGAACCAGGGGAAGGGGGCGGCCATCCGCACCGGGCTGGCCGAGGTGCGAGGCGACCTGGTCCTCATCCAGGATGCCGACCTGGAGTACGACCCGGATGACTGGCCCAAGCTGCTCGACCCCATCTTGAAGGGCAAGGCCCGGGTCGTCTACGGCAGCCGGTTCACCGGCGAACGGATGAACATGCTGCCGTCCCACTGGGTCGGCAACCGGATCCTGTCGCTGGTGACCAACGTGCTCTACTCCTCGACCCTCTCGGACATGGAGACCTGTTACAAGCTGTTCGATCGGAAGGTCATCGCCGGGATCACCATCGAGTCCAACCGCTTCGACTTCGAGCCGGAGATCACCGCCAAGGTGCTTCGGAAAGGGCACCGCATCTACGAAGTCCCCATCTCCTACGCCGGACGCGAGATCGACGAGGGCAAGAAGATCACCTGGCGCGACGGGTTCGTAGCGCTGAAGGCGCTGATCAAGTTCCGGTTCACCCGGCTCGACCCGTGACCGAGGGCCTCGCCGGCCGGGGCGGGGAACAGGTCGCGGTGGTAGTGGTCAACTACGAGTCGGGCCCGGTCCTGGCCAGGTGCGTCGCCAGCCTCGAGAAGGAAGGGCCGGCCGAGCTGGTGGTGGTGGACAACGGCTCGACGGACGGCTCGGTGGAGGAACTGCGGCGCCAGGATCCCGAGGTCGTCGTCCTCGACCCCGGGCAGAACCTGGGTTACGGGGCGGGCGCCAACCGGGGGGTGGCGGCCACCCGGTCCGAGCTGGTCCTGGTGTGCAACCCCGATCTGTCCATCTCGCCCGGCGCGCTGGACGAGATGGCGGGCGCCCTCGAGTCCGATCCCACCGTTGCCGTCGTCGGCCCGATGATCAGGACGCCGGAAGGGGAGCGCTATCCGTCGGCCCGGCAGTTCCCCTCCATGATCGACGCCGCCGGGCACGCCCTGCTCGGGCAGTTCGTCCCGCAGAACCCGTTCACCCGCGCCTACCAACGGGCCGGTCTCGCCCTGGAGGTCGACACCGTCTGGCCGGTCGACTGGGTCTCCGGCGCCTGTTTTCTGGTCCGCCGCTCGGCGTTCGAGCAGGTCGGGGGTTTCGACGAGCGGTACTTCATGTACCTGGAGGAGGTCGACCTGTGTTGGCGGCTGGGGAGGGCCGGCTGGAAGGTGGTCTACGCCCCGGCCGCTGTCGTCACCCATCGCCAGGGGGTCTCCACCGATCGCCACCCCTACCGGATGATCGTCGAGCACCACCGTTCGCTGTTGCGGTTCGCCGGCCAGTCGACCTCGGGATGGCGCCGGGCCCTGCTTCCGCTGGTGGTGGTCGGGATCGGGGTCCGGGCGGCCTTGGCCGGGATCCGGAAGCTGGTCAGCCCCTGACCCGGGTGTCCCGGGGGCGGACCGACCGGTAGGGCAGCACGCTGTAGGGTGTCGTCCGATCATGCCCAGCAATTCGACAGGAAAATGGGTGGCGCGTGCAGCGTCCACCGGAGGCGGAAAGACCTACCGCGGTCAGATGCCGATCAACTGGTACGCCAGTCTGGTCATCATCGTCGTCGTGGGTCTGTTGCTCATCGGGTACAGCCGCTACCAGCGGACCCACAAGGTCAACTCCGGAGCCGGTGCCCCGACCACCACCCAGACCTGGCACGCCGCCCTCGCCATCGACATCTGCGGCACCACCGAGCCAAACCTCCCGGCCAGCACCAACGGCGCCACCGACGGGTTGACCGCCGACGGCAGTGGCCTGGTCATCGTCAGCCCCAAGAACAGCTCCGAATCCGGGGGCAACGCCACCTTGGGCAAGTTCGTGTCCGGCTACAAGGGCCTCACCCTCTCGTCCACCACCCTCGGCTATCCGGGGAAGAAAGTGATGAGCAACGGCGCCACCTGCCCGAAGGGCACCCCCGACGCCGGTAAGCAGGGCTACGTGAACGTGGTGCAGTGGACCAACTACCTGGCCAAGAAGTCCACCGAAGTCCAGGGGAACCCGACCTCGCTCAAGTTCAGCGACGGCCAGATGATCACCATGGCCTTCGTGCCCGCCACCGCCTCGGTGCCGAAGCCGCCGGGGACCGTGGTCTCCAACCTGATCACCGCCGTCCAGTCCGGGGCAACCACCTCCACCACCGCACCGACCACCGCCACCACCGCACCGACCACCGCCACCACCGCGGCACCGACGGCGACCACCGCGGCACCATGAAACGCCCTGGCGGAATCAGCCGGTGAGGGCCGTCGTCCTGGTGGGCGGCGAGGGGACCCGGCTCCGCCCCCTGACGTTGACCTCGCCCAAGCAGATGCTTCCCATCGTGGAGCATCCGATGATCGAACGGGTACTCGGCCACCTGGCCAGCCACGGGATCGATGATGCGGTGCTCTCGCTTGGCTACCGTCCGGACGCCTTCATCAACGCCTACCCGGACGGCACGGTGGCCGGCATCCGCATCTCCTACGCGGTGGAGCCCACCCCGCTCGACACCGCCGGTGCCATCCGGTTTGCCGCCGACCATGTCGGCATCGACGACACCTTCGTGGTGGTCAACGGCGACGTCCTCACCGACCTCGACATCTCCGCCCTGATCGCCTTCCACCGCGAGCACGGATCGGAAGCCACCATCAGCCTCACTCCGGTGGATGACCCCTCGGCCTTCGGGGTGGTGCCCACCGATGCCGCCGGGAAGGTCGAGGCGTTCATCGAGAAGCCGCCCCGTGACCAGATACCCACGAACCTGATCAACGCCGGGACCTATGTCCTCGAAGCCTCCGTCCTGGCCCGCATCCCGGAGGGACGTCGGGTGTCGATCGAGCGGGAGACCTTCCCGCAACTGGTGGAGGCTGGCTCGCTCTACGCCCTCGGCTCCGAGGTGTACTGGATCGACACCGGGACCCCCGATGCCTACCTCCGGGCCCATGCCGACCTGTTGCTCGGCCGGCGCACCGTCCCGCCCGCACCCGATGCCGTCGAGGACTTGTCCGTCGGGGTGGGGGTGTGGCGGATCGGAGCCGTGGAGGTGCGGAGCGAGTCGGTGACCCGCTCCCTCATCGGCGAGGGCGCCCAGATCGATGCCGGAGCCACCATCGACGAGTCGGTCATCGGTCGGGGAGCGGTCGTCGAAGAGGGCGCCTCGGTGGTCGGATCGGTCCTGCTGCCCGGGGCCCGGATCGCTGCCAGCGCGTCGGTGGAGGGATCGATCATCGGGCCCGATGCCACCATCGGCCAACGATGCGTCATTCAACCGCTATCGGTCATCGGCGCCAATGTCGTGACTGCGTCAGGCACCGTCGTCGACGGTGGTCGTGTGCCGGCCGGGGTCTAATCGGTGCGCACCCTGGTCACCGGAGGTGCGGGGTTCATCGGCTCCACCCTGGTTGACCGGCTGCTGGCGGAAGGGCACTCCGTCGATGTCGTTGACGACCTGTCGAGCGGTTCGCTGTCCAATTTGGCCGAATCCCGGGCGACGGCCGGCCACCGCCTGACCGTCAACACGGTCGACGTCCGCTCGGCCGAAGTGGTGGACCTGATGGTGCGCCGGCATCCCGAGGTGGTGTTCCACCTGGCGGCTCAAGCCGATGTGCGGCTGTCGGTCGAACAGCCGATCTTCGATGCCGATGTCAACCTCCTCGGCACCATCCGGATTCTCGAAGGCGCCCGGGCGTCGGGAGCCAAACGGGTGGTGTTCGCGGCCAGCGGCGGGACGCTCTACGGCGACCCGGATCCGGCCGACCTTCCCATCAAGGAGTCGCTTCCGCACCGCCCGCTGTCGCCGTACGGGGTGTCGAAGAAGTCCGCCATCGACTATCTGGTCGCCTACCGGGAGTTGCACAACCTGGAGTTCACGGCACTGGCGCTGGCCAATGTCTACGGTCCCCGCCAAGATCCCCACGGGGAGGCGGGGGTGGTCTCCATCTTCGCCGAGCGCCTGCTCCAGGGGCAGACCATCACCATCTACGGCGACGGGGAGCAGACCCGCGACTTCGTCTACGTGGACGATGTGGTGGACGCCTTCGTCCGGGGAGCCACCAAGGGCGGAGGGCTGGTGTGCAACATCGGCACCGGCCACGAGACGTCGGTCAATGACCTCTTCCGCGAGCTGACCGCCCAGGCCGGGCTCAGCGTCCCGGTCGAGCATGCGCCGTTGCGGACCGGCGAGCTGCTCCGGAACAGCCTCGACCCCGGCCGGGCCGGGATCCACCTGGGGTGGAAGCCGTGGACCGGGCTCGCCACCGGCACCGCCGCGGTGCTCGACTTCGTACGGGAGCGGATCGGCAGCCGAGAGAACTGAGCCCGAGGGACCAGCGACGTCAGGAGTTCGGGCGTCCGGCGGCGGCGAAGGCGGCCACCGGGTCCACGTAGGACTTGATCTCGACGGCGTTGCCGCTCGGATCGAGGATCTTCGCCTTCCGTTGCTCCTGAGGGGTGCCGGCGTAGTCGACGGACACCGGGTCGAGCCACCGGACGTCGTGCCGGCTCACCCGCTCGAGGAGCTCATCGAGTTCCCCCCCGCTGAGGGTGACGCCGAAGTGGCGGACGCCCCGTTGCTGGTCGGACAGCACCTGGTCGGGCTGCTCTTGGAGGGTGAGCTGCAGACCGAAGAACCAGACGTCACACCAGCCGGGGTACCTACGTCCCGGCTCACATCCCAGCGCCTCCAGGTAGAACCGCCGTGCCACCTCGAGGTCACGTACCGGGATCGACAGGTGCAGGATCGGCTCCACCTGCGACACGCTAGTTCCGAGCCCCATTCCCGACCGATCCGGCGCAGCTTTCCGGGATGGCGCTCGGAGGGAGGCCGCAGGTACTACACTGGCAAGGTCCTGGTGCGCATCAATTTCGCGACAGGCCACGGTCGGGGTCTCTTCCCGATCGTCCCCCACTGTCGCAACGAAAGCGCTTCCATGCCCCTGCCCCAACCTTCCTTCGCCGATCTCGGCGTGCCCTCAGACATCGTCGCCGCGCTCAAGGCGCGTTCGATCATCACCCCCTTTCCCATTCAGTCCGCCACGGTGGTGGACGCCATGGCCGGCCGCGACGTCTGCGGCAAGGCTCCGACCGGATCGGGAAAGACCCTGGCCTTCGGCATCGGGGCGGTGGCCCGTCTCACCGGGAAGCCGTCCCGGCCCAAGCATCCCCGGATGCTGGTGCTGACCCCCACCCGCGAGCTCTGCGCCCAGGTGGCCTCCGAGCTCGCCTCCCTGTGTTCCTCCCGGAACCTGCGGGTGGAGACCTTCTACGGTGGCGTCGGCTACGGCCCCCAGCTCAAGTCCCTCTCCCGCGGGGTGGATATCGCGGTGGCCTGCCCGGGCCGGTTGGGTGACCTGATCGAACGGGGCAGCATCCGCCTCGACGCCGTCGAGATCGTGGTCATCGACGAAGCCGACCGGATGGCCGACATGGGATTCCTCCCCGACGTCCGCCGGCTGCTCGACCAGACCCCGAGCCACCGACAGACCCTGCTCTTCTCGGCCACCCTCGATGGCGACATCGACGTGCTGGTGAAGCGCTATCAGAAGAATCCGGTTCGGCACGAACTCGAGGCCGAGGAAGACGCCAGCGAAGCGGTGCACCTGTTCTGGCGGGTCTCCTCCGGGGACCGGGTCGAGACGACGGCATCGATCGCCGCCGCGTCGGGCCCGACCATTGTGTTCTGCCGGACCAAGCACAGCACCGACCGGATCGCCCGCCAGCTCGAGCAGCGGGGAGTCCGGGCCGCCGCCATCCACGGGGACCGGAGCCAGAAGCAGCGGGAGCGGGCCCTCGAGTCGTTTGTCCGTGGCTCGGTGGATGCGTTGATCGCCACCGATGTGGCCGCCCGGGGGATCCACGTAGACGGGGTGAACGCCGTCGTCCACTTCGACCCTCCGACTGACGCCAAGGACTACGTGCACCGCTCGGGCCGCACCGCCCGGGCCGGGGCCACCGGGGTCGTGATCAGCTTCGTCACCCCCGACAAGACCGGCGCGGTGAAGCGGATTCAGCGGGACCTGGGCATGCCGCCGGGATTGGATCATCCGGACATGTCCAAGATCGCCGACGTCATCGGCCAGCCACCCCCGCGGCGGACCTTCAAGGAGACGGCGGCGTCGACCAACGGCTCGTCCAACGGGTCCGGACAGTACGGTTCCGAGCGCTCGGGAAGGTCGAACAGCTCGACCCGCACCGGGAAGCCGTGGAAGCAGCGGCCGGCGGCCGGACGCGGCCCGGGTAAGGGCCCGAGGGTCTACGGCTCGGACCCAGGCTCGTCCAACGGCAACGGCAGCGCGGGCGGCCACAAGAAGAAGCTCGGGGCCACCGGCGGGTGGAGCAAGCCGGGCAAGCCGGGATCCAAGCCGGCCGGGGCCCGTGGCTACGCCGGGAACGGAAAGAACGGCGGCGGCAAGGCGGGCGGGGGCGCCCACACCCACAACCACGGTGGCCAGAACGGTGGCGGCAAGCAGGTGGCCGGCGCCGGCGGTCGGCGCGGCCGCTGACCGCTCTTGGTCAGTGGGGCCGCGGACGACCTACAGTCGTAGCCATGGCATCCGACACCAAACCCACCGTGACCATCCCCGACGGGGCACCTCCCTCCGAGCTGGTGGTGGAGGACCTCGAAGTGGGCGACGGTCCCGACGCGGTGGCCGGTTCGCCAGTCAAGGTGCACTACGTCGGGGTGTCGTGGTCGACGGGCAGCGAGTTCGATTCATCCTGGAATCGCGGCCAGCACTTTTCGTTCCCGCTCGGCGCCGGGCATGTGATCTCCGGTTGGGATCAAGGGGTGGCGGGGATGAAGGTGGGCGGACGTCGCCGACTCACGATCCCGCCCCACCTCGGCTACGGGGAACGGGGGGCGGGAGGCGCCATCGGCCCGAACGAGACGCTGGTCTTCGTGGTCGACCTGGTCGGGGTGGGCTGATCAACCGGCCGCAGTGGCCGGTATCCGGACCCCGGCGGGGCTGAAGGGAACCTTCAGAATGTGGAGTGCGCCAACCCCGGACCCGGTTGACGGGCCACTGACCGGTGACGACCGTCCGATGCTGGAGGCCTACCTGGCCTGGCAGCGGGCGACGTTGCTGAACATCTGTGCCGGGCTGGACGGCGAGCAACTCGCCCGGCGCCCGCTCCCCTCATCGAATCTCTCCTTGCTGGGGCTGATCCGGCATCTGGCCAAAGTGGATCGGATCTGGTTCCGACAGCGGGCGGCCGGCCAGCCGATCGAACCGTTGTTCGATCCCTCCCTCGGGAAAGACTTCGACTTCGACGCCATCGATCCGGCCCGGGCGGAGACCGACTTCCGACAGCTGCAGGACGAATGGCGGGCGGCCGACCTGGCGGTCGCCCCCATGGCCTTCGATGACACCTTCGAGGTGGGTGACGAGGTCTTCTCCCTCCGGATGACCTACCTGCATGTGATCGGCGAGTACTCGCGTCACAACGGGCACGCCGACCTGTTGCGCCAAGCCATCGACGGCGTCGCCGGTCGTTAGGCTCGCAGCCGCGGGCCGGCTGACCGATCAGCGGAAGAGGTCTTCGTCCGGCGGCCGGATGATCTCGGCCGCCACCGAAGCGAACCGCAGCCATCGGGGATCGACCCCCCGGATGACCGCGGCCGGTATCCCGCGATCCTTGCCCATCACCAGCTCGGCGGCCGATGCCAGCTCGTCGGCCACGCACACCTCGGTGGCCTCGAGGACCCGGCCGGTAGCATCGGGGGTCCCCCGCAGATCGACGACCCCGGCGATGCCGGCAATGCCGATGGCCACGTCGGTGACCCCCCGTCGCCAGGTGCGCCCGAAGGTGTCGGATACGACCACCCCCACCGCCACCCCGTGGCGATGTTCGAGGGCTTCACGGATGCGCCGGGCCGAGAGGTCGGGGTCGAGCGGCAACAGCGCGGCGGTGCCTTCATCGACGTTGGAGAGATCGACCCCGGCGTTGGCGCAGATGAACCCGTGCGGGGTCTCGGTGATCAGCAGGTCGCCCCGGCGTCGCAGCACCCGGACCGACTCCTGCTCCACCAGCCGCTGCTTGGCACCGGGATCATCGGGGTCGATGGCGACCAGCCGGCCTTCGGCCTTCGACACCACTTTTTGGGTGACGACCAGGACGTCCCCTTCGGTGAGGCGAACCGGGGTGGGGTGGTCGCTGTGGGCCACATGGGTCAGCGCCTCGATCAACAGCGCGGCCAGATCATCACCCGGCTTCACTTCAGGGAGCCCGGTCACCGGGTAGACGGCCAGCGCTCCGGGCCCGAGGGGGTCCCCGTGGAGGTCATGCCCGGGCATCGAGCACCGTCCGGGCGAGGTGGGCCGACCGTTCGGCGGTCGACATGACGGTATTGGTTACCACGCAACGCATCCCTTCTGCCTCCACGGCACTCCGTAACTCGGCATCCGCCTCGTCGATCACCAGGGTCCCGACCCATGGCGCGTACCACTTGGCCACCCCCACCACCGATGGCTCGAACCCGAGCTCGGCCAGCAACCGGTCGGCGTGGCCCTTCAACGCCGCCCCGGCCACGATGGGAGACACCCCGACGATGTCGTCGCGGCGGGCGACCAGGGCGTCGAGGATCCCGGGCACCGCCAACAGCGGGCCGATGGAGACCACCGGGTTGGATGGGCACACCACGATGAGGTCGGCACCGGACAGGGCTTCGAGCACCCCGGGACCCGGCCGGGCATCCGGCGCCCCGTCGAACCGGACGCCGGAGACGGCGACATCGTGGTGCAGCCGGACGAAGTACTCCTGAAACGCCACTTCCGGACCGTCGACCAGCTGCAGCCGGGTCCGGAGGTAGTCATCGGTCACCGGCACCATCCGGATCCCGACCCCCCAGGTGGTGGCCAGCTCGGCGGTGACCTTGCCGAGGGTGGCCCCTTCGCTGAGCCGTTGGGTGCGATAGCAGTGGGTGGCGATGTCCTTGTCACCCAAGTTGAACCAGGTGATCCCGCCCAGACGTTCGAGCGACTCCATCACCTGCCACGACTCCCCGGCCAGTCCCCACCCCGTCTCCGGGTTGATGGCGCCGGCCAACGTGTACATCACCGTGTCCAGATCAGGGGAGATGTGGAGGCCGTGGAGGACGGTGTCGTCCCCGGTGTTGACGATGGCGGTGATCTCCTCGGCCGGCATGACCGCGATCAGGGCGCCGAGCATGCGGGCGGCCCCCACCCCGCCGGCCAGGGCGGCGATCACCGGGCGTCGCCCGGGTGGCGACGATCCGATCCACGGCGTCCCGGTCTGTAGCGGCGGCAGGGATCGAGCATGGATGGGGAGGCTACCCGGCCCCGCTGATGGTCTCGGCCGGCGCGGGGGGATGTGCAAGGCTCCCCGGGTGCCGCCGGAGCCCCCTGTGATTGCCGCCCCAGGGTCTCTGGCCGTCGCCCTCGACGCCACCCCGCTCCTCGGCCGTTCGACCGGGGTCGGGGCCTTCTGTGCCGGAGCCCTCGGCGGGCTGGCGGCCCGGGACGACCTGGAGGTCTCCGCCTTCGCCATCAGCTGGAGACGGCGCATGGGCATCGTGGCCCAGGTCCCACCGGGGGTGTCCACCCGTCAACGGGCGATGCCCGACCGCCCCCTCCGGGTTGCGTGGGCCCATTCCCGCCTGCCGCCCATCGAATGGTTCATCGGGTCCCAGCAGGTGGTCCACGGCACCAACTTCGTGGTGCCGCCCACCCGCCGGGCGGCCCGGGTGGTCACCGTCCACGATCTGACCGTCGTCCGGTTCCCGGAGATGTGCGACCGGTCGACCCTCGAGTACCCGGCGCTGATCCGGCGGGCGTTGGCCGACGGGGCCTGGGTCCACACCGACTCCGAATTCGTGGCCGGCGAGGTGATCGACCACTTCGGGGTCGACCCCGCACGGGTCCGGGCGGTGCATTTGGGCATCCCCGGACTGGGGAGCCTTCCGGTCGGCGCCCGGCCGGGCGCCGACCGCGGGTTTCCCCTGCCGGAGGGGACGTCGCGGTACGTGGTGGCCATCGGCACGGTGGAGCCCCGGAAGGACTACCCGTCCCTGGTGGAGGCGTTCGCCTCGGTCAGCCGCGCCCATCCGGAGGTGGCCCTGGTCATCGTCGGCGCCGATGGCTGGGGGGCGGACCGTCTGACCGATGCCATCCGGTCATCCCCGGTGGCCGACCGGATCGTGCGTCCCGGTTACCTCGACGACGACGCCTTGGCGGTGACCCTCCAGCAGGCGGCGGCGTTGGCCTATCCATCCGTCTACGAGGGCTTCGGGTTCCCGCCGCTGCAAGCCATGGCCGCCGGGGTCCCGGTGGTGACCACCGCGGTCGGGTCGATCCCCGAGGTGGTGGGGGACGGTGCGGTGCTGGTCGGCGGGGGGGACGGCCACGCTCTGGCCGACGGCTTGATCCACGTGCTCGATGGGGGAGGCGACGTCGAGGCACTCACTGCCCGGGGCCGCCGGCAGGCGGCTGGGTTCAGCTGGTCGAGGTGCGCCGAAGGGCTCGACCGTCTCTACCGGGATGCCTGGGCCTCCCGGGGTTGACGGGGCTACCGGCCGGTGAGCCGGCGCCGCCCACCGGTCGCCCCAGGATGGGAGGCGGTAGAACGGCCATCCGGCCTGCTCACGGCGTCACAGCCCCCCTCAGTCGGCGCGGGGACGGACCAGCCGGCCAGAGCGGATGTGCAAGGCTCCCGGGGTGCCGCCGGAACCCACTGCGCCCGCTGAACCGGCCCCACTGGCGGTCGCTCTCGACGCCACCCCGCTTCTCGGCCGGCCGACCGGGGTCGGGGCCTTCTGTGCCGGGGCCCTCGGTGGGCTGGCCGCCCGGGCCGACCTCGACGTCTCCGCCTTCGCCATCAGCTGGAGGCGCCGCCGGGACGTCCCCGACCTCGTCCCGCCCCGGGT
>DATARI010000239.1:0-10751 GCA_036264255.1 Acidimicrobiales bacterium | reverse complement strand
TCAGTTGCATCTGTCTCTAAACCGGGCTCAGCGGCCTCATCGTCAGTTGTTGTTGTTGTCGATCGGCCGATGTTCATGTACCTCCTGTCGTGCTGTCGGGGGTGGTGGCGAGGTCGGGGGGCGCTCGGGTTGCCCGGGACTGGCCCGTCCCCGTCAACATCGAAAGCGCCCGTCGGCCCAGCCATCCGAGTAGCCCCTGGACGCCCATCGGGGCCACCATGATCACCACGATCAAGATGAGCCCGAAGATGACCAGGGCCAGGTTGGCGGCCACCGCGCTTCCCAGGCTGAAACTGTTGGCGATCGAGGTGGACCACCCGGGCATGAACACCAGGACGATGCCGCCCCACCACGCTCCGACCAGGCTTCCGGCCCCGCCGAGCACCATGCCGGCCAGGAGGTAGATCGACAGGGTGAGGGAGAATTCGCCGGTGTTGACCACCCCGATCGACAAGGCGAGGAATGCGCCGGCCAGACCGGCGCAACTGGCGGCCACCGTGAAGGCCAGCACCTTGGTCCGAGCCACATGGATCCCCGACAGGCTGGCGGCGATCTCGTCGTCCCGCACCGCCCGGAATGATCTCCCGAACCGGCTGCGGGTGAGGTTCGCCAACAGGATCAGGACGATGATGGTTCCGGCGATCTCGATCCAGGTCAGCCAGCGTTGGGGATCGATGGTCCCCGGAGCCGTCGGTGGGGTCACCGTCAATCCCTGGTCTCCCCCGAAGAAGGTCGAGTACTTGTCGGCGATCTGGGGAAGGGCGAGAGCCAGGATCAAGGTCATGCCGGCCAGGTAGGGCCCCTTCAACCGGGTGGCCGGGATACCCACCACCAGTCCCGCCAATCCGCTCAGCACGATGGCGGCCAACACATCGACCTCGAGCGGCCACTGGGTGTGGTTCATCAGCACCCCGAGGGTGTAGGCACCCACCGCCATGAACGCGCCTTGGCCGAGGGAGATCTGCCCGTTGGTCCCGGTGAGCAGGCTGAGACCGGCCAACGCGATGGTGTAGAGGGCGATCTCGCCGAGCCGGAAGTTGTCGAAGGCGCTGAGCGACGAGGTGAGGAGATAGAACCCCACCGCCGCCACCGCACCGAAAAGGAGATGGCGGAGCATGGGTTGCCGCGGCAAGCGCAGCCAGGGAAGCCCGGAGAGGTTGATCGGGGCTCGTCTGGCCCCTGCCGACGGGCCACTCGACGCGTCTCTGCCCGCTGCGCCACTTGCCGACTCCACCTCTTCCAGTTCTGGGGTCTGGGTGGTTACCGCCGACGACGGCATTGCCGGGCCGCCGGGCCGGTCGGGAGTGGCGGGCGTGGGGGTCCCGGGCATCGCTCAGACCCGCCGCGGCTCGGGCCGGGAGAAGATCCCCTCAGGGCGGGCGGAGAGCACGACCATCAGGATGGCCAACGCCCCCAACGGCTCGAGGCTGGATCCGAGATAGCCGCCCACATAGGAGAGGGCCAGGCCGGTGACCAACCCGCCGACCAGCGCGCCGACCGGGCTTTCCAGGCCGCCCACCACCGCGGCGGTGAAGGCGTAGACCAGGATGAGATCCATGAAGCTGGGAGAGAAGGACACGGTGGGGGCGACCAGCAAGCCGGCCAAGGATCCGGCGACGGCCGCCAGCGCCCAGCCGAGGGTGAGGATCCGGCCGACCCGGACTCCGAGGAGCCGGGCGACTTCGGGGGCGAAGGCCGCCGCCCGCATCCGGAGGCCGAGGCTGGTGGCTCGGAACAGTGCCAGCGTTCCCAGCATCAACACGACCACTGCGGCCAGGATGAACACGTCGAAGTGGGAGAAGGCCAACGTCGTGTGCCCGACCTTCAGCCCGGCTTGGGAGAAGGCGGGAGGGAAGCTACGGCTCCCGACTCCGAAGATCGATCCGGCCAGGCCCTCCAGCAGGATGAACAGGCCGAGGGTCACGATCACCGGGTTGAGGGCCGGCTTTCCCCGAAGGGGGCGGATGAGGACCTGTTCGATGACCGCTCCCAACGCCAGCCCGGCCACCAGCGCGGCCACGAAGGCCAACCAGTAGTTGAGGTGGCGGTCGAGGAGGGTGACGGCCAGATAGGTCGTGAACATGGCCATCGATCCCTGGCCGAAATTCACGATGTGGGTTGCCCGCCAGATGAACACCAGTCCCAGCGCCACGGCCGCGAAGATCATCCCGTTGGTGATCCCATTGAGGGTCAGGTTGACGAACAGGCTCATGGCGTGGCGACTCTCCCCTTTGGCTCTCGGTTCAAAACCCCAGGTAGTGGTGCCGTAGTTGGGTGTCGGCGGCGACGGTGTCGGCCCGGTCGGCGATCACCACCCGTCCCAGGTTGATGACCACTGCTTCTTCGGCGATCGACAATGCGCTCCGGACGTTCTGCTCCACCAGGACCACCGTCAACCGGGTCTCTCGGGCCAGCTTCCGGATCATGGCCATGAGTTGGGCGGTGACCAGAGGGGCCAATCCGAGAGAGGGTTCGTCCAACAGCAGCAGGGTCGGCTTGGAGCTCAGCGCCCGACCGATGGCCAGCATCTGGCGCTCTCCGCCCGACAGGGTTGAAGCCATCCGATTCCGGCGCTCCGCCAGCGGTGGGAAAAGGTCGTAGATCTCCTGCAGCATCGGACGCCGCTCCCGGTGGCCGAATCGCCATAGCGTGCCGAGCCGGAGGTTCTCGTCGACGGTGAGCTCCTCGATGACCCCCCGGCCCTCGGGGACATGGGAGACCCCGAGACGGACGATGCTCTCGACGCTGAGGCCGGTGAGTTTCACGCCGTCGTAGCTCACGGTGCCGGACTGCGGTTTGACCAGACCTGACACCGTCCGCAGCAGGGTGGTCTTGCCGGCCCCGTTGGCTCCCAGCACCGCGGTGACCGACCCGTCCTGGGCCTGGAAGGACACCCCCTGGAGGGCCTTGACCGCGCCGTAGGCGACCGAGAGTTCCTCCACGTCAAGCATCGGGCCCGCCTCTGGCCGTAGCCGAGCCGCCGCCGCCGACTGGGTCGGCGCCGGATGCGCCGGATCCCGGTTTCGCGCCGGCCGCCGAACCAATGCCGGCGCCGATCGGTTGGACCTCGTCCCCGAGGTAGGCAGTCGTCACTTCGGGATTCGCTTTCACCTCGGCCGGCGTTCCCTGGGCGATGACCTGTCCGAAGTTGAGTACCACCAGCCGGTCGCAGGTGGACATGACCAGATCCATATGGTGCTCGACCAGGAGGACGCTGGCCGATGCGCGCAGGGCGATCAGCCGCGCGCTGAGCTCGTCCATCTCCCCCTGGGAGAGGCCGCTCGCCGGTTCGTCGAGCAGTAGCAGGGTCGGGTCTGTCATCAGGGCGCGGGCCAAGGCTGCGCGCTTTTGCACCGCGTAGGGCAGAGCGCTCGGACGGGCCTCGGCGAACTGGTCGATCTCGAGCTCGCGCAGGAGCTCACCGGCCCGCCGACGGAGGCGGGTCTCCTCTCGGCTCGATCGCCACAGGCCGAGGAGCGACGAGGTCAGGCCGGCGTGCGCCTTGGCCTGCCCTCCCGCCATCACGTTCTCGATGATGGTCAGGCCATTCCAGAGGCCGACCCCTTGGAGGGTCCGGGCGATGCCCAACCGGGTCAAATGGTGGGGCTGGCGACCGTCAATGGTGTGCCCGTTGTAGGTGATGGTGCCCGAGAGGGGGGTTACGAAACCACAGATGATGTTGAACAGGGTGGTCTTGCCGGCGCCGTTGGGTCCGATGACGCCTACCACCTCGCCCGGATGCACCTGCAGCGAGACGTCGGTCAGTGCAGCCAGGCCGCCGAAGGCAACGTTGATCCCCTCGACAGACAGCCCGGCGCCCGTGGACGCGCTGGTCGTTGAGGTCGTCATGCGCCTCGGTGCGAACGCGTGGCCCCGAGAGACTGCGGCTGAGGCGCGCGCCGAATAAATCGCACCGAATTCCCCCCCGGATCTCGCTGTCGGGCATTGTTACGTCTTCATGAAGTATGTGTCATCAATGCGTCAATCGCAATGGTCAGATGCACACTTTTGCCCCCCTTTGATTGTGCGAGGCGCGGCGAGAAACGTCTTGGGTAGGCTCGTTCTCGTGAGCTCGCCGGGTGAAGTGTTCGAGATTGCGCCGGTGTTCGCGGGCGAAACCGCCGTCAGCCAGCTGGCCGCCAAACTCTTGGAGTCGGTACCGGCCATGACCGACCGGCTGGTCGTCCTGATCCGGGACGCCGATGAGCACTATCTGACCGTCAGTGAGGAACAGCTGTATCAAAGCTGCTGGGAGAACCTGTTCTCGACCCTGACCGACCTCGCCGCCCAACGACCGGTGCACAGCGACGCCGCCCGGGAGACGGCCAGGAGCCGGGCCGAACAGGGCGTCCCGGTCGGATCGGTCCTTCATGCCTTCCGACTGGGCTTCACGGTGATCTGGGATGCGATGGTCGAGCGGGCATCGGAGGGCAACGAGGCCGAATGGAAGGGTCTGGCCCGGGCCGCTACCGAGGTGTGGACGGCGATCGACGCCCATTCCGGCGCGGTGACCGCCGCCTACCACGACCGGCTCACCGAACTCGCCCGCCGGGACGAGCGGCAACGGACCCTGCTCCTCGACGCGCTGTTCGAAGGCCGCCGGGCGGAATGGAACGTGCTCAACGGGAGCCTCCGGGCCCTCGACCTTCCCGATCGTGGGCCCTATGTCGCCGTTTCGGCCGAAACTCCGGAGGCCGGGAGCGAGGGTCTGTCGAGAGTGGAACACGTCCTCAAGCAGCACGGCGTGCTCTCGGCCTGGCGGCTTCGGGCCGACGAGCAGGTGGGGATCGTGGCCGTCAGCCGACAATCACCGGCTCAGGTGACGGAGGTCCTGAGAACGTTGGCGGCAGGGCGGGTCGGAATGAGCCGGTGTTACGAGGACGCCATGCAGACGCCGCGGGCGCTCGCCGAGGCGGAGATGGCTCGAAGGAGCCTCCCCGCCGGCCATCCCGGTGTGGAAACCATCGATGCGGATCCCCTGTCTGTGTTGGCTGCTGCTTCCCCCGATGTGACCGCCTGGGCCGCCCGGGTGCTCTTGGGCAACATGACCGGCCTGCCGGCAGAAGAAGGGGAGACCCTGCTGCTCACCCTGACCACCTGGTTCATGACCGGAGGCAACGTCAACGAAAGCGGTGCATTGCTGTTCTGCCATCGCAACACCGTCCGCAACCGCCTCCGCCGTATCGAGGAATTGACCGGTCGGTCCCTCGGTGACCCTCGGGGGATCGCCGAGCTCTATGTGGCGGCCAAGGCCATCTCCTTGTTCGGCGCGGAGGCGCTCGCCTGACGTCAGCTGGCGAGTCCCCCCTGATCGCGGAGGAGCCCGCACAGGTCGTTCAACTGGGGGATGCGTTCCGCCGGCAAAGAGAGGCCGTGCGGGGATTCGACCTCGAGGACCCGGACCCGTTCCGGATGGGCATGGAGCCACTGGGCGACGATGATCCGCTCGTGCTCGTGTCCGTCCCTGGTCATGGTCAATGCGGTGTCCGCCGGGCTCGGCGATGCCGAGAGAGGCCCGCCGACGGGCCCACCGACGGGCCCGCCGACGGGCCCACCGACGGGACCGCCGCCCCGCGCCGCCTCGGCATCGAACAGGGTGCCGGACTCGGCCAGCAGTCCACCGTCGAGCTCCACGGATCCCTCGCCATCCACCAGGAGCACCACCCGCCCGGCCCGGCGGAGCGACTCGACCCTCCGCTGCTGGCCCATCAGGTGACGGAGCCGATCGACCTCGTCCCGTACCCGGGCAGCATCCTCGTACCACTGCATGGCGGCCAGGCGGCTCACTTCGGTGGCCATCGGTAGGAGGAGTGCGGTGGGATCACCGGCCAACTGGTCGGGGGTCCATTTTCGTCGCCGGCCTGATCTGGCGCCCGCCCGCCGGGGCGGGGTGACGGGCCGGCTGGCGGGCGATTCGGCTCGAGCGATGGCCCCGGGGCTCTTCCGCCGCACCTTGCCGATCCGGTTGAACGGAGGTGACCAGGCCCGGATCAACCGACCTTCGAGCACCGCGGCGGTGAGTGGCCCCGGGCAAATCCGGTAGTGGATGGCATGAAGTTGGCGCAGCAGGCGCCCGACCTTCGGCCGTCGGTCCCCGGTGAAATAGGACCGGGCCCGCGACTGGAGATCGGTGGCCTTGCCGACGTAGAGGACATGGCTGGCGGCATCGGTGAACCAGTAGACGCCCGGTCGGTGGGGGAGCCGGGTGGTGAGGCGGAGCTTGGCCGCCTGCGGGTGGCCGACCAGGCGAGGGAGATCGAGCAGTTCCTCCAGGCCGAGGATCCCGAACGAGCCGGCCCGCTCGAGGAGATGGTGGAGCAGGTCTCCGGTGGCCAGGACGTCGTTCAACGCCCGGTGGGACGGCCGGTGGGAGAGGTCGAGGCAGGTGGCGAGGGTACCGAGCTTGCAGTTGGGCACCATGTCCCGCACCAGCCGCCGAGCCAACGCCAGGGTGTCGACGTTGGCATTCGGGAGGGGGTCACGACCGGTGGAGACCAGGGCATGGTTGAGGAAGGCAAGATCGAAGCGGACGTTGTGGCCCACTATGACCGCCCCGCCCAGGAATTCGAGGAAGGAGGGGAGCATGGCCCCGATGGTGGGAGCGTCGGCAACCATGAGGTCGCTGATGCCGGTGAGTGCAGTGATGAACGGGGGAATGCGCTCGTCCGGCTTCACCAGGGTCTGGTAGGTGCCGAGCATCTCCCCGCCCCGGTACCGGGCGGCGGCCACCTCGGTGAGCGAGGATGTCGCCGGAGAGCCGCCGGTCGTCTCGACGTCAAGGACCACGAAGGTCACTTCACTGAGCGGGGTTCCGAGATCGTCGAAGGACCGCTGTACGGCAAGAGCCATGGCGGCCACTGTAGCGAACAGGTGTTCGATTGACGCGGATTCAGCGGTTGGCGGGCCGCGACTACCGTTGGGGGCGTGACTACCGACTCCCCCCCGGCCGTTCCTGCCTCCTCGGCCACCCCGGATGCCCCTGACGCCTCGAGCATCCGTTACCGCTGCGCCGCCTGCGGGAACCTGACCCGCTTCAGTGTGGTCACCACCCGCCGGACCAGGGCATTCCACCATTTCTCCGTCGGTGGAGAGCTCACCCTCGAGGACGTGGAAGTGCTGGACGAGACGGTGGAGGAGGTGTCGTGCCGGTGGTGTGGCAATGGCAACGCTATCGAGACCGTCGAGGTCGCCGAGGGCGGATCTCCGATCCCGGAGTAGGTGCGGCGCCGGGCGTGACCCCGGGTTCCGCCACCCCAACCGTCGACACGCCGCCTCTGGGCGATTCGGCCACCGCCCCGCCACCCCACGACCCGCTGGCTGACCCCGAGTTCGTGGCCGGGTTGCGGCCGATCCCCTCCGGTTCCTTCGACGCCCCGGCCCCTTGGCCGGCTCGCGACCTCCTCGGCGTCAGCCCATCGGGCGATCCGATCGAGGTCTCCGTCGCCGACAGCGTGGGGAGGCTGCTCCTGGTCTTCCTTCACACCGACTGCGACGGCTGTGAGGAGTTCTGGCACGGCCTGCGGAATCCGGATGCGATCGGACTCGCCCCCGGCACGTCCGCCGTTGTCGTGACCAAAGGCCCCGAGACCCTCTCGTCCGATGTGGTGAAGGCGTCGGCGGCGGGCATCCAGGTCCCGGTGGTGATGAGCAATCGGGTATGGAGCGACTATCGGGTGCTCGGCTACCCGTTCTTCGTGCTGGTGGACCGCGCCAGCAGCCAGGTGATCGGGGAGACGGTGGGCCTCGGTTGGTCCGATGTCATCGCCATGACCCATGCGGCATCGCCGTGACCCATGCGGCACCCTGAACGCCCCGCACCCGCACCCGCAGCCGGGACGTTTACGTGGTCGTGGTCTTCCCCTTGACCGATGCCGCCGGTCGAAGGGTGGTGACCACATCGATGGGGGTGCCGGCGGGCACATTGCGCAACCGTGAGAGGTCCTCGTCCAGGAGACCGATGCTCCCGCGGGTGACCGCCCCCCCGCCCGCGTTGATGACCGCTTGTGAATCGAGGGGACCGGTAATGGCGATCATCGGGTTGCCGTCCTGCTCCCAGTCGGTGATGGTGTCGGCCAACGCGGAGGTCACGATGACGAACGGCCCGTAGCCGGGGCTCGGGGACTGGGCGAACAGGGCCACAAAGTAGTTGCCCGCCGGCGTCGGGGTCTGGGGGGCGCCGAGGCCGGCGGGAGCCCGCAGCACCAGCTTCGAATTGTCGTAAAGGAGGAGGCGATGGGTCGAGAGGTCCACGTACAGGTGGTAGGGCGTGCGGGTCAACGACACGCTGGATTGGGCGATCCAGGCGGTGACGTTGTTGGGCCGCTGGAGGAGTCGGACTTCGACGCGTTGGTTCTGCTCGGCGATGACCGGAAGCGCCAAGGTGGCGGCCGAGTAGGTGGCCGGGATCGTCAGGAGCACCGTCGGAGTGGTTGAATCGGCGTAGGCCGGAGTCGGGCCGCTCAAGGTGGCAATCAGATACGACGGTGGCACGGTGATGGAGGAGGGGAACCCGGAACGATTGAAGTCAGAGCCGCGGGGCTGGGTGGGCTGGGTTGGCTGGGTGGCCAGCGGTTCGTTGGCGGGTGACTCCGGACGGGGTACCGCGACCGTGCTCGTCGGCGTGGCGTCCAGGTCAGCGTCAGTCACCGTGCTGGGTAAGGCCGCCCGGTACACGGCCACCGTCACCGGCGCGAGGACCAGCGCGACGATCACACAGGCGAATGCCACCGTGGCCACTCGGCGGAGACTCCACGGCGATGGCGATGGCGATGGCGACGGCGTTCGCGATCCAGGAGGTCCTTGGTGGCGAGAATGGGGGTCGGGTTCGGCCATGAGAATCGGAGATCCGGTCACGCCAGGGCGAGAGCGCCCAACCCTACGCCGAGACCTGGGCCGTCTCATGGATTTGCCGGAACCGGCCGCCCGTTGGTCGTCGGGGGGCCACCCAGGGCCTCCTCGGGCGTTGGTCGGGCTGCCCAAAGGCATGGCCGCCGCCCTTCCACTGCCCACGTAGCATGGCCGCCGTGAGCGGCTCTGACCAACCTTGCCACGGGTGCGGGCAACAGGCCCGAGTGGGCAGGAGACGCTTCCTCACCCTGCTGGCCACCGGGGCGTCTCTGGCCCTGGCCGGCTGCACCAGTCGGGTTCATGCTGCGGTCCGAACCCGGACGACCGCGGGCAAGACCCCGGCGAGTTCGGCTCCGCTGGCACCCCCGGCTCCGATCCTTTCCGATCCCCACGCCGGGCCGCCGGAGGCGCTTGGGACGATCCCGCCGCCGCATCCCGGTCCTGCCAAATTGGTGTCACAGGGCCCGAAAGGGACGCAGCAGATAGCGCTGACCGTCGACGACGGGGACTGTGCCGACTGCATAGCCAAGTACGTCCAGTTCGCACAGAGCTCGGGTATCCACATCACGTTCAACCCGAACGGATCATTCAGCCGATTGTGGACCCCGGCTCTGGTGGAGATGTTGTTGCCGATGGTGGCGGCGAAGCAAGTCCAATTCGGCAATCACACCTGGGACCACGCCAACATGCTGACCCTCTCGACCTCGGCAATGAACGACGAGCTCCAGCGCAACGACGAGTGGATCCAAACCACCTTCGGGATCACCTCGAGGCCCTACTTCCGCCCTCCGTATGGGTACTACAACCAGCGGGTCGAGGAAGTTGCCGCCAGCCTCGGCTATACCCAAATTCTGATGTGGAACGGGAGTTTCGGGGACTCGACCGTCATCAGCCCTCAACAGCTGATCGGCCTGGCGGAGCAGTATCTGCAGCCGGGAACAATCATGTTGGGCCACCTCAACCACCCGACCATCCTGACCCTGTTCGGACAGATCCAATCGATCATCAGTGACCGGAATCTTCAACCAGTGACTCTTGACGAGATGTTCGGTACATCTAGAGCCGTCGGCTGAACCGGCCGCTCATCCTTCCCACGCCGGCCGCCCGGCCGCCCGGCCTCCCGAGCGACCGAGCCCCCGAGCTACCCGGCCACCCGAGTCAGCCCGGCCACCCGTCTACCCCGGCTTGAACAGTTGGCCTGAGCCCGGATTGCGACTGACCGTAGGCTGCCGTCGGTCGATTTCATGGTCTCCCCGGCCGCGAGGTCGGCGCCATTTCTGGCCAGCCCGAGGCACGTCAGGGTCGGGGGTGGGCTCTTCGCCGAAGGGCGGAAGTGGTTCGAATCGCCATTTGGGGTGTTCTGAGTTGGTGCCGTCGACCATCTCGAGGGTCCAGCCCTCGAATGTCTTCAAGAAGTGGTGGTGGTGACAGAGGAGGGCGAGGTTGTCGAGGGTGGTGGGGCCTCCCTCCGTCACCGGGAGGACGTGGTCGATCTCGAGCCGAGAGCTGACCCGACAGCCGGGCACGACGCAGTTGCGGTCCCGGTGAACGAGGGCGGTCCGGAGTGCCTTGTTGATGGTCCGGCCGAAGTGGAAGACCGACCGGATGTCCCCGGACTCGCAGAAGATGAAGCGGAGGAAGGAGTCGTTGGCCATGTCCCGGGCCATCTTCGGCGGGATGGGCCCCTGGCCATCGATCTCGCAGATCTCCCCGGGCTGGGTCTTGCCCCGAAGGAGGGCGGCCAGGTCGACCCGGACGTTCACCGAACATGTCGGGGGTCGGTCAATGAGCGAGAACCCGTCAGTGACCTCCTCCAAGTCGCCGTCCTCAATGTCGCCGACTTCAGCGTCGTAGGCATCGGGATCGACATCGGGGTCCGTTCGTTGGCGACAACCGTTCTTGGT
>DATARI010000222.1:0-8485 GCA_036264255.1 Acidimicrobiales bacterium | reverse complement strand
GCCGGCCCGTTTCGAGCGGTGGCTCGCCGATGCCTGGTGCCGCCTCCTTCTCCGCTGAGCCGTCCGGCCCCGGCCGATCAGCTCGGGGTGATGAACCCGGTCTCGTAGGCGATGACCACCAGCTGGGCCCGGTCCCGGGCGTCCAGCTTCATCAGCACACGGCTGACATGGGTTTTGGCGGTGGCCGCACTCATGTGGAGCTGTTCGGCCACCTCCAGGTTGGACATCCCCTTGGCCACCAGCCCGAAGACCTCTCGCTCCCGGTCGGTCAGGGAGTCGAGGACGTCGGTCGACCCCACCGGGCGGATCTCCCGGCTGGCGAAGTCGGCGATGAGCCGGCGGGTCACGCTCGGCGCCAGCAGGGCATCCCCACCGGCGATCACCCGGATGGCGGCCAACAGCTCCTCGGGTGGGGTGTCCTTCAGCATGAAGCCACTGGCCCCGGCCCGAAGGGCGGCGTAGACGTACTCGTCGAGGTCGAAGGTGGTGAGGATCAGGATGCGGGGGGCGTCCTCGGCCCGGTCATGGAGAATCGCCCGGGTTGCCTCGATCCCGTCCATCACCGGCATCCGCACGTCCATCAGCACCACCTGCGGCCGGGTGGCCTTGACCAGGTCGACGGCTTCGGCTCCGTTCGACGCCTCTCCGAGCACGGCCAGGTCGTCGGCCGAGTCCACCAGCACCCGGAAGCCGCCCCGCACCAGGGCCTGGTCGTCGACCACCACCACCCCGATCGTCATGGTGACTCCCCCTCCAGGGGGAGTCGGGCCAGCACCTCGAACCCACCTTCCACCCGGGGCTCGGCGATGAGGGACCCGCCGAACATCGCGGTGCGCTCGCGCATCCCGATGATGCCGTGGTGGGCGTGGCCTTCGCCTCCGCGGTCCGGGCGAAGGACGGCCCCGTTTCGGTGGAGGGCGCCCTCGTCGACGACGCGGACCACCACTTCGCCGTTGCCGAAGGTGATGTCCACCGCGGCGTGGGCGGTGCCGGCGTGCTTGGTGACGTTGGTGAGTGCCTCTTGCACGATGCGGTAGACGGAGAGCTCCATGCCGGGTGACATCGGGACGATGTCGCCATGCTGGTGGTAGGCGACCTCCAGGCCGGCGGCCCGGCACTGGGTCAGCAGCAACTCGAGGTCACCGAGACCCGGAGCCGGGGCGAAACTGGGGCCGTTGGGGTCACCGCTCCGGAGCATGCCCAGCACCCGGCGCAACTCGTCGAGGGCGGAACGGCTGGTCGTCTCCACCGCCGCCAGCGCTTTGCGAGCCTCCTCGGGTTGGGTGTCGAGCACGTGGCGGCCCACCCCCGACTGGATGGCGATGACGCTGAGGCTGTGGGCCAGGATGTCGTGCAGCTCGCGGGCGATCTGGAGACGTTCCTCGTCAATGGACTGCTGCGCTCGTTCTATTTCCCGATGCTGGCGCTGCTCGGCCTGTTGGGTCAGCCCGGCCACATACGCACGGCGAGCCCGGACGCTGTCCCCCACGAACCAGGCCGCCGCCCCGGCCAGGATGCTGTTGAGGTCGATGTTGGCACTGGTCGGCCGGATGGCGGCGCCGATGCCGATCGCCACCAGGATCACCAGGCACGCGCCGACCAGCATTTTGGCCGAGTCCCGCCGTTCGTACCCGGTGGCCACGCTGTAGAGGGGAAAGGCCACCAGGGGGGCCCCGGCCACACTGTTCCCGATCACCGTGGCCAGGGCGAGGCCGGCGGTGACCATCACCAGCGACGGGAACGGGTATCGCCGCCGGAGGGCGATGGGCAGGGTGGCGAAGGCGAGGGCGACGATGAGCGCCGCCTTGTGGTCCGGCGATCCGCCGCCGTTGTGGCCCAGGATGACGGAGACGGCCTCTCCGAAGAAGAAGACCACCGACAGCGCGATATCGACCGCCAGCCACTGGGTTGGGGTGATCCGCTGGAGGAAAGGGGGGCGGGGGGCCACGCCTCCCGGGGATAAGGCCATGTCACGACGCTACAGAGCCGACCGAGGCGGCGCATCACCCTCCAGGCGTTGGCTGTCTACATCTGGAGATGTACACCGGCGTCCCAATTGGCCCCGGCGCCTACTCCGCCAGGCGACCGCAGATCGGGTCGCTCGGGTGACGATTTGCCGGTCCCGCATCGTCAGGATGGCTTCAGAGGTCCACACGACTCGCACCACCAACCCAAGCACTGAGGAGCGGCACATGATCGAAGTCACCGGCATCACCAAGCGCTACGGCGACACCGTGGCGGTGGACGACCTTTCCTTCGACGTCAAGCCCGGGCAGATCACCGGGTTCCTCGGCCCCAACGGAGCCGGGAAGTCGACCACCATGCGCATGATCATGGGACTCGACCGGCCCGACGCCGGGGAGACCCGGGTGAACGGGATCCCCTACCGGGGTCTCGCCTGGCCGCTCCGAGAGGTCGGCGCCCTCCTGGAGGCCAACGCCATCCACCCGGGGCGCAGTGCCCGGAACCACCTGTGGCAACTGGCGCAGACCAATGACATCCCGGCATCGAGGGTCGACGAGGTCCTCGAGGTGGTGGGACTGTCCAGCGTGGCCAACAAGCGGGCCGGCACCTTCTCCCTCGGGATGGGCCAGCGGCTGGGCATCGCCGCCGCCCTGCTCGGAGATCCCAGCGTGCTGCTGTTCGACGAGCCCATCAACGGCCTCGACCCCGAAGGGATCCGCTGGGTGCGGAACCTGCTGAAGGGATTGGGCCGGGAGGGACGGACGGTATTCGTCTCCAGCCACCTCATGAGCGAGATGGCGTTGACCGCCGACCACCTGGTGGTGATCGGGCGGGGACGCCTCATCGCCGAGATGCCGGTGGCCGAGTTCATCGCCCAGAGCAGCCAGCAGTTCGTGAGGGTCCGCACCCCCCAGGCCAACCTGTTCAAGGACGCCATGAGCTCGAGTGGAGCCACCGTCGTCCAGGAAGAGGACGGTGCGTTGTCGGTCGCCGGCGTCAGCGCCGAAGTGATCGGCGACATCGCCTTCGAACAGCGGCTCACCCTTCACGAGCTCTCTCCCCAGATGGCTTCCCTCGAAGAGGCCTTCATGGAACTGACCCAGGACAGCGTCGACTACCGAGGCGAGGGTGGCTTTGCCGGCGACCCCGCCCTCGTCCCCACCCACCCCACGGCAGATGCCGGCACGAAAGTGAGCAACCAATGACTCTCATCACCACCACCATCCCCGCCCCTCAGGCGCCGCACTACCGCCCTTCCGGGGTGATGAAATCAGAATGGACCAAGATCCGGAGCGTCCGGTCGACCACCTGGACGATCCTGGTCACCGTCGTCCTCACCATCGGCATCGGCGTCATCGCCACTGCCACCGAAGCGAACCGCTGGGGCCATTCCTCCCTGGGTGACCGGCTGAGCTTCGACCCCACCAGCCTCAGCCTCACCGGTTTGTTGCTGGGTCAGCTGGCCATCGGCATCCTCGGGGTACTGGCCATCAGCGCCGAGTACGGCACCGGGACCATCCGGTCCAGCCTGGCGGCGATCCCCAACCGGAAGATGTTCCTGGCCGCCAAGGCCGGGGTGTTCGCCGCGGTGGCTCTGGTGGTAGGTGAGATCGTCTCGTTCGGCGCCTTCTTCATCGGTCAGATGCTGATCGGTGGCGGGGCCCCGCACGCCACCTTGGGCCAATCCGGAGTGCTCGGGGCGGTTGCCGGCGGGGGTCTCTACCTGGCAGTGCTGGGTCTCCTCGCCCTCGGGATCGGCACCATCGTCCGCCACACTGCCGGCGCCATCGCCGCCTTCGTGGGGGTGCTGCTCATCCTGCCGCTGCTGACTCCGGCGCTACCCCAGTCCTTCCAGAACGCCATCAGCAAGTTCGAGCCGGCCACCATCGGCAACGCGATGACCACCGTCAATCCCCTTGCCCTCCACGGATCCACCACCCCGTTCAGCCCGTGGGTCGGCATGGCCATCCTGGCCGGCTACGCGGCGATCGCCCTCGCCATCGGCGGGTACCGCATGGTGCGGCGCGACGCCTAAGCAAAAACGTCAACCGAAGTTGGATCGTGCAACTTCTGACCGGACCTGGCTTCCTGTTTCACACAGGGGCCGGGTCCGGTTTTGTTTGAGCCTCAGCCGGCGGCGGTCGTGGCCGGGAACCCTTGCCCGGCCAGGTCGGCTCCGATGACCACCACCACGTCGACGCCGGTGGTGTTGGCGACCGGCGTCGATGCGCCCAGTGGCTGGAGCGCAGTGGCCGGCGCCCCGATCTCGGAGGCAATGATGGCCGCCGACGGTTGCTTGGCCTGGGCGTAGTAGATGGTGGTCGTGGTCGCCGACGTCGAGGAGTTCTGGGGGGACCCGACATTCCACCCCTGCTGTTGGAGCAGCTGGGTGAAATGAGCGGCGGTGTTGGCCATCTGGGTGCCGTTGGCCACCACGACCTTCACGGTGGCGTGGGCGACCGTCGAGGTGGTGGCGGCGGGGGCGAGGGTCGTCACGGTCGTGGTGGTGGGGGTCGATGAGCCTTTGAAGTGAGGTCCGAGCACCGATCCGATGTAGCCGGCCACGGCGAGTGCCACCACCGACGCCACGATGATGCCAAAGCGCCTCCCGCCCCCTGACGGCGGATACGAGTCTCGCGAATACGAGTGCAGTCCACTCATCGGGCAGAGCTTAGGGGGCGCGAGGGGGAAATCCCTTGTAAAGGGGAGACCGGAGGAATGCCTCACCCACCCGACCGGCACCGAGGACGTCCGGCGTCCCCGCGGGCTCGAGGAGTTGCACCTAGCCTGAGGAGGTGAGCCTTCTCGAACTCGAAGGGCTGACCCGTCGCTTCGGTTCCCTCACCGCCCTCGACAATCTCTCCTTCTCGGTTCCCGGCGGGGAGGTGGTGGGCTTCTTAGGCCCCAACGGGGCGGGGAAAACCACCACCATGCGGGCCGTGTTCGGGCTCACCCAGCTCGATGCCGGCGAGGCCAAGTGGAACGGCCAGCCGGTGAGCCCGGCTGACCGGCGGCGCTTCGGCTACATGCCCGAGGAGCGGGGTCTCTACCCGGCCATGCTGGTGGGCGAGCAGCTCGAGTACCTCGGGAGATTGCACGGGATGAGCGCCGACGACGCCGAGACCGCCACCAAGACATGGCTGGATCGGCTCGGGGTCCTCGACCGGGCGGAAAGCAAGGTGGATGCCCTCTCCCACGGGAACCAACAGCGGGTCCAGCTGGCCGCCGCGCTGGTCCATGGTCCCGACCTGCTGATCCTGGACGAACCCCTGGCCGGATTGGACCCATCGGGGATCGACGCCATCGGAGGGGTTCTGGTCGAACAGGCCCGGGCCGGGTGTTGTGTGCTGTTCTCCAGCCATCAGCTCGACCAGGTCGAGGATCTCTGCGAGTCGGTGACCATCATCGACCACGGCCGGCTGGTGGTGACCGGGAAGGTCGACGACCTGGCCACCAGCGGCACCCCCCGCCTGGTGGTGCGGGTGGAGGGGGACCGTGATGGTTCCTGGGCTCGGGGCCTGAAAGGTGTCACCATCTCCGAAGTCGACGGCGGCGCCGCGCGCCTGGTTCTGGAACCGACGGTGGACAGCCAGACCGTGCTCCAGGCGGCCATGGCAAAGGGACGGGTCACCGAGTTCGTATTCGAGCGCCGCCGGCTCTCCGAGGTGTTCCGGGAGGCGGTGGGATGAGCGTCAAAGACATCCGCTACCTCCTTCCCGTCGTGGTGGTCCTGGCCGCGGCGGTGAGGATCTGGCTCCGGCGCCGACGGCGGGCGGCCGGCGGGCCGGGAGTCGGTCGCACCCCCCGCGCCCCCCGGCAGCCCCGGCCTCGGCGACTCCCCGGATACGGGCCCTTCAGCAGCGACGTGGGACTGGTGGCGGCCCGGGAAATACGGGAGCGGTTGCGAGGCCGGATCTTCCGCATCGGGACGGTGGTCATCCTGGTGGTGGTGGCGGGGGCCATCATCATCCCCGTCCTCACCAAGTCGACCCCGCAACCCCAGCGAGTCGGGGTCGTCGGGTCATTATCGGCACCACTCCATGCCGTGGTGGTGGCGTCGGCCAAGACCAACGGCACCGCCGTCCAGTTCGTCCCCGAAGCCAATGAGCAGGCAGCCAACAACGCCGTCCGCTCGGGGAGCCTCGACCTCGCCATCATCAACGGTCAGAGGATCGTGGTGGACAAACCGATCGACGCCAACGACAGTTCCGGCACCGCTCAGTTGGCCACCAACCTCGGGGTGGCGGCCGCCGTCCAGGCGGCCCATCTCACCCCGGCCCAGTCGGCGGCACTGACCAATCCCAAGCCGCTGCCGGTGAGCAGCCTCCAACCCGGCACCGCCAAGAAGAAAGTGCACCCCACCTCGCTGATCGGGGTGATCCTCATCTTCGTGATGCTCACCCAGTACAACACCTGGACCCTGATCGGGGTCATGGAGGAGAAGGCCAGCCGGGTCATCGAGGTCCTGCTGGCAGCGGTGCGCCCGATCCAGCTGCTCACCGGCAAGGTGCTGGGGATCGGTCTGGTCGCCTTCGCCCAGGCTGCCCTCATCGTCGGGGTCGCCCTCGCTCTGTCGGCGGCAGTCGGATCCACGCTGTTGCACGGGACCGGGCCGCTGGTGGTGGTGAGCACGCTGGTCTGGCTGGTGCTCGGCTACAGCTTCTACTGCTGGGTTTTTGCCGCCGCCGGCTCCTTGGCCCAGCGCCAGGACCAGGTACAGAGCCTGGCCTTCCCCTTGAACCTCCCGATCATCTTCGGGTACATCATCTCGCTGACTGCCGCCGCCTCCGGAAGCCCGTCGGAGCTGATCAAGGTCCTCGCCTACCTTCCGCCGACCGCGCCGTTCGCCATGCCGGTGCTGGTCGGCTTCGGTGCCGTCAACTTGTGGGAGTTCCTCGCCTCGGTGGCGATCACCATCGTCGGCATCTTCGGCGTGGCCCGTCTGGCCACCGCCATCTACACCCGGGCCATCCTCCGGACCGGCAAGCGGGTCCGGATCAGCGAGGTCCTCTCCCGTGGCGGCGGGTAGCCCCCGGTTGCCCGATCACCTCGATCCACCGGACGAACCTCCGAGGAACTCGGACTCCGCCGGCGAGCGATCGTGGCTCCAGTGCAGGCCTACCCGGCACACATCCCCGGTGGCCCATGCTCGACGATCTGGGCGACCCCCAAGATAAGGCAACTGAGGTTCGGGCCCAGGTCGACCAGAGCAGTCTGCAAAGTAGCCAGCGACCCGCTGAGCGTGCCCAGCGCCCCCGTGAGGCTCGCGGCCCCCGACGCGATGGCGTTACCGAGCGGTCCGAGTACCGAGTCCAGGCCGGGAGCGCCGCTGGTGACCGCGAGGGTCAGCTGCTCGCTGACCTGCTGCTGCTGGGGTCCGTTGACAGGGTCAACAGGGTCGTTAACCCCGCTGTCGACGACCTGCACCACGAAGGTAGAGGATTGAGGTAGCTGGGGAGTTCCGGAAATCGTCCCGGAGGGAGCGAGCGTCAATCCACTCGGCAGGCTCCCGGAAGTCACCGACCAGGAGTAGGGCGTCACCCCACCGCTGGCCTGCAGCGTCGTCGAGTACGGCGTACCGGCCGTGCCGTTCGGAACCGATGTCGTAGTGATGGCCAGCCGTGGCGATGTCAGCTGTTGGACAGTGAGGTCCAGATAGGCGTTCTGCTGCTCTTGAGGAGAGCTCGAATCGCTGACGAAGAATTCGATCTGGTACTGGCCCCATTGGGTTGGACTTCCCGAGATGGTGCCGGAAGGCGACAGCGTGAGACCTGGCGGCACCGCTCCGAACCACTGCCACCCGTAGGGCGCCGTTCCCCCGGTGACTTGGAGCGTCTCCGAATAGCTTGACCCGACGAAGCCTTCGGGGAGCGGAGAGGTGGTAGTGATCGCCAGAGGCGCCGGCGCTGCTCCCGCAACCGGTGCGCTCAGAGGCGCCAGGGCCGCAACGCCACTCGCCACCAGCGCAAGGGCGGCGCCGAACGTCACCAATCGGCAACGGTGGATCATCCTTCTGCCGGTGTTCCGCTCAACCATCGGGGACCCCCTCCACTCAGCCCCGTTGGCTCGTGTTGTGACCGCCCTCATCCCTGGGAGCGGGACAACACCTTCATAACGAGGAGATCGGCCCCACCTTGCGGAATCCCGGTCGGCACCAAGAAACCTTTAAGGCGACAACCGGTGACTGTTGCACCACCCAACGTGCGGTTACCGGCGGCACCGCGGTCTTGGAACCTCAGGACAGGACGATTGCCCAGTCCTTCTCGTCGACGGTCACCGTCGAGCCCTCCGGGTAGCGACCCTCCAACAGGGCCATGGCCAACTGGTCCTCGACTTCTCGCTGGATCACCCGGCGCAGTGGTCGGGCCCCGTAGTCGGGGTCGAAGCCTGCCCGGGCCAGGTACGCCTCGGCCGCCGGGGTCACCGACAGCGACAGCCGACGCTCCGACAATCGCCGACGCAGCCCGTCGAGCTGGATGGAGACGATGCGCTCGAGGTCGGCCTCGGTCAGCGGGTGGAA
>DATARI010000117.1:0-16866 GCA_036264255.1 Acidimicrobiales bacterium | reverse complement strand
CACTGAGATGCTGGCCGCTCTCGGGATCCCCTCGATCCCGGGCCTCGGCTGTCCCGCCGCCGCCGGGGCGCTGGGCGCCGCCGGGCTCGGACCGGTGTGTCAGGTCGCCGGCGGGGTGGCCGGCGCGGCGGCCGGCCAGGTCGCCTCGTTCGGGGTGTCCAGCGTCCTCGACGCCATCGCCAGCTGGGTGTCGGCCGGAGCGGTGTGGCTGCTCGCCCAGATCGGCGGGTTCCTGAACGCCACCACCTCGATCGACCTCGGGGCGTCTTGGTTCACCAGCCACTACCGGACCATGGCCGGGCTGGCCGGGGTGGTCATCGTGCCCCTGCTGCTGTTCGGGGTGATCCAGGCCATCCACCGCCAGAACGCCTCGATGCTGGTCCGCTCGGTGACGATCAACGTGCCCCTGGCCATCCTCCTCACCGCGGTGGCGGTCAAGCTGGTGCAGCTCGGCCTGGCCCTCACCGATGCGATGAGCGCGACGGTCGCCCAGGGAGCCGGACTCGACACCGGCCACTTCTTCGCGTCGACCGTCGCGGCGCTGTCCGGCCCGGTCAGCGCCGGCCCCGCCACCCCGACCTTCGTGGTGTTGATGGGCGGGCTGGCGGTGGTGTTCGGGGCCTTCGTGCTGTGGGTGGAGCTGCTGATCCGGGCGGCCGCCGTCTACGTGGCCGTGTTGTTCCTCCCCCTGGCTCTGGCCAGCCTGGCCTGGCCGGCCATCGCCCACTGGTGCCGTCGGTTGGTCGACACCCTGGTGGCGCTCATCCTGGGCAAGTTCGTCATCGTCTCGGTGTTGAGCCTGGCCGCCGGCGCCCTGGCCGGCGCGTCGGGGTCGAGCCCGGCCGGTTCCACCGGTTCGACCGGCGATCAGGGCGGCTTCACCGATGTACTGGGGGGCGCCGCCCTCTTGCTGTTGGCCGCCTTCGCCCCCTGGGCGCTGTTCCGGCTGCTGCCGTTCCTGGAGGCGGGGGCGGTGGGCCACCTCGAAGGGGCCGGCCGACGGTCCACCCAGTCCGCCCTCGGGCCGCCCAAGACCCTGGCCCAGACGGCGATGCGGGTGTCGGCCGACACTGCCACCGGGGGTGCCGGCGAAGTGGGGCTGGCGTTGGCGTCGGCGGCCGGCGGCGCGGTGGGAGGCGCGGTCGGCAGCGCCGGTGGAGGCGGAGGCTCCGGGGCGGGGGGAACCCCGGATCTGGGTCGGTCCACAGCGGGGAAAGGCGGGGTCGGAACCTCCACCCCGCCGGGCGCCAGTGTGCCCCTGCACACCCCCCACCCCCGGGCCGGCGGTGCCTTCCGCCAGGTGATGACCGAGGGCGGGCCCGACGAGTCCCCGGGGTCGGGTGAACCGACCCCGCCGGCCCTGGCCGGCTCGACGTCCGGATCGGGTGCCGACCGACCACCGTCCTCGCGTCGGTGACCGGGTCCGGCGGCCGGGTGCGCCCCGAGCGGGTGCGCTACCGATTCGGGCCCCTGGAGCAGCGGGGCCTGATCGCCGGTTGGCGGGGCGGGCAGATCGGCGCGGTGGCGACCGGACTGGTGTGCGGCGTGCTCGCCCTGCGGGCCCATCCCTCGGTGCCGGGTGTCCTCGGAGCCCTGGTGTTCACCGGGGTCGGGGTGGCGGTGGCCTGTTGGCCGGTGCGGGGCCGCACCGGTGAGCAGTGGTTGCCGCTGGTGGTGCGCTGGCTGGCCGCCGAGCTCCGGGGCGGGCACCGCCAACTCGCCGATGCCCCCGGGCTCGGCCACCTGGCCCGGGTGGACCGGCAAGAGGGTGTTGGACCGACGGCGTCTGTCGCCCTGGCCCGGCCCGAGGGTCGCCGCCGACGGACCCCACCGGGGGTGTTCGAAGGGCTCCGCATCCAACCGGCACCGGTGGGCGACGACCCGTCGGGCCCGGTGGCCGGGGTGGTGATCGATGCCCGGGCCCGTACCGCCACCGCGGTGCTGGCCGTCCAGGGCCACAGTTTCGCCCTCCTCGGCCCGGTGGAGCAGGACGCCCGGATCGGCGCCTGGGCCAGGGTGCTGGCGGCGATGGCCCGGGAGGGGTCGCCCGTCCACCGGGTGCAGTGGGTCGAGTCCTGCCTCCCCGACGACGGCCGGGCGGTCCGCGGCCATCAACTGGCGTGCGCGGAGTTGGGGGCCGACACCGCTCCCGGTCGGTCCTACGCGTCGCTGGTCGACCAGTCGGCGCCCGTCACCCGCCGCCACCGGGTGTTGCTGGCCCTGTCCATCCACACCGCCCACTCGGCCCGGGTCATCCGGGGCCAGGGGGGCGGCTCCGCCGGGGTGGCGGCGGTGCTGCTCCGCGAGGTGGTGGCGTTGCAACGGCTGATGGAAGAGGCCGACGCCACCGTGGAGGGGATTCTGGGTCCCCGGGCGCTGGCGACGGTGGTGCGGGAGACGTCGGCCCCGATGAGCGCAGTCGGGGGCCCCGGAACCGACCCGGCCACGGCCGGTGGGCCGGACGAGCCCGGTGACCGGGTGTCCGACGGGTGTCCGTGGCCGATGGTCGTCGACCCCGGTTGGGACTCGGTCCACGTGGACGCCACCTGGCACGCCACCTACTGGATCGCCGAGTGGCCGCGGGTGGAGGTGACCCCCGACTTCTTGGGGCCGTTGCTGTTCTCGCCGATCCGCCGGTCCATCTCCCTGGTGATGGAACCGGTGAGCCCGAGCCGGGCCGCCCGCCAGGTCGCCCAGGCGCGCACCGCCGACATCGCCGACGGCGAACTCCGGCGGCGGGGCGGCTTTCTGGTCACCGCCCGCCAGACCCGGGAGAAGGAGGGGGCCGAGCATCGGGACGTCGAGCTGGCCGACGGTCACGCCCAGTACCGGTTCTCCGGCTACGTCACCGTCACCGCCGAAAGCCCGGATGATCTCAACGACGCCTGTGGGTCGATCGAACAGGCCGCCGGGCAGACCCGGATGGACCTCCGACGCCTCTACGGCGAACAGGACGTGGCCTTCGCCTGCACCCTGCCGCTGGGCCGGGGGTTGACGTGAGGACGCCGGCCCCCCGGGTGCCGGCCCACGTCGCCACCACCCGGCACCTCAGCGTCGCCTACCCGCTGGCCACCGAGGCGGGTCTCGGCCATCAGGGGGTGCTGATCGGCCGCGACGTACTGGGCGGCTCCTTCGTCTACGACCCGTTCGTCCTCTACCAGCAGGGCGTGATCACCAACCCCAACATGGTGGTGTTCGGCCAGATCGGCCGCGGGAAGAGCTCGTTCGTCAAGTCCTACCTGTGGCGACAGGCGGTCTTCGGCCGCCGCGCCTGGGTGGTGGATCCGAAAGGCGAGTACGCCACCCTGGCCCGGGCCTGGGGGGTGGTGCCGGTGGCGTTGCGCCCCGGCGGGGCGGTGCGGCTCAACCCCCTCGACACCGGGGCCGCCTCCGCCGACGGCCACGGCACCCCGGAGGCGCTCGACCGGGTGGGCCGGCGTCGGATCGAGCTCACCGCCTCGCTGGCGGTGGCGTGTCTGGGCCGGGACCTGATGCCGCGGGAGCGGGCCGCCATCGACGCCGCCCTCACCGAGGCCTCCCGGCGGTCAGCGGCGGCCAACCATCCGGCTCCGACGTTGCCCGACGTGGTGGAGTCGCTGCTGGATCCGAGCCCGGAGGCGGCCCGGCAGCTGAAGACCGATCCGGCCGCCCTGATGGAGGACGGGCGGGACGTGGCCCTGGAGCTCCGGCGGCTGGTCCACGGCGACCTCCGGGGGATGTTCGACGGGCCGACCACCCCCGGCCTCCGCCTGGACGCCCCGTTGGTGGTCCTCGACCTGGCCGCCGTCTACAACTCCCCGGCGCTCGGCGTCCTGATGGCCTGTGCCACCGCCTGGCTGCAGAACGCGGTGGCGGCCGAGCACCGGCACCGCGTCATCGTGGTGGTGGACGAGGCCTGGGCGATCCTCTCCAACCTCGGGGTGGCCCGCTGGTTGCAGGCGTCCTGGAAGCTGTCCCGGGCGCTGGGCATCGCCAACGTGGCGGTCCTCCACCGGATGTCGGATCTGCGGGCGGTGGCGGCCAGCGACTCCGAGCAGGTGGGGTTGGCGGAGGGGCTGTTGGCCGACTCCGAGACCCGGGTGGTCTACGCCCAGTCGCCCGGCGAGGTGGAACGAACCGGCGAGCTGCTGGGGCTCACCGCCACCGAGGCGGCGCTGGTCACCCAGCTGCGCCGGGGCCTGGCGTTGTGGAAGGTGGGCCGACGGTCCTTTTTGGTCGAACACCGGTTGGCGTCGAGCGAGCGGGAACTGATCGACACCGACGCCGCCATGATCGGCGAGCCCGGGACCCACTGAGGTCATGAGCGCCTCGTCGGTGGCCAGCACGGTGGTGGGCCTGGCCGGCCTGGCGGCGGCCGGCCTGCTCGGCGGCCGGCGTCCGTCTGCATCCAGGCCGCCAACCCGAGCCCGGACCGGCCGGGGGGTTCCGACCTCGACCCCTCCGGCGCGGAAGGGAAGCAGGAGGCGCCGACCCGCGGATCGGGATCACGACAGCGCCCGCTGGGCCCGGCCCGCCGAGCTCCGGGCGCTGACGGTGAGGGGAACGGGAGCCCACCGGGGGAGACGGGGACAGGGAGAGGGGTCCGCCGGCCGGCTGGTCCTCGGGTTCTCGGGGAAGCGGTTGCTGGCCGCCGAGCCGCGCCAGTCGGTGATCGTGTTCGGGCCCACCCAGTCCCGCAAGACCAGCGGCTTCGCGGTGCCCTCCATCCTGGAATGGGAGGGACCGGTGATCGCCACCAGTGTGAAGGCCGATCTGGTGGGGGACACCATCGCCCACCGCCGCCGCGCCGGGGAGGTGGCCTGCTTCGATCCGACCGGGTCCACCGGGCTCCCCTCCACCGGGTGGTCGCCGTTGCCGGGCGCCCGGACCTGGCCCGGGGCCCGTCGGGTGGCCTCGGCGATGACCGACACCGGCCGGACCTCGGTCGGCACCCTGAGTGACGGCGACTTCTGGTACGCCACCGCCACCAAGATGCTGGCGCCCCTCCTGTTTGCCGCCGCCTCCGCCGGCCGGTCGATGGCGGACGTGGTCCGGTGGGTCGACACCCAGGAGGAGTCCGAGGTCGTCCGCCTCCTCGACGCCACCGGGGTCCCCGAGGCGATGGGCGCCGCCCAGGCGTTGTTCGGCAAGGAGGAGCGGCAGCGAAGCTCGATCTACACCACCGTCGAGACCATCCTCGAACCGTTCGGCGCCGAGGGGGCCGACGCATTGGGTGGTGACGCCTCCGACATCGACCCGTCCCGACTGGTGGCCGGTCCCAACACCCTCTACCTCTGCGCCCCCGCCCACGACCAGCGCCGGCTCAGCCCGCTGTTCACCGCCGTCCTCCGCCAGGTCCTCGAACACGTCTTCGCCACGGTGACCCGTACCGGGAGCCCGCTCGACCCGCCGCTGTTGGTGGTCCTCGACGAGGCAGCCAACATCGCTCCCCTCTCCGATCTCGACGCCCTGGCCGCCACCGCCGCCGGCCACGGCATCCAGCTGGTCACCATCTGGCACGACCTCGCCCAGATCACCGCCCGCTACGGCCCCCGGTCGCCCACCGTCGTCAACAACCACCGGGCCAAGGTCTTCCTCTCCGGCATCTCCGATCCCTCCACCCTCGACTACGCCAGCCACCTGATCGGCGACGAGGAAGTGCTGCTGGCCGCCTTCACCTCCGGCGGCCAGGGAGGCCCGACCACCACCCGGTCCCCCTCCAACCGCCGGTTGGCCCCGCCGCACGCCCTGCGCCGGATCCCGCCGGGGGAGGGCGTCCTCGTCTACGGCGGGCTGCCTCCGGCCTGGCTCGGACTCCGCACCTTCTTCGCCGACCCGGTGCTGGCCCGACGGGCGTCGGGCTCGCTCAGCGGCGCATCGCTCTCTGATAGGTGATCGGCGCGATGGAGCGTCCGATCGGAGCCAGCATCGGCAAGGCGGAGGCATTGATCTCGAGGCGCGGCCCACCCATGCGGCTGAGCACCAGTTCCGACACCTGGGCCTCGGTCCTCCTCACCGGCTTGGGCGGGAGCGATCCTCCGTCGTCCACCCCCGACAGGCCCATGGCGGTGGGGACCCAGGCGGGATAGAGCACATGGACGTGCACGCCCCGGGCGGCGACCTCGTGGGCCACCGACTCGCTGAACACCGACACCGCCGCCTTGGAGGCGGCGTAGGCGCCGTGGCGGGGTTCGGGGGCCCGGGCCGAGTCCGAAGAGACGTTGACGACGATGCCGGACTGCCGGTCGACCATTCCCGGAATCACCGCCAGGGTTCCGGTGACGACGCCGAAGAAGTTGACATTGAAGATCTGGCGGTACGCGGGCGAGAGCCCGTCTATGGCCGGGGTGAGCTGCTCGATGGCGGCGTTGTTGACCAGGATGTCGATTCGGCCGTGCCGGGCTTCGATCTCGCCGAGCACCTCTTGGTAGAGCGGGGTGTCGGCGACATCGCACATCCGGGTGGAGCTGGCTGGTGTCGCCGACCGCAGCTGTGCTTCGACCTCGGCCAGCAGGTCGCGCCGTCGCGCCAGTCCGACCACGGTGGCGCCCCGTCCGGCGAGGTCGAGCGCCAATCGGCGCCCGATCCCCGAGGATGCCCCGGTGACGACGGCGATCTCCCCGTCGTAGCGCTTGGTTGCCGGCCGTCGGTTCCGCTTCACCGCGAAATGATAGGCCCGGGCCGCCACCGCCGACCCCTGCCCCGGGCAAAGGGGCGACGGATGCCCAGGTCATCCCTGGGGCGCCGGACGGGGGGCCTCCACTACCATCAAGTCGGTTGGCGAGCCAAGGCCGGTGGGCCGGTCAGGAGCCGGATGACACAGGGGGGAACTACGGGAGTCGGCTTGTTGCCCGATCCCGAGCCGCGGGCGACCCGGTACACGGTGATCTCGGTCGACGACCACCTGGTGGAGCCACCGGACATGTTCGAGGGTCGGCTCCCGGCCAAGTTCGAAGACCTCGCCCCCAAGGTGGTGGAGAACAAGTACGGGCACCAGCTCTGGGAGTTCGACGGCCAGCGCTACACCCAGGTGGGGATGAACGCGGTGGCCGGTCGCCGTCCCGAGTCGGTCACCCTCGAGCCCACCCGGTTCGAGGACATGCGGCCGGGCTGCTGGGACATCCATGAGCGCATCCGGGACATGGACATCAACGGGGTGTGGGCCTCCCTCAACTTCCCCTCCCAGATCACCGGGTTCTGCGGCCGGGTCTTCTCCGCCGCCTCCGATCCCGAGCTGGGGGCGGCGGTCACCCGGGCCTGGAACGACTGGATGTACGACGCCTGGTGGCAGCCCTACCCCGACCGGATCATCCCCGGCGGGATCACCAACCTCTCCGACCCCGCCCTCGGTGCCGAGGAGATCCGTCGCAACGCCGACCGGGGCTTCCGCTCGGTGACCCTCCCCGAGCGGCCCCACAAGATCGGGTTGCCGTCCATCTTCACCTCCTACTGGGACCCGATCATCGCCGCCTGCCAGGAGACCGACACGGTCATCTCCCTTCACGTCGGGTCCTCGGGGATGGGGGACCTCCCCACCGACTCGCCGATGGTCGCCCTCGGGGCCACCCTCTTCGGCCAGCTGTCGTTGACCGCCTGTGCGGAATGGCTGTGGTCGGGCCTGCCCGCCCGGTTCCCCGGGATCAAGGTGGCGATGAGCGAAGGGGGGATCGGGTGGGTGGCCATGCTCCTCGACCGTCTCGACAACATCGTCGACCGGTCCGGCTACGGCAGCCAGTTCGCCGGGGGGACCGAGCGGCCGGCCGACGTGCTGCAACGCAACTTCTGGTTCTGCACCATCGACGACCCCTCCACCATCGCCACCCGCGACCGCATCGGCATCGACCACGTGATGGTGGAGGTGGACTACCCCCACGGCGACTCGACCTGGCCCGACACCCAGGAGGTGATCCACCGGGCCTGGGGCCACCTGCCGGTCGACGACCTCCGGAAGATGACCCACCAGAACGCCGCCGCCCTCTACCGGTGGCCGCTCCCGGCGGTCTGCCTCCCGTGAGCGAGCTGCTGCCCGAGCTGTCCCCCCACCAGGAACTGGTCGTCCTGGCCCGCACCCTCTGGCGGGAGGGGTACGACGACCACCTGGCCGGCCACATCACCTACAAACAGGACGACGGCACCTTCTTGTGCAATCCGTGGCTCCTGCTGTGGGAGGAGATCCGGCCGGAGGACGTGATCCGGATCGACGGCGACGGCCACCTGCTCGAGGGGCGCTGGCCGGTCCCGCTCGGCATCCCGCTGCACCTGGCCCTCCACCGGGTGCGGCCCGACGTCACGGTGGCGGTGCACAACCATC
The DNA here is from genome assembly GCA_036264255.1 of Acidimicrobiales bacterium. GTDB lineage: Bacteria > Actinomycetota > Acidimicrobiia > Acidimicrobiales > RAAP-2 > DASZIT01. The sequence continues at coordinate 8,576 of DATARI010000117.1, read as the reverse complement.
CCCGATTCGGCACCGTGTGGGCCGACCTCCAGCGCATCCCCACCTGCCACGACCAGAGCTCGGCGCTGGGCGGCGGGCAGCTGGTCCTGGTCGACGAGTACGACGGTCCGGTCAACGACCCGGATTCGGCGGCCCGGGCGGTGGCGGCCATGGGGGACGCCGACCTCGCCCTGCTGTCCAACCACGGGGTGTTCGTGCTGGGCTCGAGCATCCGGGCCGCCCATCAGCGGGCGGTGGCCCTGGAGCACCGTTGCCGGATGGCGTGGCACGTGGCGGCGGTCGGCGAGGGCCGTCCGCTTCCCGAGCCGGCCCGGTCCTTCTTCGAGAAGCACGACGGAAACGGGTTCGCCGGATTCTGGGAGGCGATGGCCCGGCGCGAGCTCCGGCTCGATCCCACCCTCCTCGGGGCCCCGGTGGCCTCGGCCGACGAGGCGTGGTGACGTCGCCGGTCTCCGAGTCGGGGACGGCCGAACCGGTCTTCGACCCGTTCGATCCGCAGTGGGCCATCGACCCGGTCCCGCTCTACGACACCCTCCGCCGGCGGGCCCCGGTGCACCGGAATCAACTCGGCTTCTGGGTATTCGCCCGGCACGCCGACTGTTTGGCCCTCCTCCGGGATCGGCGGACCAGCGCCGACGACGCCTTCATCGATCCGGAGCGGGTGACCGCCGAATTCCGGGCCACCCCGGACCGGGAGGATCCGATGACCGCAGCCATGCGGGAGATGCGTCCGTTCCTGTTCCGCGACCCGCCGGACCACACCCGGTTGCGGGGGCTGGTCGCCAAGGCCTTCACCCCCAAGGTCGTCGAGTCGCTGCGGGCCCGCACCCAGCACATCGTCGACGAGTTGCTGGACGACGCCCTCGACACCGACCGGGTGGATCTGCTGGAGGCGTTCGCCTACCCGCTCCCGGTGCGGATCATCTGCGACATGCTCGGCGTCCCCCTGGCCGATCAGGACCGGTTCAAGTCGTGGTCCTCGGCGCTGGCCCGGGGGCTGGATCCCGACTTCCTGCTGACCGAACAGGTCATCGCCGAGCGGGGGGAGGCGGCGATGCAGTTCGCCCAGTACTTCTTCGAACTGCTGGCCGACCGCAAGCGGTCACCCGGTGACGATCTGCTTTCCCGGTTGGTGGCGGTCGAAGACGATGGCACCGTGCTCAGCGAGCCCGAGCTCCTGTCGACCTGCATCCTGCTGCTGGTGGCCGGTCACGAGACCACCGTCAACCTCATCTCCGGCGGAACCGTGGCCCTACTCCGCCACCCCGATCAGCTCGAGCGCTACCGGAACGATCCGGCGGTGGCCCGGTCCGGAGTGGAGGAGATGCTCCGCTACGTGTCCCCGGTGCAACTGACCGGACGGTCGCTCATCGAGGACGTCGAGATCGCTGGGATCACCCTCCGGGCCGGCGACTTCGCCATGCTGCTGATCGGCTCGGGCAACCGGGATCCCGACCAGTTCCCCGACCCCGAACGGTTCGACGTCGGCCGGACCCCCAACAACCACCTCGGGTTCGGCTTCGGGATCCACCATTGCCTCGGTGCCCCCTTGGCCCGGATGGAGACGGAGGTGGCGCTCACCTCATTGGTGCGGCGGGCGCCGGATCTGGCCCTGGCCGTCGACCAACCCACCTACAAGACCAACGTGGTGCTGCGGGGCTTGGAGTCCCTCCCGGTGGTCATGGGCGGCTGAGCTCAGCAGGTGGCGGCCCGATCGAGCATCGGCTGGAGGGCATCGAGGGCGGCGGCCACCTCGTCGACCCCCAGCGGCAACAGCAGGGCCGACACCGCGTCGGCGCCGGCGTCGGCGTACTGCTCGGCGATGGTCGGGTCCAGCGGCAGGAAGTAGGGGCACACCGTCACGGTGATCTCCGACCGCGCCCGGCCCTGTTTTTCCAGCAGCCGGTCGAGCTTGGCCAGGGGCTCGGCCAGATCGGCCGGCGCCCGGTTGAAGGTGTGCCAGCCCTGCCCGGATCGGGCGACCCGGGCCAGCGCCGCGTCGCTCTCGCCGCCGATGTGGATCGGGGGGTGGGGGGTCTGGATCGGCTTCGGGAACATCGAGCAGGTGTCGAGGGAGTAGAACTCCCCCTGGAAGGCCGAGCGCTCGTCGCACCACAGGGTCTTGAGCACCTCGAGGTACTCGTCGGTCCGCTTGCCCCGCTGCGGCCACGAGACGTTGACGGCGTTGAACTCCTCCTCCAGCCACCCCACTCCGACCCCGAAGTCGACCCGGCCGTTGGACAGCCAGTCGACGGTGGAGACCTCTTTGGCGGTGTACACCGGGTTGCGCTGGGGGAGCAGCACCATCGCCGTCCCCAACCGGACCGTCGAGGTGTGGGCGGCCAGAAACGACAGGGTCGACAACGGCTCGAGGAGGCCGCTGTTGGGGAGGGCGGGGATCTTGCCGTCCTCCGCGTAGGGGTACTCGGAGACGTAGTCGTCGAACAGCACCACGTGCTCCCCGACCCAGATGGTGCCGATGCCCCGGTCCTCGGCCTCCCGGCCGATGACGGCCAGGAGCTCCGGGGTGGAGAAGGGGTCGACGGTGGGGACCCAGAGGTCGACCTTCACGGCGCCACCAACGGCCACGGCCGCTCCCGCTCGGCGATTCGGGCCAGCTCCAACAGGAGCGGTTCCTCGTGGTGGCGGCCGATGACCTGGAGGCTCACCGGCAGGCCGTCCACCAGACCCACCGGGATGGCGACGGCCGGATTGCCGGTCAGGTTGGCCGGAATGGTCAGCGAGCCGTTGTTGCTGACCGCGGTCTCGAAGCCGTACTCGGCGATGAGGTCGATGTCGCCGACGGTGGTGGGCATCGGGCCCGACGCCGCGAAGGCGACATCGGGGTTGGTGGCGGCGAAGATGAAGTCGGCCTGTTCGAAGATGGCGGCCATCGTCTCGCTGATCTGGACGCGGAACATCTCGGTGGTCCCGGCGGTCTGGAGGTTGAGACCGTAGGTGGCCAGGTTCATGCCCAGCTGGATCTCCGGGGTGAGGTCGTCGTTGCAGGCGGGGTAGCGGTCGCCGAGCTCCCCGGCCAACCCCACCAGGTTGGACATCGCCCACTCCAGTCCGCCGCGGGGCAGCTGCACCACCACGTCGACCCGGGCGAGCCCGGCGTCGGCGATGAGGGCTTCGGCTGCCTCCAGCACCCTGGCCGCCACCCGGGGCTCCACGATGGCGGTGCCGAGGTCGACGGAGATGACCGCCCGCCGGCCGGAGACGTCCAAGGACCCGAGGCCGGCCTCCCAGCCGTCCACCCGGGGGAGGCTGAGGGAGTCCCCGCCGTCGAACCCGTTGCAGACGTCGAACCAGCGGGCGGTGTCCCGCACCGATCGGGCCATGCAGCCGACCACCACGGTCAGCGGCGGTTGCATGGTGCCCGGGCCCCTCGGGATGCGACCGTAGGTGGCCTTGAGCCCGAAGAGTCCGCTGTAGCCGGCAGGGATCCGGATCGAGCCCCCGCCGTCGCCGCCCGAGGCAATGGGCAGGATCCCCCCGGCCACCGCGGCGGCCGACCCTCCCGACGACCCGCCCGGGGTTCGCTCCGGGTTCCACGGGTTGCCGGTGGTGCCGTGGAGTTTGGAGTGGGTGTAGTTGACCCCGCCGAACTCGGGGGCGGCGGTCTGGGCGACCAGCACCGCCCCCGCCTTCCGGAGCCGGGCGACCTGGGTGGTGTCGTGGTCGGCGACCCGGTCCTTGAAGACCAGCGATGCCTCGGTGTACGGCCAGCCGGTGACCGTCTCCAGCTCTTTGATCCCCATCGGCACCCCGCCGAACGGCAGCGAGACATCGGCGTCGGCGGCGACGGAGCGGGCGGCGTCGGGATCGAGATGGGTGAAGGCGTTGAGCTCCGAAGCGTCGATGGCGGCCAGGCTGGCCTCCAGAGCCTCGGTGGGACTGATCGACCCGGAACGGAAGGCATCGACGAGAGAGCAGGCATCCGCCTGCCAGGGCTGATCGGGCATGGCGATGACGCTACCAAGTGGAGCCGTCCCCGGCGGCGTAGCGTGGGGGGATGAGTGAGAGCCAGCCGTCTTCCGGGGACGAGGCATTCGACCCGGCGCCACCCACCGCCATCACCACCAACCCCCGGCACCCGTTCACCCTGGCGGTGGACATCGGCGGGACCGGGCTGAAGGCGTCGGTGCTCGACGCCACCGGAGCCATGGTGGCGGACCGGGTCAAAGTTCCGACGCCCTACCCGATCCCCCCCGACAAATTGGTGAGCACGCTGTCCAAGTTGGTGGCCCCGTTGCCGAAGGCCGAACGGGCGTCGGCGGGATTCCCGGGGATGGTCCGGGCCGGGCGGGTGCTCTCGGCCCCCCACTTCTCTTGCAAGGGCGGTCCGGGAAGCCCGGTGGATGCGGACCTGTTGGCGTTGTGGTCCGGTTTCGACCTGGCGGCCGCCCTCACCCAGTCATTCGGCCTCCCCGTCAAGGTGGCCAACGATGCCGACGTCCAGGGGCTGGCGGTGGTGAGCGGCAAGGGCCTGGAGTTCGTCATGACCCTCGGCACCGGATTCGGGACCGGCCTCTTCTATGAGGGACGGTTGATGCCCCATCTCGAGATCGCCCATCAGCCGTTCCGGAAGGGCGAGACCTACAACGACCAGATTGGGGAGGCGGCTCGCAAGGAGATCGGCGAGGAACGCTGGAACAAGCGGGTGCAGCGGGCGATCAAGAACATGCGGGCGATGATGTTCTTCGATCACCTCTACATCGGTGGTGGAAACTCCCGCCGGATCGTCCGGGACGATCTCGACGATGACATCACCATCGTCGACAACACCGCCGGGATCCTCGGCGGGATCAAGTTGTGGGAGTCCGACCACATCGGGGTCAACGTCACCGACACCTAGCCCGGCGGTCCGGCCCCATCGGGGGTGAAGGGCCGGCTACCCCTGCCACTTCCGCCATCGTCGCTCGACGTCTTTGAGGTCGTCCTTCCAACCCCGGCGGGTAACGGTGGCGGCGGCCCGCTGGACGACCAGGAGGCTCTCGGTGGACGGAGCCAACTCGGGATGGCTCTCGGCCACCGCTTGCAGCCATTCGATCGAATGGGCGGTGTCGAGGAGGTCGCCCAACTTCCCCTGCAGCTTCTCCGACGCCCGGGCGGTGCGCTGGGCGGGGTCCCCGGCGATGACCGCGACGGTCTCGCAGCCGTAGCGAAGGCCTTTCAGACGGACCCGCAGCTTGTGGAGGTGAGGGATGGTGGCGTCCTTCTTGGCCGAACGGCCGGCGCCCCGCACGTCCAGCCACGCCCGGTGGAGGAGGGTGGGCAGCAACTCGTTGGCCGGTCGTTCCGCCTTGTTGGTGAACTGCGGACCATCGAGGAGGAGGCTCATCTGTTCGACCAGCCGGGCATGGCGTTCCCCGCTCCGGGCCGCCTCCACCCGGGCGCGGGCCCCGGCGATCGACTGGTCGACGATGGCCACGATCGGTTTCAGCTCCCCGTCCTGCAACAGCAGCGGTCCATTGATGGCCAACATGTCCCGGAGGACGAAGAGGTCTCTCGATTCCCCCAGGCACCGCGAGTACCAGGACAGCTCGGCCCGCAGCCAGGTGCTCCACGCCGGATCGACCACCAGTCGGTAGGTCCGGAGGTTGGAGCGGATGCGGCGCATGGCCACCCGGGTCTGGCGCACCCGTTCGGTCTCGGCCAGCCGCCGCCGGGGGACCGAGTAGGTCACCGCCACACCGTTGGCGGCTGCCGAATCTTGGTCCCCGACGCCCCGGTCGTCGATGCCGCCGCCATCGTTGAGCAGAAAGTTCTGCGCCGAATGGGCCAGCACCTGGTGGAGCACCGCGCCCGAAGAGGGACCGTTCATCTCGGAGGTCATGGTGGGGCCTTTCCCATTGGGGTCTCGAGGATGTGCGGTGGACAGAGGGGGCCGAACGGAGACCAGACTACGCGTCGCGCTTACGCTGGCGTGATGCACGCCGTCACCATCGTCGACACCTCATTGGTCTGGCAGACCCGGCCGGATCCCGAGCCGGGACCGGACGAATTGCTGGTGGCGGTGCGGGCGGCGGGCATCAACGGGGCGGACCTGATGCAGCGCCAGGGGTTCTACCCGGCCCCCCCGGGATGGCCGGCGGACATCCCCGGAATGGAGTTCGCCGGCGAGGTGGTCGGCGCCGGGTCGGCCACCTCCCGATTCCAGGTGGGGGACCGGGTCATGACCATCGTCGGGGGCGGGGCCCAGGCGGAACTGCTCACCGTCCCGGAGGCCTTCGTCCTGCCGGTGCCCGATTCGATCAGCTGGGAGGAGGCCGGCGGCTTTCCCGAGGTGTTCTTCACCGCCCATGACGCGCTGTTCGCCCAGGCCGGCCTCACCGCCAGCGAGCGGGTGTTGATCTCCGGGTGCGCGGGTGGGGTGGGGACCGCCGCCGTCCAACTCGCCCACGCCGCCGGTGCCCGGGTGGTGGGCTCGGCCAGGAATCCCGGCCTGCACGACGCCGTCCGGACCCTGGGTGCCGACGAGGTCATCGAACCCGAGCAGGTGACCGACCACGGCCCCTACGACGTCTCCCTCGAGCTGGTCGGGGCGCCGGGGGTGTCCGGCGCCCTCGGGGCGATGGGGACCAGGGGGAGGATCGTGGTGATCGGGGTCGGCGCCGGCGCCACCATGGAAGTCAACCTGCTGGCGATCATGCAGAAGCGGGTCCGGCTCACCGGGTCCACCCTCCGGGGCCGGACGGTGGAGGAGAAGGCAGAGGTGGCCCGGGCGGTCGAGGCCGATGTCCTGCCGAAGTTGGCCTCCGGTCAGATCAAGGTACCGGTGGCGGCCACCTATCCATTGGCGGAGGCCGAGGCCGGCTACCAGCGGTTCGCCGCCGGGGGCAAGCTCGGCAAGATCGTCCTCGTCAATACCTGACGGTCAGGAGGCGACGATGACCGACGACCCGTGGCCGAACAGGCCCTGGTTGGCGGTGATCCCGACCCGGGCCCCGTCCACCTGGCGGGCGCCGGCCTGGCCGCGGAGCTGCCACACCAGCTCGCACACCTGGGCGATGGCCTGGGCGGGGATGGCCTCGCCGAAGCACGACAGCCCGCCGCTGGGGTTGACCGGCACCCGGCCCCCGATGGCGGTGTCGCCGTCCCGGAGCAGCCGTTCGGCCTCGCCCTCCTTGCACAACCCGATGTCCTCGTACCAGTCGAGCTCGAGGGCCGACGAGAGGTCGTAGACCTCGGCCACATTGATGTCCTCGGGACCGATGCCGGCTTCCTCGTAGGCGGCGAGCGCCACCGACCGCTTGAACGTCGGGCCGGGGGTGGAGACGGTGGCGGCGGAGTCGGTGGAGAAGTTGGGCATCTCGATCACCGTCTGGGGGTAGCGGGGGGTGACCGTCGACACCGCGTCGATGGTGACGAGGGGGTTGTTCCCGGCATGGCGACGGGCGAACTCCAGGCTGGTGAGGACCAGCGCCGCCCCGCCGTCGGAGGTGGCGCAGATCTCCAGCAGCCGGAGCGGGTCGGCCACCATCGGGGAGGACAGCACCTCGTCGAGGGTCACCTCCTTGCGGTAGCGGGCGTTGGGGTTCTCCAGTCCGTGCCGGGCGTTCTTGACCTTCACCGCCGCGAAGTCGGCCTCGGTGGCTCCGAACAGCTCCATCCGGCGCCGGGCGTAGAGGGCGAAGTAGGTGGGGTTGGTGGCGCCCAGCAGGTGGAAGCGCAGCCAGTCGGGATCGTCCTTGCGGTCGCCCCCGACCGGAGCGAAGAACCCCTTGGGGGTGGTATCGGCCCCGACCACCAGGGCGACATCGCACAGCCCGGCCAGGATCTGGGCCCGGGCGTTGTTCACCGCCTGGGCCCCGGAGGCGCAGGCGGCATACGACGACGAGACCCGGGCCCCGGTCCAACCCAGCGCCTGGGCAAAGGTGGCGCCGGCGATGAAGCCCGGATACCCGTTGCGGATGGTGTCGGCCCCCGACACATACTGGACGTCGGTCCAGGGCAGGCCGGCGTCGGCCAGGGCGTCCCCGGCCGCGGCCAGGCCATACTCCACGAAGTTGCGTCCCCACTTGCCCCAGGGGTGCATGCCCGCCCCGAGAACCGCGACCCGCTTGTCGTCAGGCATGGGATCCCTCCGATGTCCCGGTGGTGGCGGTCGGTCGCCACTTCCAGACCAGGTACTGGTGGTCGTCGTCCTCGTAGAGGGTGTCGAGCACGACCTCCACCTCGGTGCCGACCTCCAGATCGTCGACGGTGACCCCGGCCACCACCTGGCCCATCACCACCATCTTCTCGGCCGAAAGCTCGACGGCGGCGATGGAGAACGGCACGTAGGGATCGGCGGCCTGGTACGGCTTGGGTGGCTGGTAGCAGGCGTCGGTATAGGACCAGACGGTGCCGGTCCGGCTCAGCTCGGTCTCCGCGAACTCGGTGCTCTGGCATTCCGGGTTGCGGCAGAAGAAGGTCTCCTTCGGGAAGGCGAAGGTGCCACACGAGGTGCACCGGCTCCCGAGGAGGGCGGGGGCGGCGTCATCGAGGGTGAACCAGCCGTCGATGGCGGGGACCCGGGTCTTGGGAGAGGGCATCTGCGAATCCTAATGCCCCGTCAAAGACCGGGT
>DATARI010000102.1:0-13062 GCA_036264255.1 Acidimicrobiales bacterium | reverse complement strand
ACCCGGTGATCGCCATGACCCCCGGAGGGCTGGAGGCGATGGCCGCGGCCCTGCCCGACTTCCGGGGGACCACCCTCATCGAGGGAGCCGGCCACTGGGTGCAACAGGAGCGGCCCGAGGAGACCAACGCCGCCCTGCTGTCCTTCCTGGGGTCGGTCAGCTGAAGCTAGGCGTCGGGCGGCCCGTTCCCGACCAACCCGCTGGCGAACTGCTCCGACGTCACCAGTTCGACCAGCAATCTGACCCCGAACCCGGTTCCCCCCTTGGTGAGGTAGCGGAGGTTCTCGTCCGATCGGGCCGGCCCGGCGATGTCGAGGTGGGCCCAGGGCACATCGCCGACGAACTCCCGGAGTAACAGCGCGGCGGAGATGCTGCCGGCCTGACCCGGCCGGCCGACGTTGCGCATGTCGGCTATCTCTGAGTCGATGTGATTGCGATAGTCGTCCGGGAGCGGGAGCGGCCACACCGGTTCACCCGACCGTTCACTGGCCGCTTCCACCTGTTCCATCAGATTCTCGTCGTTCCCGAGGAGCCCGGCGATCTCCTTCCCCAAGGCGACCACCGCCGCGCCGGTGAGGGTAGCCAGGTCCACGATGGCATCGGCGCCCGACTCCACCGCCAGCGAGAGCCCGTCGGCCAGGACCAGGCGACCCTCGGCATCGGTGTTGAGCACTTCGATGGTCTTCCCGTTCCTGGCGGTCAGGACATCGGACGGCTTGATGGCGGTCCCACTCGGCATGTTCTCGGTCAACGGGGTGAACGCCGTCACCCGGATGCGCGCCTTCAGGGCGGCGATGGCGTCGAGCGCGCCCATCACCGCCGCCGCCCCGCCCATGTCGGTCTTCATGGTCTCCATGCCGCCGGGAGTCTTGAGCGACAGTCCGCCGGAGTCGAAGGTGATCCCCTTCCCTACCAACGCGACATGGGGTGTCCGTCCCCCCACCACCAGCGGGTCGGACGGCTGGTACTCCGCTTTTACCAGGCGCGGCGGTTGGGCCGACCCCCGCGCCACCCCGAGCAGACCGCCCAACCTCTCGTCGGCGATGCGCTCCTCATCCCATACCTCGATGGAGATCTCCGGGACGTCCCGGAAGCGTTCGACGAATACCTGGGCGAATTTCTCCGGGGTCAGGGAGCTGGGGGGCTCGTTGATCAGGTCCCGCGCCAGTGCGGTCGACTCCGCCACCCGGGCCCCCCGGGCGCACCCGGCCCCGGCCGCCGCCTCCGCGTCCGGAGTTTCGACCACCACCAGCAACCGGCCAAGCCCCTCCGGCGGCTCGGCGGTCCGGAAGGCGTCATAGCGGTAGGAGGCGAGCAAGGCACCTTCGGCGACGGCGGCGCCCATCTGATCCGGCGAGATGGCCACCTCCCGGGGGAGGAAGAGGGCCGCAGACTCCCCCGAGCCGGCCGCCCGGATGAACGACGCCGCGGCTCGACGCAGCGTCTCGACCCCGGCGTCCCCGACCAGCTTGGCCGCCTCCCCGACCCCCACCAACACCGAGGCGGTGAGAGCCTGATCATCGGGGGCCGGCGATCCCGCCTCCGACCGGGCCGGGAGCGGGCTGTTGGCGGAGGCGAGGAACACCAGCGTCTGGCCCACCTTGCCGGTGAAGCCGTGTCGCTTGCACCAGGCCGCATCCAGGACCACCGGAGCCGCCCCCCCGGCGGTGGCATCCACCGCCGCCCCCATCTGGGGACCGTCGCCGCTGGCGAACACCGGGATCCCGACCGCCACCAGACCCTCCGGCACCCCGGTGGCTACAACGCACTCGACCTTCACGCCCCCTCCTCTCGCTCGTCACCATCCGCGTGGGTGCCGGCTTCCGGGTGGCTCTGCCCCGCCGATGTCAGGGAGTTCCGGTTACCCCGACCCCTCCGGGCCGACCCCCGGGCCAACAGATGCTCCTCCCCTTCGGTCCAACGGGCCATCGCCCACAACAGGTCGGAGAGCCGGTTGAGGTACTGGCCCACCATTGAGCCTTCGACCGGATCCGACACCGTCAGCCGTTCGGCCCGGCGCACGATGGTCCGGGCCAGATCGAGCGCCGCCGACACCCGGGTGGCGCCCGGAACCACGAATTCGGCCGGCATCTCGAACCGCTCGATCAGGTCATCGATGCGGACCTCGAGGGCCGCCACCATCTCGGGGGTGACCAGGGTCGTGCCCCCCACCAGCTTCGCCCGCTTGGAGGAGTCGGTGGCCACCTCGGCCATCAGGACATAGAGGTCCCGCTCGAGGCCGACCAGCAGGGTGTCGAGCTCGGATCCCGCCTCTGCTTCGGCCCGGGCCACGCCCATCGACGCCTGGGCTTCGTCCACCGCCCCGTTGATCTGCATGATCACCGAGTCCTTCGGCACCCGTCCGCCGTAGAGGAGGCCGGTGGTGCCATCGTCGCCGGTCTTGGTATAGATCTTCAACATGCCCACGTCACCCAGGGAATGCTAAGCGATCTCGGCTGTCGGCCCGGCTGAAGGCCGGTATCCTTTGTGCACCATGACCAAGAGCGCCCCCTCGGATTCCAGCTACCTTCGCGCCATCTCCGAGCGGGTGGTCATCTTCGACGGTGCCATGGGCACCAATCTTCAACTCGCCAACCTGACCGCCGACGACTTCGGTGGCCCCGACCTGGAGGGCTGCAACGAGCTCCTGGTCATCACCCGGCCCGACGTCGTCGACCGGGTCCACCGGTCGTTCTACGAGGTCGGTTGCGATGTGGTCGAGACCGACACCTTCGGTGCCTTCGGCCCGGTGCTGGCCGAGTACGGCCAGGCTCATCGGGTCCACGAGCTGAACCTGGCCGCCGCCCTCCTGGCCCGCCAGGCCGCCGACGACTTCTCCACCCCGGACCGTCCCCGCTGGGTGGCCGGCAGCATCGGTCCCGGCACCAAGTTCCCCACCCTCGGCCAGATCCCCTACGCCGACCTCCGCGATGCCTACCAGGAGCAGGCGACCGGACTTCTGGAGGGGAGGGTCGACCTCATCATCATCGAGACCGTCTTCGACCTCCTCCAGGCCAAAGCCGCCATCAACGGGGCCCGGCGGGCGATGGTGGCGGCCGGCCGGCAGGTGCCCATCCAGGTGCAGGTCACCATCGAGCTGACCGGCACCATGCTTCCCGGCACCGAGATCGGCGCGGCGCTGACTGCCCTCGAGGCCATGGACATCGACCTCATCGGCCTCAACTGCGCCACCGGCCCATCGGAGATGTTCGAGCCCCTGCGCCATCTCACCGCCCACGCCTCCATCCCGGTGAGCTGCCTCCCCAATGCCGGGCTTCCCTCGGTGGTGGACGGGGCCATGCACTACGACCTGACGCCGGACCAGCTGGCCGAGTTCCACCGCCAGTTCGTGAGCGAGCTCGGGGTCTCGGTGATCGGCGGTTGCTGTGGCACCCTCCCGACCCACCTGTCAGCGGTGGTGGAGGCGTGTGCCGACCTCACCCCCGCCGCCCGCACCCCAGAGCCCGAGCCCGGTTCCGCCTCCATCTACACCGCCGTCCCCTTCACCCAGGACGCCTCGGTGCTGGTGATCGGCGAGCGGACCAACGCCAACGGATCCAAGCGGTTCCGGGAGGCGATGCTGGAGAAGGACTGGGACACCTGCGTGGCCATGGCCCGCGACCAGGTCAAGGAGGGCTCCCACCTCATTGATGTCTGCGTCGACTACGTGGGCGCCGACGGGGTGGCCGACATGGAAGAGGTCGCCTCCCGCTTCGCCACCCAGTCGACGGTGCCGCTGATGGTCGACTCCACCGAAGCCCCGGTGGTGGAGACCGCCCTGTCCTGGATCGGGGGGCGGGCGGTCATCAACTCGGTCAACCTCGAAGACGGGGACGGGCCTGACACCCGATTCCACAAGGTCCTCACCCTGGCCAAGGAGTTCGGCGCCGCGGTGGTCTGCACCTGCATCGACACCGACGGCCAGGCCCGGACGGCCGATTGGAAGTTCCGGGCGGCGAAGGCCATCTACGACATCGCCACCGAGCGCTACGGGCTCCGCCCCTCCGACCTCCTCTTCGACCCGCTGGCCCTGCCCCTCTCCACCGGCATGGAGGAGAGCCGGCGTGACGGCATCGAGACCATCGAGGGCATCCGCCGGATCAAGGCCGAGCTTCCCGGCGTCTACACCGTGTTCGGTCTGTCGAATGTGTCCTTCGGGCTCAACCCGGCGGCCCGCCAAGTCCTCAACTCGGTCTTCCTCCACGAGTGCGTGGAAGCCGGGCTGGATGCGGCCATCGTCCACGCCTCCAAGATCCTTCCCCTCTCCAAGGTCGACGAGCGGGCCCGGGAAGTCTGCCTCGACCTCATCTACGACCGCCGTCGGGAGGGCTACGACCCGCTCACCGAGTTGCTGGACCTGTTCGAAGGGGCGTCGACCTTCTCGGTCACCACCACCGAGGACCGATCGGGGTGGCCGGTCGAGCAACGCCTCGAGCACCGGATCATCGACGGCGACCGCAACGGCCTCGAGGCCGACCTCGACGAGGCCATGGCCGACGGGGTCGCCCCCCTCGCCATCGTCAACGACATGTTGCTGGCCGGGATGAAGACGGTGGGCGAGCTGTTCGGCGCCGGTGAGATGCAGCTGCCTTTCGTGCTCGGATCCGCCGAGACCATGAAGACGGCGGTGGCCTACCTCGAGCCGCACATGGAGAAGACCGACCAGGGCGGCAAGGGCACCATGGTGCTCGCCACCGTCAAGGGCGACGTCCACGACATCGGCAAGAATCTGGTCGACATCATCCTCACCAACAACGGCTACACGGTGAAGAACCTCGGCATCAAGGTCGGGATCGCCGACATGGTCAACGCCCTGGAGGAGTTCGAAGCCGACGCCATCGGCATGAGCGGCCTCCTGGTGAAGTCGACGCTGATCATGCGGGACAACCTCGACGAGCTGAACCGCCGGGGGCTGTCGAACATCCCGGTGATCCTGGGCGGGGCGGCGCTGACCCGCACCTACGTCGAGCGGGACCTCCGGGAGGTCTACGAAGGCCGGCTCTTCTACGGCAAGGACGCCTTCGAAGGCCTGCGGACCATGGACCGGTTGGTGGAGATCAAAAAGGCCGGCGAGGACGACCCGGAGTTCGGTCGCGCCATCGGCGGACGGAACCTCGGGCCCCGCAAGAGCGAGCAGCGCAAGCAGAAGGCCAAGGAGGCCCTCGAGCGGGGCGATGTGCTCCCGACCCGGTCCCCGACGGTGGCCGCCGACAATCCGTTGTTCACCCCCCCGTTCGTCGGCAGCCGGATCGCCAAGGGCATCGCCATCGACGACATCGCCGCCTACATCAACGAGACCGCGCTGTTCCGCAACCAGTGGGGCTACCGCCCGGAGAGCGGCGAGGACGACGCCGCCTTCAAGGACCGGGTCAGGTCGCTGCTCCGGTCGCGGCTGGCCGAGGCGAAGGCCGAACAGCTCCTGGTCCCCCAAGTCGCCTGGGGCCACTTCGCCGCCAACGCCGATGGGAACGACCTGGTCATCTTCAAGGACGAGTCGCGCTCGTCGGAGTGGATGCGGTTCACCTTCCCCCGGCAGGTGGAGGACCCCTTCCTCTGCATCAGCGACTTCTTCCGGACGGTCGACTCGGGGGAAGAGGACTTCGCCAGCTTCCAGGTGGTGACCATGGGTCGCCGGGTGTCGGAGGAGACGGCCCGTCTCTTCGCCGGTGACGAATACCAGAACTACCTCTACCTCCACGGTCTCGGGGTGGAGATGGCCGAGTCCCTCGCCGAGTACTGGCACCACCGGATCCGGGAGGAGCTCGGGTTCGCCAACGAGGACGGGCCCTCGCTGGCCGGGCTGTTCCGCCAGAAGTACCGGGGCGGACGGTACTCCTGGGGCTATCCCGCCTGTCCCGATCTGGAGGACAACGCCAAAGTCGTCGACCTGCTGGGGGCCGACCGCATCGGGGTGGAGGTCAGTGAGGGGTTCCAGCTCCACCCGGAGCAGTCGACCACCGCGATCATCTGTCATCACCCGCAAGCCAAGTATTTCGTGGCCTAAGGACTCCGTCATTGAGATCTGACCGACGGGGGCCGGCCACTCAAGGGTTGGCAAGGTTGGTGGTGGCCCTGGTGTCTCTGGCGACGTCGGCGGCATTCCTGCCCCTGGGGGGGATGGCCGCCCCGGCGGCCGGGGCGGCCGGGAGCCCGACGACCACCGGCTACCCGCCCATCGCCACGGTGATGATCCAAAACCCGCTGCCCAACTTCACCGTCGGCGCGCCGGGGCCGACCAACGGTCCGCTCACCGCCGCCGAGTTGGGGGCGCTGTCGACCAACCCCCAGCAGGCGGAGAGCCAGTTCAACCGATTGGCCACCCAGAAGGGGTTCGGCGCCTATCTCCGGCTCTGGACCGACGCCAATGGGCCCGGGAAGGGGGCCAATGACGTCGTCGTCACCCTCTACCGGATTCCGAACCTGCAGGACGCCGCCTCGTTCGCCTCCGGATCCCAGCAGCCTTACCAGCAGCCCGGGGCGGCGACCGCGTTTTCCGTGCCCAGCATCCCCGGCGCCCACGGCTACACCGTTTCCATCACCTCACCGAGCCAGGTGACCGAGCAGGTTGTGCTGTTCAGAACCGGGCCGTACGTGGCCATCGTGCAGCTGGCGTCGTCGGTGGCGGCCACCAACCCGGCGCCGCTGAATCCGTCGGACGCCATCGCCGTCAGCTTTCAGCAGTACACCGGCGCCCTCCACGCCGTCGCCATCCAGACGGCCGGCGCTCCGGCGGGGACTCCGTCCACCGCCAAATCGGGGAGCGCCCTCCCGGCGGTGCTGGCCATCATCGCCGGAGTGTTGGTGCTGGGTGCCGTCGCCTGGCTGGCCGCCGGGCCGCCTCGGGAGCGGCGGCGGCGGCGGCGGGCCATCGGGTTGGGAGTACCTCGGGTCTCCCATGATGCCAACGCCGCTCTCCCCATCGACGTCCCGTCGACCGACACCCGCCCCGTCCGGCTGGCCCGCGGCCCGGTGATCAGGGTGGTCGAGGTCGAACCGAGGTCGGAGCCGGCCACTGGCCAGCCGAGGGCGGTGCCGGCCGCCCGGATGAACCCGGCACCGGCCCGCCCCGAAGTCACGGGGGTGCCCGCCCCGGAGCCCGCACTCGGACCCGCTCCGCCGTTCGATCCCGAGCCGGTGCTCGCTCCCGGTCCGCCGTCGGCGTCGGTGTATTCACCGGCGCCCTTCGAGCCGGAGCCGGTGTTGGAACCCGGCCCCGAGCCGGTGTACGAAGCGGAGGGAGAGGAGGTCGAGGCGGGGCCCGCCGGGTTGGCGGGGCAGCGCTGGGCCGACCCCGAACCGGTTGCCGGGTCGTTCTACCCGTCGATGGCGGAGCCGGACCTGGAGGAAATGGAACTCGCCGAGTCGGCGTTGGCGGACCTGGCGGCGCTGGAACTGGCTGAGTTGGCCGGTCCGGTGCCGACGGCGGAAGAGCCGTCGGTGGTCCCCACCGTCGAGGATCCGATGCCGGCCTACCAGGCCACGACATCCACCCCCGGAGATCCGAACGGCTCGGGATCGGCGGCGGCCCCCTTCGGCCGGATCGAATTGCCGCCGGAAGGCACCCCCGCCGGTTGGCTGCGTGACCCGTCAGGCTCGGGCGACGTGGTCCGCTACTGGGACGGCCAGGCCTGGACTTCCCACGTGGCCACCCGGGCGATCCGGCACTGACCGAGCCCGACCCAGCCAGCGGATCGGATCAGAGGGCCAGGGTGGAACCACCGTCCACCACCACGGCTGCCCCGTTGATGAAACCGGCAGGCTGCGAGCAGAGGAACGCCACCACCTTGCCGAAATCGGCCGGGTCGCCCATCGGTCCCGCGCCTCCCAACTCCTTCATGCGGTCGGTGGCATGGGCCCCCGGGCAGGCGAGGTTCAAGGTGATCCCACTCGGCTCGGCGGCCAGATCCTGAGCTGCCGTCTTCGCCCACGCCCAGAGTCCGACCCGGGCGGTGTTGGAGAGCGCCAACGCCGGCAGCGGTTGCACCACCGAGTAGGAAGCGATGCAGCAGATCCGTCCCCAACCGCGGGAACGCATGACCGGGACCGCCGCCTGGACCATCCGGATCGAGGACCGCAGATTCAAGTTGAGGGCGGCGTCGAGCTGCTCCTCGGTGACGTCCAGCGAATGGGCGGGAGGCGGCCCTCCGGCATTGGCTACCGCGATGTCCACCCCGCCGAAATGTTCGACGGCGGCGGCGACCAGAGCCGCCGGCAACCGAGGATTGCCGATGTCGCCGACCACCGTGACCACCTCGGCGCCCGAGGTTCGTAGGGATTCCGCTGCCGACATCAGCGCGTCCTTGCCCCGCGACGACACCACCAGCCGCACCCCTTCGGCCGCCAATGCCTGAGCGGTGGCGAAACCGAGCCCCCGGGAGGAGGCCGCCACTACCGCTACCTTGCCGTCGAGACCCAGATCCACCCGCCCTCCCCTACCCCTCGATGACAGCCAGCCGATGGCTCACCGTGTTCAACGACTCCGAGGCACCGGCTTCGTTGATGATCACGATGTCCTCCAACCGCATCCCGAACCGGCCGGGGGCGTAGATGCCGGGCTCCACCGAGAAGGCGTGACCCGGGCGCAGCAGCTCGTGATTTCCCGTCACCAGGTAGGGATCCTCGTGCTCCTCGATACCGATGCCGTGCCCGGTGCGATGGATGAACAGGTCCCCGTAGCCGGCGTCGTCGATGATGTCCCGGGCCACTGCATCGACGGCCTCGGCGGCGATCCCCGCTCGGGCAGCGGCCACCGCCGCCTGCTGGGCCGCCAGTAACACCTCATAGCACTCGGCGACTTCGGCGGTGGGCTCGCCGGTGACCACCGTCCGGGTGATGTCCGAGCAGTAGCCCACCTCGCCCTCCAGCGAGAACGTACCCCCGAAGTCGCACACCACCGTCTCCCCCGGCCCGATGATCCGTGACCCGGCCTCGTGGTGGGGGCTGGCGGCATTCGGCCCACTGCCGACGATGGCGAAGTTCACCCGCTCATGACCTTCGGCCACCAGCCCGGCGCTGATGTCGTTCGACACTTCCGCCTCGCTGCGCCCGATGAGGTTGATGTCCCCCCGCTGCAGTCCGACCGCCACCCGGTCGGCGGCGCTCGACGCCGCCCGCAGCGCCTCGAGCTCGAAGTCGTCTTTGACCGCCCGGATCGGCGAGGTCACCGTGGAGCCGGTGATCCACGCCGCCTTCGGGATCGCCGACTGGAGGGCGAGCACCGATGTCGCCCAGGTCCGGTCCGAGATGGCGACTCGGCCGGGGCTCACCGTGCCGGGTCCACCCGCGCTGGCGGCCACCACCGAGGCCACGATGGCCACCGGATCCTCGGTGTCGGACCACGGCCGCACCGAGAACACCTCGTCGGCGCTTGCCACCCGGGGTGCCTCCAGCCCGGGCACCACCAGCACCGGATCCCCGCTCAGGGGCAGGACCAGCATGGTCAACCGCTCCAGCGGCATGGCCTCATAACCGGTCAGCCACGGGAGGTCGGCCCCCAACGACAGCAGCAGGACATCGACGTCCAACTCCGCCATGCGCTGTCGGACCCTGGCCATCCGCTCGACCCGGGAGGCCTTGGCCCGATCCGAGAGCTCGATCACAACGTCGTGGCCGGAGCCGCCGGCGCCGTTCCCATCCGCACCGGCACCGGGGCGGCGACCGGCGTGGTCGCCTCGGCCGCCTCCCGGGCGTGATAGCTCGACCGGGTCAGTGGTGACGCCTGCACGTGGCTGAAGCCCATCGCCATGCCCGCATCCCGGAAGGAGTCGAACTCCTCAGGACGCAGCCACCGGGCCACCGGTAGGTGCCGGGAGCTCGGCCGCAGGTACTGGCCCATGGTGACGATGTCCACCCCCACCGCTCGAAGGTCGGCCAGCGTGGCCAGCACCTCGTCCTCCCGTTCGCCCATCCCGAGGATCATCCCCGATTTGGTGGTCAGGCCGGCATCCTTGGACCGGGCCAACACGGCCAGGCTGCGGGCATAGCCGGCCGACGGTCGGACGGCCCGTTGGAGGCGGGCCACCGTCTCGATGTTGTGGTTGAGCACATCCGGCCGGGCGTCGAACACGGTGCGGAGGGACGCCTCATCACCCTTGCAGTCGGAGATCAACACCTCGATCGCCGTCCTCGGGCTCTGGCTTCGCACCGCCTGGATGGCGGCGGCAAACCCTCCCGCCCCTCCGTCGTCGAGGTCATCGCGGGCCACGCAGGTGATCACCGCGTGGGCGAGGCCCATCCGCGCCACCGCCCGAGCCACCCGGGCCGGCTCATCGGGATCGAGGGGGAGAGGATGACGGGTATCGACCAGGCAGAATCCACAGGCCCGGGTGCAGCGGGAGCCGTTGATCATGAAGGTGGCGGTCCCGTCGGACCAACACTCATAGATATTCGGGCAGCCGGCTTCCTCGCACACGGTGACCAGGTCGAGATCCCGCAGCTGGTGGCGGAGTCCGAGATAGTCCTCGCCCATGTGGGCCTGCACCCGCAGCCACGGAGGCTTCCGTTCCTGGATGGGGAGCCCGGCGTCAGGATCGACGCCCGACCGTCGGAGTCGGCGATCGAGGGAGCGACCCTCCGTCGGGGGCCGGCGCAAGGCGACCGGCACGCCGGCCTCGACACCGGCCCCGTCGGTGACCCGCTGGGTGTCCTCCACCGGACCCCATACCGCCAGGGCCGCCCCGATCACCGCGTCGGCGGCCTCGGCCATGGAGACTTCGATGCCCTCGGCGGCCAGGGAGGTGACCGGCTTGTCGGCAATCCCACAGGGAACGATGTGCTCGAACATCGCGAGATCCGGATGGACGTTGAGGGCGAAGCCGTGCAGGGTCCGCCCCCGGGTGGTCCGGACCCCGATGGCACAGATCTTCCGGGGCCCCGTCCCGTGGGCCGGATCCAAACCCACCCACACCCCGGGGTACCCGTCGAGCCGGCCGACATCGTCGGGGCGGAGGCCGAGGGTCACCAGGGCGTCGATGACGACCTGTTCGACCCGCCGGACATGGTCGGGGCCCCGGTGGAGGCCCGGGCCCACCGTGACAATCGGATACCCCACCAGCTGGCCGGGGCCGTGGTAGGTGACGTCCCCACCGCGGTCGGTCTTGACGCTGTCGGCCCCGACCGAGGCCGGTTCGACCAGGATGTGGTCGGCATCGGCATTCGAGCCCAGCGTGTAGACGTGAGGGTGCTCCAGCAACAGCAGGAAGTCGTCCTCGGACCGGCGGCAGAGGGCCCGCTGGAGAGCCCACGCCTCCCGATAGGGGACGCGTCCCAGCCAACGGACTCTCATCGGAGATTCCTCGATTGGATCATGGTCGGGGTCAGAGCTCTCCCGCCCAGTCGCGTTGGCTGAGGATCTCCGACAGCCGGGCCAGGAACCGGGCCACGTAGGCCCCGTCGACGGCCCGGTGGTCGAAGGTCATGGCGGCCAGCCCCACCGAGTGGATGGCGATCGACTCGCTCCCGTCGGGGAGCACCACCACCACCGGCTTCCGCGACACCCCGTCGGTGGAGAGGATGGCCACCTGGGGCTGGTTGATGATGGCTCCGGTGAGCAAGGTGCCGAACGGCCCGGCATTGGTGATGGAGAACGTGCCGCCACTGATGTCGTCCGCATTCAGTCGCTTGGTGCGGGCACGATCGGCCACGTCGTGGATGCGCCGGGCCATCCCCCGCAACGTCAGCTCCTCGGCGTGGTGCACCACCGGGACGATGAGGCCCTCGTTGTCGAGGTCGACCGCGATCCCCAGGTTGACGTCGTGGTGGATGATCAGGGCATCCTCCCCGACCGACGCGTTGAGGTGGGGGAATTCACCCAACGCCTCCACCGTGGCCCGGGCGGCGAAGGACAGATAGGTGAGGCTGAACCCCTCCTCGGCCTTGAACCGCGGACCGTGGGATTGGCGCACCCGTTCGACCCGCTCGTAGTCGATCTCCTTCACCATCAAGGTGTGGGCGGAGGTGGCCTTGGAGCGGACCATGTGCTCGGCCGTCCGCCGGCGGATGTTGGTGAACGGCAACACCTCGTCCCGCCCGTCCCCCCGGGGAGCCGCAGCCACCGTGGTCGGGGGTGGAGCCGCCGGCGGGGCGGGGCGGGCGGCATCGGGGACTCCGGCCGGAGCCGACGGCCCTCCCGCCGCGATCACCGCTTCCACGTCGTCCCGGGTGATCCGGCCGCCGATGCCGGTCCCGGTGACCGAGCCGGCATCGATGTTGTGCTCGCTCAGCAGCTTGCGGACCACCGGTGAGAGCACCAGGCCGTTGCCCGACCCGCCGGCGGACGCCGGGACAGGCGCCGGAGCCGCGGGTGCCGGAGCCGCGGGTGCCGGGGCAGGTGCCGCCACCGGAGGGGGCGGCGGCGCGGCAGGGGGTGGTGGGGGCGGGGCGGCAGCCGCCGGGGGGGGCGGAGCCGGGGCCTCGACCGCGGCTTCGGGGGCGGGGGTCTCGGCGGCAGCCGGCGGCGCTTCGGAGCCGTTGGACGACCCGCTGTCGCCGATGACGGCCAACTTGACCCCGACGTCCACGGTGTCGCCTTCTTCCACCAGGATCTGGGTGAGGACGCCACCGGCCGGGGACGGGACCTCCGAGTCGACTTTGTCGGTGGACACCTCGAAGAGGGGCTCGTCCCGTTCGACCTGGTCACCGATGGCCTTGAGCCACTTGGTGATGGTCCCTTCGGTCACCGTCTCGCCCAATTGCGGCATGGTCACATCAGGCAAGGTGGAGCCCCCTTCCGGTCAAGGCCAGCACCGTCTCGCCGAAGGTCTCCGACAACGACGGGTGCGGCTGGATGAACTGCCCGACCTCGTCGGGGGTGGCTTCCCAGTTGACGGCCAGATAGCCGGCCCCCAACTGCTCGGTGACCCAGGGGCCGGCCATATGAACGCCGAGGATCTTCCCGGCGGTACCATCCGGCCGGCGCTCGGCCACCACTTTCACCAGACCCTCGGTGTCCCCGATGATGCGAGCCCGGCTGTTGCCGCCGAAGGTGTCCTTCTTCACCACCACCTCGTAGCCCGCCTCCTTGGCGGCGGCCTCGGTCAGCCCGGCGAAGGCCACCTCGGGATG
>DATARI010000078.1:0-8583 GCA_036264255.1 Acidimicrobiales bacterium | reverse complement strand
CGAGGCGGCGTCCGAGCCGGCATAGCGGCCGGGCTCGAATCCCTCCAGGAAGGAGGCAATGGTGTCGAAGGCTCGGGTGAGGGCCGGAGTGGTGGGGGCTGCACTGGAGGGTTGGGTCGCCAACGCCATGAACCCAGCATGCCAGGGGGGTGTATCAGTGGATCCCCGGGGGTCCGGCCGGACCGGAACCGCAATTAGTCAGCGGCCAGGAAGCCCTGACGGCAAAAGGCGATGGCGGCCTCGGCGATCCGGTCGGCATCCTCCCCCCGTTCCAGGACAAACACCCTGGCCAGATGGGCGGTGACCCCCAGGATGGCGGTGGTGAGGAGGACCGGGTCCTCTCGCCGGAGGAGGCCGGCGGTGATCCCGGCGGTCACGTGGGGGAGGGCATCGGCCACCACCTGCTGTTGCCCGAGCCGCATCATCTCCGCGAACGGCTCCTCGGTGCGGGCGAATTCCATGATGGCGAACAGATGGCGGTTGTCGCTCAGCCAGCGGATCGCCGAGCGGATCCCCTGCTCGATGCGGCGGGCGGGATCGGGCTCGTCGGCGATGGCGTCCCGTTGGGCCAGCCGCATGGCGTGCTGGGCATCGAACAGGATCTGGGTGAGGAGCTCCTCCTTGGAATCGAAGTACCAGTAGAAGACCCCTTTGCCCACCCCCAACCCGTCCACGATGCCGGTGACCGAGGTGGTGTGGTACCCCTCGGTGGCGAACAGCCGGGCGGCGTAGTCCATCAGGTCACGCCGGCGCTTGGCCCCTTTGGGGGTGAGGCGGCGGGCGACCAGTTCCGACGGCTCCGGCCCGGCGTTGCCGGCACTCCCAGCCGGGTTGCTCACCGGCGGGCGTGGACCACGGTGGCCCGATCGAAGGAGGCTCGCATCCAGGTGGCGGACGAGGAGAACAGCGCGCGCCGGGGGAGTCCGAGCGACCGCAATTCCTCGGCCAGGGGGTGGTCGCCGAGCACCAGGGTCGACCCTCCGAGCCTTCCGGACACCCCTTCCGACGATGTCGTCCAGGTGGTCCGGCGCAGCACCCCCTCCCGGAACGAGTAGGTGGGAGGTGCCTGGGACGGCAGCTTCAAACGTCCGCCTCCGGCCAGGGTGAGGGAAAGCACATGCTCGCCCCCGTCGACCAGCCGCACCGCGGTGCCCGACCCGCGGGCGCCGGGACGGCCGGAGGATTCGTCGATGTCGATGGTCGCCAGCCACTTGGGGAAGCCCCAGATGTCCCGCCCGGCCGCACAGGTGAACTCCTGGTCGACCGGCAGCTGGTGGATATAGACCCCGACGTCCCCGGTGCCGAACTCCCTGAGCCGTTCGAGGCCCGAAGCCATGGGATCGGCATCGTGGGGGCGGACGACGAAGCTCACCGCCACCTCGTGATAGGGGTCGAGGTCGGTGTCGTCGTAGCGGCAGACAGCGATCGCCACCAGGGCTTTTCCTGGCAGCGGGCCGGTCACGGTGAGCCCGGTCGGATCCACCAGCCGCTGGGCTGCGGCCCTTGGGACCAGATACTGGACCGACCACTGGGCGGCCCGGCGGACCTCCACCGGCACGCTCACCCGGCGCCCGAGCACCTCCCAGGAGGCAGCCTCGGAGTCCTCCCCGGCACGGGGGGGTGCGCTGGCGTCCGAGCCTCCCGGGAACATGGAGTGCAGTACAGCACAGGCAGCGATACCGTGGCCCCGTGGCTTACTGGATCTTGAAGGTGATTCTGTCCCCGATCTTCTTCCTGCTCTGGAAGGTGGAGATCGAGGGGCAGGAGCATGTCCCGAAGCACGGACCGGCAGTACTGGCGGCCAATCACCAGTCATTCTGCGACTCCTTCTTCTTGCCTCTGGTCATGAAGCGCCGGGTGACCTATGTGGCGAAGGCCGAGTACTTCGACGACTGGAAGACGGCGTGGTTCTTCCGGGCCGCCGGCCAGATCCCGATGAACCGTGGGGGAGGCGACGCGTCGCAGCGGGCCCTGGACACCGCCAAAGAGGTGCTGGACGGCGGGAGCCTGCTCGGCATCTACCCGGAGGGGACCCGGTCCCCCGACGTCCGCCTTCACAAGGGCCACACCGGGGTGGCCCGCCTGGCCATCGGCTGCGGGGTGCCGATCATCCCGGTCGGTATCGTCGGCACCCGGGCCATCCAGCCTCCTGGACGCCGCCTCATGCGGCCCTTCCATCCGGTGAAGGTTCGCTTCGGTCCGCCATTGATCTGCACCCAAGCCGCCTATGAGTCCGAGTCGGTCAACGGCACCGGCTCGGCGCCGGCGGAAGGGGGGGTGGGCGCCAACGGGTCCGGGGTGGCGACGGGATCGACCAACGGGTCGGCGCCGGAAGCCGACCCCGACCATCTCCGGCGTTGGACCGACATCTTGATGACGGCCATCGCTTCCCTGTCGGCCCAGGAGTACGTGGACGAATACGCCAACCGGTCGAAGTCGAACGCCGGGGACTCCCGGGCACCGGGCACCGGAGGCACCCGCGGCGTGAGTGGCGCCGACCGACGACCGAAGGCCCAGGGTGGCGCGGTTGATGTGGCGTCGTCGTAGCCGACTCGTCATCGATCGGAAATCGGGCGTTCACATGAGCGCTCTACTCTGATCACGTGGCCACCTACCTGATTCGGTTGCGGTTGCCTGACCGCCCCGGAGCCTTGGGAGCGGTGGCGAGCCGAATCGGAGCGGTGGGCGGCGACGTGGTGTCGATCGACGTCCTCCAGCGCGGTGGCGGGGAGGTAGTGGACGAGTTCGGGGTCGTCCTCCTCGACGAGGGCCTCACCGACCTCTTGATGGCGGAGATCCTCGAAGTCGACGGGGTGGCCCTCGAGGCGTTGCGGGTCGTCGACGGCGCGGTGCCCGATCGTCATACCGAGATCCTGGATACGGCCACCACCCTGTTCAAACAGACCGCGCCGGACGGGGTGCTCGAGTACCTGACCTCCCAGGTCCGGAGGAGCCTGGAGGCCACCTTCGCCGCCATCCTCGACCCCGAGACATCGCGGACGGTGGCGGTGGATGGCGATGCCCCGGCGGAACTGGATCTGGTCGGGTTGGCCCGTCTGGAGGCCGACCCCGAAGGGGACGATCACCTGGCCATCACCGGGCTCATCCGGGCCGGCATGGTGCTGGTGGTCAGCCGCACCGATCTGGTGTTCCGTCCCGGAGAGCGGCTCAGGATCTCGACCATGGCCGAACTGGCCGATCACCGTTGGGGCGAGCTGACCTCCCGTTCGGTCACCAGCTGATCGGCAGCGTCAGTCGGTTTCGTTAGTCATCGGCCACCCAGCGGCGCGAACGGTCGAGGGCCCGGACCCAGGCCTGGTGGGCGAGGTCGGCCTCCTCGGCCGGCACCTGGGGGGTGAAGGAGACATCCTCGGTCCACAAGGCCGACAGGTCGGCGAGCGAGCCCCACACCCCTTCAGCCAGACCGGCCAGGGTGGCCGCCCCGAGGCCGGTGGTCTCGACCGAGCGGGGCCGGGCCACCGGGATGCGGGTCTGGTCGGCCTCCAGTTGGAGCAGCAGGCTCATCACCGAGGCACCGCCGTCGACCCGCAGCACCGACGGGGGAGTGCCGATGGCCGCGGTCATGGCATCGAGGACGTCGCGCACCTGGAAGCTCATCGCCTCGATGACGGCCCGGGCCAGATGGGCACGGTTTACGCCGCGGCTGAGGCCGACGATGGTCCCCCGGGCGTAGGGGTCCCAGTGCGGGCTCCCGAGGCCGGTGAAGGCGGGGACGAACACCGCGCCGTCGCTGGTGTCGACCGACCGGGCCAGCGGCTCGAGGTCGGAGGACCGGTCGATGATCCCGATGCCGTCACGGAGCCACTGGACGGCGGCGCCGGAGGCGAACACCGAGCCTTCGAGGGCATAGGCCACCGCCGACCCGGATCCTGACCCTGCCCCACCGGCATGGGGGGCGTCGGCGTCGAGGTCCCAGGCCAGAGTGGTGATCAGCCCGTCGACCGGTGGCGGGCACTCCGCTCCGGTGTTCATCAACACGAAACTCCCGGTGCCGTAGGTGACCTTGGTCATGCCCGGGGTGAAGCAGGCCTGGCCGAAGAGGGCGGCGTGCTGGTCGCCGGCGATGCCGCTGATGGGGATCCCCGCCAACGGGGAGTCGGCCCCGAGGGCGGCTCCCGCCACCCGCCCGAACCGCCCGCAGGAGGGGAGGACGTCGGGGAGCACTCCGGGCGGGACGCCGAAGAGGTCGCACAGCTCCTTCGACCACCGACGCACCACGATGTCGAACAGCATGGTCCGGGAGGCGTTGGTGGCATCGGTGGCGAACACCCCGCCATCGGGGCCACCGGTGAGATTCCAGAGGACCCAGGAGTCCACGGTGGCCAGGGCCAGCCCCCCGGTGTCGACAACCCCGCCCTCGTGCAGCAGCCAGTGCATCTTGGTGGCCGAGAAGTAGGGGTCGAGGACCAGGCCGGTCCGCTCCCGCACCAACGGGAGGTGACCGGCCTCGACCAGAGCGTCGCAGAACTCCGCGGTCCGGCGGTCCTGCCAGACGATGGCCCGGTGGAGGGGGCGACCGGTGCGCCGGTCCAAGGCCACCACCGTCTCCCGCTGGTTGGTGATGCCGACCGCGACCGGGGTGCTCCCGGCATCACTGAGCCGGCCGGCCACCTCGGCCAGGGTGGCCTGTACCGCCGTCCAGATCTCCTCCGGGTCGTGCTCCACCCACCCCGGGCGCGGGAAGTACTGGGGGAACTCGGCGTAGGCACTGTCCACCACTTCACCCTGGGCATTGACCGCCAGGGCACGAACGCCGGTGGTGCCGGCGTCGATGGCGATGACGACGGGGTCGGGAGAAGGCACCTTGGGACGATAGCCAGCCGTCGCCGCATCGGGGAGGTGTCGGGAGGGTTCGAGCGTGGCCAGCGACCGTCGGGCCGGGGCGCGGTGCGGGTCTCGAGGGGGGCGTCAGGAGACCCGATCGGGTGCCCCGGACCGCTCGCGGAGCGCAATCTTGTGCAAACTTTCGCGAACGGCCTCCGAGCAGGAGATTTCGCTGCCAATTTCGGGCACAATTCCGGAGGAATTCATTGACAGGGGTGTAACTACGCTGCTGTAATGAACCCACTATCTCGTGCTTCGGGGGACGCCGACCACTATATATTGTTATTGAACGATGATATTGGTCGGAAGCCCCCGGTGGCGGAGACAAAACAACCAGCGGAAGTGGCGGGTTGGGGGTTGCGCTGATGTAGCGACTGTTTCTCCCGGTTTGCCGACTCCACGAGAGCATCACGGCAGTACCCAGGACGCAGTCAGCACAGCATTCCGATCCAGCAGATTCACAGAAAGAGGAAGACCCCATGGCCATCGCCCCGCAGCGGCAAGGAATTGGTATCCGTCGCCATTTCACCAACCCCGATGTCCATCCTTACGATGAGGTCGTCTGGGAGCGGCGTGACGCCCGGATCACCAATTACCGCGATGGCGCCGTTGCCTTCGAGCAGCTGGATGTGGAGGTTCCCGACACCTGGAGCCTGAACGCCACCAACATCCTGTCCCAGAAGTACTTCCGGGGGACCCCGGGGACCAGCGAGCGGGAGTCGTCGCTGAAGCAGGTGGCCGACCGGGTGGTCGACACCGTCACCGCCTGGGGCACCAAGGACGGCTACTTCGCCGACGAGGAGGAGGCGGAGACCTTCCGGGCCGAGCTGAAGCACCTCATCATCCACCAGAAGGCGGCGTTCAACTCGCCGGTGTGGTTCAACATCGGGGTGGCCGGCGTCCCGCAGCAGGGCTCCGCCTGTTTCATCCTCGCCGTCGACGACACCATGGACTCCATCCTCAACTGGTACACGGAAGAGGGCGTGATCTTCAAGGGCGGCTCCGGGGCGGGCGTCAACCTCTCCCGCATCCGCTCCTCCCACGAGCTGCTGAAGGGCGGCGGGACCGCGTCAGGCCCGGTGAGCTTCATGCGGGGCGCTGACTCGTCAGCCGGCACCATCAAGTCGGGGGGGAAGACCCGCCGCGCCGCCAAGATGGTCATCCTCGACATCGATCACCCCGACATCGAGGACTTCGTGTGGTGCAAGGCCATCGAGGAGCGGAAGGCCCGGGTGCTGCGCGACGCCGGATTCGACATGGATCTGGACGGCAAGGACTCCATCAGCCTCCAGTACCAGAACGCCAACAACTCGGTCCGGGTGACCGACGAGTTCATGCAGGCAGTGGTGGACGGTGGGGACTGGGCGCTGACCACCCGCGGCGACGGAGAAGTCGTCCGTTCGGTGCCGGCCCGCGATCTCTTCCGACAGATCGCCCACGCCGCCTGGGAGTGCGCCGACCCCGGCATGCAGTTCGACACCACCATCAACAAGTGGCACACCGCCTCCAACACCGGCCGGATCAACGGGTCCAACCCCTGCAGCGAGTACATGCATCTCGACAACTCGGCCTGCAACCTGGCCAGCCTCAACCTGATGAAATTCCTCCACGCCGACTCGTCATTCGACGTCGACGGCTACAAGTCGGCGGTGGAGGTGATCTTCACTGCTCAGGAGATCATCGTCGGCAACGCCGACTACCCGACCGAGAAGATCACCGAGAACTCCCGGCGCTTCCGCGAGCTGGGCATCGGCTACGCCAACCTCGGCGCCCTGCTGATGGCCCAGGGACTGCCCTACGACTCCGACGAGGGTCGGGCCTGGGCGGCGGCCATCACCGCCCTCATGACCGGGCACGCCTATTCGACGTCGGCCCGCATCGCCGCCCGGATGGGCCCGTTCGCCGGCTTCCATGAGAACGTCGAGCCGATGCTGGGCGTACTGCGGATGCACCGCGATGCGGTGGCGGTCATCGACGAGGAGATCGTGCCGCCCGAGCTGCTCTCCGCCGCCCAGGAGTCCTGGGACATCGCCGTGGAGCTGGGCGAGGAGTTCGGAGTGCGCAACTCCCAGGCCAGCGTGCTGGCCCCGACCGGGACCATCGGACTGCTGATGGACTGCGACACCACCGGTGTCGAGCCCGACCTCGGACTGGTCAAGACGAAGAAGCTGGTCGGCGGGGGCACCATGTCCATCGTCAACCAGACGGTGCCGCGAGCACTGACCCGTCTCGGCTACTCGCCCGACCAGGTGGACGAGATCATCGCCTACATCGATGAGCACAAGACCATCGTCGGGGCTCCCTACCTGTCGGCCGAGCACCTGCCGGTGTTCGCCTGTTCGATGGGCGACAACACCATCCACTACCTCGGCCATGTCCGGATGATGGGGGCGGTGCAGCCGTTCATCTCCGGAGCCATCTCCAAGACGGTCAACCTCCCCGAGGACGTCACCGTGGAGGATGTCGAGCAGCTCCACATCGACGCCTGGCAGATGGGGATCAAGGCGGTGGCCGTCTACCGCGACAACTGCAAGGTCGGCCAGCCGCTGTCGACGACCAAGAAGGACGGGGCCGTCATCGACGAGGTCATGGCCGACGTGATCGCCGGTGCCGCCTTGGCCGGCGGCGACATCGCCCCGGCCGGCTCGGAGGCGGAAGCTCACGCCCGGGAACTGACCGAGCGGATTGCCGGGCTGGAGCGGGCCCTGGTCCACGAGCAGGCCCGGGCCGCCGACACGGTGTTGGTCGGCGCGGTCCGGGAGCGTCTGCCCCGCCGGCGCAAGTCCTCCACCTTCGCTTTCCGGGTGGCGGACTGCGAGGGATACGTCACCGTCGGGGAGTACGAGGACGGGCGCCCCGGAGAGGTGTTCATGAAGGTGTCGAAGCAGGGCTCGACCCTGGCCGGCATCATGGATGCGTTCTCCATCGCGGTGAGCCTCGGCCTGCAGCACGGGGTACCGCTCGCCACCTATGTCCGCAAGTACACCAACATGAGGTTCGAGCCGGCCGGGATCACCGACGACGCCGAGCTCCGGATCGCCACCAGCCTGGTCGACTACATCTTCCGCCGGTTGGCCGTCGACTACCTGCCGGTCTCCGAGCGGATCGACTTGGGGGTGCTGTCCACCGCCGAGCGGATGCAGCCGACCCTTCCGGGAGTGGAGGAGACCGCCACCGAGTCCAAGGGGATCAACGGCATCGACCTCGAGGATCCCCTCACCGCCTTCGTGGTGGAGGGCAGCGATCCGGATCCGACCGCGGCGGCGGTGCCCCCGGAGTTGCCCTCAGCGGCGGGTTCCTCGGCTTCCGCCGCCGGAGCCACCGCGGGCCAGCCGATCGCCCGCATGGAGCCGAGGGATGCGCCCTACTGTTACCAATGCGGTAACGCCATGCAGCGGGCCGGGTCCTGTTACGTCTGTGGGAGCTGCGGCACCACCAGCGGCTGCTCGTAAAGGAGGAGCCACTCAGCCGGGGATTTCCCCGGAATCTCCGGCTCTGAACGCGGACGGGGCGGGGCGCGGTCCCGCGAGGAAGCGCCGGGCACCCGGCCAGGGTTCGCGGCCGCGCCGCCGGAAGCGAGTCCACCCCGGGTCCATTCCGTATTCGGCGTGAACGCCGCGCCGGGGGTGGCGTCCACATGTCCAAAGTGAACGGGCTACTCCGGTTGGGATACACCTAAATCCGGATACCACCATCTACAGTGACGTGATGAAATCCGCCCTCCCCGCCTGGTACTAC
>DATARI010000064.1:0-6002 GCA_036264255.1 Acidimicrobiales bacterium | reverse complement strand
CCCCGCAACTCGTTGGCGGGGACCTCGACCGGGAGCAGCTCGGACAGGTCGACCGGCCGGGACCGACCCAATCGGGCGGTGGCGAAATCAACCAGCCGGTCGGAGAACCGTCGTGGCTCTTCGGGCTGGTCGCCGACTGATCGATAGTCCTGAACGAGGGTCATCGTTCCGCTTTCCCGTGTGGCATGGCATAGGAACTATCGGAACATCCGCCCGTCTCCTTGACTCTGGAACCAAATTCGCGACCAAACCGGACGGCGGGGGTTGGGACCTAGCGAATCGGCTTCCCCCACTCGGTCTCCTCGCGGAGAACCGGTTTGAGCACCTTCCCGCCCGGATTCCGGGGCAGCAACTCGGAACGGACCGCCAGGTACTGGGGCACCTTGAAATCGGCCATATGGCCTCGGGCGTACTCCATGAATGCCTCGGCATCGAAGGTGGTTCCCGGGGTGGGCACCACCACGGCGCCGACCTTCTCCCCCATCATCTCGTCGGGGACGCCCACCACCGCCACCTCGAAGACGCCGGGTGCGGCCGCCAGCACGTTCTCCAGCTCCACGCTGTAGACGTTCTCCCCGCCGCGGTTGATCATGTCCTTGGCTCGATCGACGATGTAGGTGAATCCGTCGCCGTCGATCCGGGCCAGGTCTCCGGTGTGCAACCAACCGTCGACGAAGGTCTCGGCCGTCGCCTCCGGCTTGTTCCAATAGCCCATGACCACGTTGGCCCCCCGGATGAGCAACTCCCCCACCCCTGTCTCCGGATCGGGGTCGGCCAGGTCGAGATCCACCACCGGGGCCGGGAAACCCACTGAGTCGGCGTGGGTGTCGGCGTACTCGTCAGGCAGGAAGGTGGCCAGACTCGACGTCTCGCTGAGCCCGAACCCGTTGCCGACCCGGGCAGCCGGAAAACTGGCCTTCACTCTCCGCACCAGGTCAGGGGCGATGGGGGCGCCGCCGTAGGTGGCGATGCGAACCCCGCTGACGTCGAAGCTGGAGAAGTTGGGCTGGCTGACCGCCAGCCAGTAGATGGCCGGAACCGTGGTCAGCACGGTGATGCGCTCCTCGGCGATGGCGGCGAGGAAGCGCTGGACCTCGAAAGCCGGCATCACCACCGCGGTGCCCCCTTGTCGCAGGGTGGGCAGGAGCTGGCTGTTGCACCCGGTGACGTGGAAGAGCGGCACGCTGATCAAGTTGCGCGCCGTCGGGTCATGCTCGGGCAGGTCGACCACCCGGCGGCAGCCCTCCACATTGGTGAGGAAATTCTCGTGACTGGTCATCGCCCCCTTGGGGAACCCGGTCGTCCCCGAGGTATAGAAGATGGCGGCCAGATCGCCACCCTCCAGCCCGTCGGCCACGTAGCCGTCACCGTCAGGGAGAACGCCGTCGGGCTCGACCACGTAGGTCGCCCCGGAGTCCTCGACGACATAGGCCACTTCGCTGTCGGTGAAGCGGGTGTTGACCGGGACCGCCACCCCGCCGGCCATCAGGGTGCCGAAGAAGGCGAGCACCCAGTCGAGTCCGTTCCCGCTACGGATGGCCACCCGATCACCGTCTTTGATCCCGGCGGCCCGCAGTCCACCGGCGACCCGGGCTGACCGGTCCCTCAACTCGGTGTAGGAAACCCGGGGGCCGTCCAACACCACCACCGCCTCGGCGTCCCCGTCCCGCTCGACCGACGCCCGCAACATGGCCAGCAACGAGGAAGGCAACCCCTGGTAGTGCTGGACGCCGTGATCGTCCCGGGTGACCCCGGTGGCGTCGAAGGCGTGGGCCGGCGTCAATAGGTCCCCACGTTCTCGAAGATCCGCCGCGGCACCCCGGTGAGCATCGTCTCGATCTGTTCCTCGGTGACCCCTTTGTCCAAGAGGTAGGGCAGGACGTCGTCGAGGATGTGGAGATAGTGCCACTGGGGGGTGGCGGCCAGCGCCCAGGGCTCGATCCAGTCGATGTAGCAGGCGGCGTCATGGGCCAGCACCATGTTCTCGGCGAACCCGCGCTTGCACAGTTCGACCACGGTGTCAGCCCGCGACTCAAAAGTGGCTTCGAGGTTGATACCGAAGCGGTCCATCCCCAGGATGAAGCCGGCCTCGGCCAACGGCTGCAGATAGTCCAGGTCGGAAGAGTCACCGCTGTGACCGAGCACAACCCGGCGGGGATCGACCCCCTCCTCCTCGAGCAGTTTCCAAGCGGCCAGCCCCTGCTGGCTACCGGGGTGGGTATGGATGGTGATCGGGGTTCCGGTGGCCCGGTGGGCCTTGGCCACTGCCCGCATCACCCGTTCCACCCCGCCGGTCATGCCCTGGGTGTCGATGGCGCACTTGAGCATGCCCGCCTTCACCCCGGTGCCGGCGATCCCATCGGTGATGTCACCGATGAACATGTCGACCATCGGGTCGGCCGCCTGTCCGAGCCCCGGGCCCCGGTAGTGGAAGAAGAAGGGCACGTCGCCGTAGGTGTAACAACCGGTGGCCACCACGATGTTGAAATCCGGCACCTGGTCAGCGATGCGCTGGATCCGGGGGATGTAGCGCCCGAGCCCGATGACGGTGGGGTCGACGATGGTGGTCACCCCCCGTCCGGCCAGCTCGGTGAGCTTCTGGACGGCGTCGGCCACCCGGGCGTCCTCGTCGCCCCATTCCTCGGGGTAGTTCTGCTGCACGTCGGGGCTGAGCACGAAGATGTGCTCGTGCATGTAGGTGCGACCGAGTGCCGCACTGTCGACGGGACCTCGGACGGTAGGAACCAGGGTCATAACGCTCCTCACCCCGAGCGCCCCCGGCTCGGTTCGTCGTTACTCTGCCACTCTCGCCTCCCAGCTGCACGACCGTCATCGCTCGCCTCCGGCTCATGTCGGGGCTCCGGGTGGTCGATAACAAGGGAAGAGTGGAATATCACGATCTGGACGCCGCGCTCCGAAACGCGCGAAATGGGGACAATTGGGCGATTGCCTGTCTCTTCAGGGCGATACACCCATCCCTCCTCCACTATGTACGACGCCACGCCCCCGATGCGGCGGAGGAGTTGGCATCCGAAACGTGGCTGGCGGCCGCCAAAGGGTTTGCCACCTTCGAAGGTGATATCGAGGAATTTCGAGCGTGGCTGTTCGTGGTGGCTCGACGGCGGATCGTCGATCACTACCGGTATCAGGCTCGCCGCCCCCGGCTCACGGCCTTCACCGACCAGGAGCCAACCACGCCGAGTGCCGACGACCTCGCCATCGAGGCGTTATCGACCGACCAGGCCATCGCCGCCCTGGTGCGGGACCTTTCGGCTGATCAGGCGGAGGTGGTGATGTTGCGGGTGGTGGCAGGCCTGAGCGTCAGCCAAGTGGCGACGATCATGGGGAGCAGTCCCGGGTCGGTGCGGGTCCTGCAACATCGAGCGCTTCGGCATCTGGGCAAGACCTGGGATCGAGGGACTGTAACGCTATGAGTCCTGCCGACGATGAGCATAAAGAGATGCATAGGAATCCATTCGACTCCGGCACAGCCGACCGGCTGTTCGGCGGCGGGGTCGCCCCGGACGACGCCCCTCCCCGGCTAGGGGACTTGGCCAAACTGATCCAGGCGGCAAAGCCTTTAGCCATGGCCGGCGGCGGAGTCGTTGAGGATCAAGTGGTCGCCGCCTTCGCGGCCGCCCTTCGGACCCCGGTGGCGGCCTCGGCGAGCGCTCACGGAGCCACGAAGCGAATGCTCACCAACTGGCTGTCGATCAAGACCGCCGCCATCGCCGCAGTGGGCGCGGCGACCCTGCTGGGTGGCGGTGCCGCCGCGGCCGCCGCCGGTGCACTGCCCGGGCCCATCCAGTCGGCAGTGTCCGGCGCCCTGAGCGACGTCGGGATTTCGGTGCCGAACCCGGAGAGTCACCCTTCGTCGCACCTGAATAGCGCCGCCAGCACCTCCAGCGGCGGTGCTTCCGCCGCCAACAGCCAGTCTTCGCCGGCCGCCGGTGGAGGCGCATCCACCGGGAGCAGCCAAGGCGGCAGCCCTAACCCGGCCCTCGGCGCCAACGCCTTCGGACAATGCACCGCCTGGGCGGCAACATCCAAGGGCGCGAGTACCAAGAGCGCCCAGAACAACTTCCCCCAGCTCACTGACGACGCCCAGGCACATAACGAGACCATCGCCCAATTCTGCGCCACCGTGTCGCCGTCCCCGACGGCCACCACCACACCCAACACCTCCGCGGCGGCCTCCGGCACCGGGGCTCCGTCCAGTACCCCGAACGGGTCTCCGACCGGCACCTCCGACGGACAATCCCCCAACGGGCCTCCGACCAGCACCCCCGGGCAATCGAGCGGTGGGCCTCCGTCCAGCCTCCCCAATGGGAAATCCCCCAACGGGCCTCCGTCCAGCACCCCCGGGCAATCCAACGTTGGGCCTCCGTCCAGTCTCCCCAATGGGAAATCCCCGAGCGGGCCTCCGTCCAGCACCCCGGCGAAATCTCAGGGTGGGCCTCCGTCCAGTCTCCCCAATGGGAAATCCCCCAACGGGCCTCCGACCAGTACCCCGGCGAAATCTCAGGATGGTTCGGCAACCGCGGGGTAGCCCACCGCCATCTGGACCTTCCCCGACCACCACTGATTGACCCAGCTGGCCGGTTCAGCCCAAGGGACCGACAGTTAGAGCTTCGGTCGGGCCCGTTCGAGAATGGCGGCAGTGTCGACACCCACCGGCAAGGTCCCGAACTCGGCCCCCCACTCGCCGCCGAGGCGGGAGGCGCAGAAGGCGTCGGCCACCGCCGGATGTCCGTAGCGCACCAACAAGGCGCCCTGGAGGGCCTTGGCCATCGACTCGACGATGAACCGGGCCCGGTACTCCAGGTCAGCGAGGTCCACCACCTGATGACGGAGGCGGGCGGTGGCGGCATCCAACCGGGAGTCGGCCCCGCCGGCGAGATCGAGCTCGTCGAAGAACACCTCCACCGACTCGGGCTGGCGGGCCATGGCCCGGAGGGTGTCGAGGGCCGCGACATTGCCGGAGCCTTCCCACACCGACAGCACCGGTGCCTCCCGGTAGAGGCGGGGCATGCCGGAGTCCTCCGAGTACCCGTTGCCGCCCAGGCACTCCAATGCCTCGGCGGCGAACACCGGGCCCTGCTTGCAGACGTAGTACTTGGACGAGGCCAGGGCGATCCGCCGGAACAGGGCCTCGCGCTCGTCCCCCTGGCTGGCCCGGTCGGTGGCGCCGGCCAGCCGCATGGCGAGGGTGATCGAGGCCTCGGTCTCCACCGCCAGATCGGCGAGGACGTTGCGCATCAGCGGCTGGTCGATGAGGTACTTCCCGAACGCCTTCCGGTAGGTGGCGTGGTGGACCGCCTGGGACAACCCGATCTGCATGCCGGCCGCCGCCCCGATGGTGCAGTCGAGCCGGGTCATGTTCACCATCTCCACGATGGTTCGCACCCCAAGCCCCTCCTCCCCCACCAGCCAGGCGGTGGCGCCGTCGTATTCGACCTCGGAGCTGGCATTCGACTTGTTGCCGAGCTTCTCCTTCAGCCGTTGCAGATGCATCGGGTTCCGCGACCCATCGGGCAGCACCCTCGGCAGCAGGAAGCAGGACAGACCGCCGGGGGCCTGGGCCAGCATCAGGAAGAGGTCGGACATCGGGGCGGAGGTGAACCACTTGTGCCCGGTGATCCGGTAGGAACCGTCCGCCGCCGGTTCCGCCCCGGTGGTGTTGGCCCGGACGTCGGAGCCGCCCTGCTTCTCGGTCATCGACATCCCGGCGATCAGCCCCCGCTTGGTCAGCGGCGGGCGCAGCCCGGGGTCGTAGTCACGGGAGGTGAGGCGAGGCTCGTACTCGGACGACAGGGCCGGGTTGATCCTCAGGGCGGGCACCACCGCATAGGTCATCGAGATCGGGCAACCGTGGCCGGCGTCGGCGGCCGTCCAGGCCAGGAACTTGGCCGCCCGGGACACATGGGCACCGGGTCGGGCATCGCTCCAGGGGCTGGCGTGGAGCCCGAAGCGAACCGCGTGTTCCATCAGGTGGTGATAAG
>DATARI010000059.1:0-6593 GCA_036264255.1 Acidimicrobiales bacterium | reverse complement strand
CCCCGGTGGGCACGTGGCTCCGTGGTCGTCGCTGGCGCCGATGCCGGGCGGGGTGGTCCGGGTGGCGGTGGCGGTCGGCGACGAGGTGAAGCCGGGCCAGCTGCTGGTGGTGCTCGAAGCCATGAAGATGGAGCACGCGGTGCACGCCGGGGCCGCCGGTAAGGTCAGCGAAGTGAGCGTGTCGGTGGGCGACCAGGTCGAGACCGGGCGGGTCCTGGTGGTGGTGGAAGGCCCCGAGGAGTGACCGCCCCGGTCCGCATCGCCAACTGCTCGGGCTTCTACGGCGACCGACTGTCGGCGGCCAAGGAGATGGTCGACGGCGGACCCATCGATTTCCTCACCGGCGACTGGCTGGCCGAGCTGACCATGCTCATCCTCTGGAAGAACCGCCAACGCGATCCGGCCATGGGATGGGCCCGCACCTTCCTCACCCAGATGGAGGAGGTGCTCGGCACCTGTGCCGACCGGGGCATCAAGGTGGTCACCAACGCCGGCGGCCTCAACCCGGCGCGCCTGGCCGAACAGGTCCGGCGGCTGGCCGACAAGCTCGGGCTCTCGGTGTCGGTGGCCCATGTCGAAGGTGACGACCTGATGCCCCGCATCGAGAAGTCGCACCTGGACGGGAACCCGCTCACCCACCTCGACACCGGCCAACCGCTGGCCGACACCCACGGTGAGTTGGTCACCGCCAACGCCTATCTCGGGGCCTGGCCCATCGTGGAGGCGCTCTCCGGCGGCGCCGACGTGGTCATCTGCCCCCGGATCACCGACGCCTCGCTGGTGGTGGGCCCGGCCGCCTGGCACCACCAATGGTCCCCCACCGACTGGGACCGGCTGGCGGGGGCGGTGGCCGCCGGCCACGTGATCGAGTGCGGTCCCCAGACCACCGGGGGCAACTACGCCTTCTTCACCGAGGTACCCGGGCTCGAGCACCCCGGCTTCCCGATCGCCGAGGTGGCCGAGGACGGATCGTCGGTCATCACCAAGCACCCGGGCACCGGCGGCGAGGTGTCGGTCGGCACCGTCACCGCCCAGTTGCTCTACGAGATCGCCGGTCCCGAGTACCCGAACACCGATGTGGTGGCCCGGTTCGACACCCTGGCGTTGGCCGACGATGGTGCTGACCGGGTGCGGATCGCCGGGACCCTCGGGAACCCGGCCCCGAAAGATGTCAAGGTCTGCATCAACCTGCTGGGTGGCTGGCGCAACACCATGACCTTCGTCCTCACCGGGCTCGACATCGAGGCCAAGGCCGACCTCACCCTCGCCGCCCTGGAAGCCAAGCTCGGCGGCCCCGAGCGGTTCGCCGACTACGACACCCGGCTCATCCGCACCGACAAGCCCGACGCTCCCACCAACGCCGAGGCCGCCGCCCAACTCCGCATCACCGTGAAGGACGGCGACGCCGAGCGGGTCGGAAGGGCGTTCTCCGACGCCGCCACCGAGCTGGCTCTGGCCGGCTACCCCGGGCTCCACCTCACCTCGCCGCCGACCGCCGGCTCCGCCTACGGGGTCTACTGGCCGACTCTGGTGCCCGCCGACCAGGTGGTCCCGGTGGTGGTGGCCGCCGGCGGGACCCAGACCGCGGTTCCCCATACTGCTTATCTGTCCGGTGCGAGCAGTAGCCCGAGCCCGGGCGCGTCAGTGGGTGGCAGCCCGGCGGTGGCGGCCCCGGCGCCGCCGGCCGGGGGCCCGACTGAGCGGGTCCCGCTCGGACCCATCATCGGAGCGCGCTCGGGGGACAAGGGCGGCAATGCCAACGTCGGGTTGTGGGCCCGGACCGACGAGGCCTGGGGGTGGCTGGACGGCTACCTGACCGACGAGCGGTTCCGCGCCCTGCTGCCCGAGGCCGATGGGCTGGCGGTCCGGCGCTACCGGTTCCCCAACCTGCGGGCCGTCAACTTCGTGGTGGTCGGCCTGTTGGGTGAGGGAGTAGCGTCATCCACCCGACCCGACCCGCAAGCCAAGAGCCTGGGCGAGTACCTTCGGAGCCGGCTGGTCGACATCCCGGTCAACCTCCTGGCTGCACGCCCGACGGCTCAGCAGGCAAAGGAGTAAACCGGTGGACTTCACCCAATCCGACGAGCACCTGATGCTGCGAGAAGCCGTCAGCTCCATCGCCAGCAAGTTCGGCCACGAGTACTACGTGGCCAAGGCCCGAGCCGACGGGCGGACCACCGAGCTGTGGGACGCGGTGGGCGAAGCCGGGTTCCTCGGGGTGAGTGTGCCCGAGGAGTACGGGGGCGGCGGGGGCGGGATCACTGAACTGGCCCTGGTCACCGAGGAGCTGGCCGCCGCCGGCTGCCCGTTGTTGATCATGGTGGTGTCCCCGGCCATCTGCGCCACCATCATCGCCAAGTTCGGGACCGAGGCCCAGAAGCAGCGCTGGCTGCCGCAGTTCGCCACCGGCGAGCTGAAGATGGCCTTCGCCATTACCGAGCCCGACGCCGGCTCCAACTCCCACAACCTCTCCCTCACCGCCACCAAGGACGGGGACGTCTACCGGCTCAACGGGTCGAAGTACTACATCTCCGGAGTCGACGAGGCCCAGGCGATGCTGGTGGTGACCCGGTCGGGTATCGACCCCGACACCGGTCGGGGCAAGCTGTCGCTGTTCGTGGTGGACACCGACACCCCGGGCCTCGACAAGCAGGTGCTCCCGGTGGAGATCACCGCCCCCGAGAAGCAGTACACCCTGTTCTTCGACAACGTCCAGGTCGAAGCCGATCGGCTCATCGGGGCGGAGGGGGAGGGGCTGCGCCAGGTGTTCTTCGGGCTCAATCCCGAGCGCATCCTGTCGGCCTCCATCGCCAACGGCATCAGCCGCTACGTGTTGGACAAGGCGGCCGCCTACGCCCGTGAGCGTCAGGTATGGGGCACCCCCATCGGGCGGCACCAGGGGATCTCCCACCCGCTGGCCAAGGCCAAGATCGAGGTGGAACTGGCCCGGTTGATGACCGACAAGGCGGCCTGGCTCTGCGACTTCGCCGGGGACACCCCCGAAGCCGGCGAGGCGGCCAACATGGCCAAGTACGCGGCGGCGGAGGCCACCCTGGCCGCCCTCGACCAGGCCATCCAGACCCACGGGGGAAACGGCATGTCATCGGAGTACGGGATCGCCGACCTCTGGGGCATGGCGCGGCTCCTCCGCATCGCCCCGGTCAGCCGGGAGATGATCCTCAACTTCGTGGCCCAGCACTCCCTGGGGTTGCCCAAGTCGTACTGAGCCGGCCGGCCGCCGGCCGAGTGGCGGGCGGTCCAGTCTGAGACGGCGACCAGCGGGACTATCCTTGGTTCCTTATGCCTCTGCAGACCCGTGACGACATCCGCAACGTAGCCATCGTGGCCCACGTCGACCATGGGAAGACCACGCTGGTGGACGCCATGCTCTGGCAGTCGGGGGCGTTCCGGGCCAACCAGTCGGTCAACGAGCGGGTGATGGACTCCGGCGATCTCGAGCGGGAGAAGGGCATCACCATCCTGGCCAAGAACACCGCGGTGCTCCACGGCGGGGTGAAGATCAACATTATCGACACCCCCGGCCACGCCGACTTCGGCGGCGAGGTGGAGCGGGGTCTCACCATGGTCGACGGGGTCCTCCTGCTGGTCGATGCCTCCGAGGGGCCCCTCCCCCAGACCCGCTTCGTGCTCCGCAAAGCCCTCCAGGCCCGGCTACCGGTGGTGCTGGTGGTCAACAAGGTCGACCGTCCCGACGCCCGGATCGAAGAAGTGGTCAACGAGGTGGAGGAGCTGTTCCTCGACCTCGACGCCGACGAGCACCAGATCGACTTCCCCATCCTCTACTCCAACGCCCGGGCGGGTTGGGCCTCCACCGAGCGGGGGGTGGAAGGCACCGACCTCGAGCCGCTGTTCCAGGCCATCCTGGACAGCATCCCCGCCCCCGAGTTCGATCCGGACGCCCCGTTGCAGGCCATCGTCTCCAACCTCGACGCCTCCCCCTACCTCGGACGGCTGGCCATCTGCCGGATCCGCAACGGGGTCCTCCGCAAGGGCTCGACGGTCGCCTGGTGCAAGTTGGATGGCACCATCGAGCGAACCAAGATCACCGAGCTCTACATCACCGACGCCTTGGACCGGGTCGACGCCGCCGAAGCCGGGCCGGGCGAGATCGCCGCGGTGGCGGGCATGGCCGAGATCACCATCGGCGAGACTTTGGCCGATCCCGACGATCCCCGGCCGCTGCCGGTCATCACCGTGGACGAGCCCAGCCTGTCGATGACCATCGGGATCAACACCTCGCCACTGGCCGGCGCCGACGGCTCGAAGCTCACCGCCCGGCAGATCCTCAACCGGCTGGACGCCGAGCTGGTCGGCAACGTGTCCCTCCGGGTCCTCCAGACCGAGCGGCCCGACACCTGGGAGGTCCAGGGCCGGGGCGAGCTCCAGCTGGCGGTGCTGGTGGAGACCATGCGCCGGGAGGGGTTCGAGATGACCGTCGGGAAGCCCCAGGTCGTCACCCGGGAGATCGACGGCAAGATCCACGAGCCGATGGAGCGGGTGGCCATCGACGTCCCCGACGACTACCTCGGGGTGGTCACCCAGCTGATGGCCCTCCGGAAGGGGACCCTCATCGAGATGGTCAACCACGGGACCGGGTGGGTCCGGATGGACTACCGCACCCCGGCCCGCGGCCTGGTCGGCTTCCGGACCGAGTTCATGACCGAGACCCGGGGGACCGGCATGCTCCACCACGTCTTCGACGGGTGGGAGCCGTGGCACGGGGCGCTGCAGACCAAGCGGAACGGCTCGATGGTGGCCGACCGCCGAGGGATGACCACCGGTTACACCCTGATGAGCCTCCAGGAGCGGGGCATGCTGCTGGTCGGCCCGGTCACCGAGGTCTACGAGGGCATGGTCATCGGGGAGAACGCCCGGGACGAGGAGATGGACGTCAACCCGATCAAGGAGAAGAAGCTGACCAACGTGCGGTCGGCCACCGCCGACGAGGCGATCCGGCTCACTCCCCCGCTGTTGCTGTCCTTGGAGCAGGCCCTGGAGTTCATCGCCGACGACGAGTGCGTCGAGGTGACCCCGAAGGCGGTGCGCCTCCGGAAGGTCATCCTCGACCAGGCCACCCGCGGCCGGCTCCGGAGCCGGGCCCGCAACCCCAAGTGACGGTCCGGCCGCCCGTCCACCCGGCGCCGCATCCGCAACCGGCCCGTCTTGGGTGAGTCCATGAGCGTCGACGACGAGGGTCGCGCCCCCATCTGCCCGTTTTGCGGGGTGACGGCGCTACCGGGTGACGCCGGGAACGTTCTCGACCCCCGCTTCATCTGTGAGAATCCCGACTGCGAGGCCTTCGGCGAAGTGATCGAGGCCGGCTAGTTCATTCCGTCCGTGCCCCACGTCACACGATGGTGGGCGGCACGAAGCGGGTCCACTGTTTCACGTGGCCAGCCTGCGGGCCCGCTCGATTTACGGCGCCAGGAGCTCGGATCGTTCCCGGAGCATCCTCTTGCGGTCCACAGCGCCGAGAGCTGCGGGCTCGGTCGAGTCGATGAAGTCAATGATCGCGTCGACGAACCGCTCCGGCGCCTCGATCTGGGGGAAGTGACCTACACCTTCGATGACCACCAGCCGGCTGCCCGGCACGGCCTCGTGGGCGGCGTAGGCGTGGCTGACCGGGATGATGTCGTCCCGCTCCCCCCAGACGATGAGCGTCGGTATCGAGGAAGCCAGGTAGAGCCGGTCCATTGCGCTGACCGTCTGACCGCCGGGGTCGATAACCGACCGTATTGTGCGCGTGAACGCCTGGCGGTTCTCCGCCTCCGCCAGCGACGCGTAGGCGCTCCACATTTCGGCGATTCGACCCATCCGGATACCACTGTTGTTCAGCTTCCGAAACAAGCTGTCTCCCCAGTCACGGACGAAGCCGGGGAAGATCGCCGGCATCACGTACTCGCTCCCTGGGAAGGTCATGAACCGAAGCATCCAGTTCACCTCTCGTCCCAGGCCACCACTGTCGACCAGAACGAGCCGTTCGCATAGTTCAGGGTGTTGGTAGGCGAGCTGCATGGCAACGCCCCCACCGAAAGACTGGCCAACGACGGAGGCCCGGTCGACATCGAGGACCTCGAGCAGATCACGGATTCCGCTGGCGAATGCGCCCAATGAGTAATCTCCGACAGGCTTGTGGGACTGCCCATGACCCATGAGGTCCGGCGCAACCACCGTGAAGCGATCAGTCAGACGGGGGATGACGTCCCGCCAGGTCCGGGAACTGCCGGCGATGCCGTGAAGGAGCAGGAGAACCGGCCCATTTCCCTCCATCCGGTACGCCATTTCGTGGCCGTGGATCGAGACGTGGTCGAGCTGGCCTTCCATCCCCCCATTCTCCCCTATCCGTGCGCACCGCGATGGCGCGACCGGTCCGTCCAGAGCCGAGTGCGGTCTATCGCCGAATAGGGGGACGGGTTCGCCCCCTTGCCGGGGCGCCAACCCCCGCCGGTTTGGCTCGGCTCCGAGGGGAGGGCTCGAACCTCCAACATCTGGCTCCAAAGGCCAGCGTTCTGCCAGTTGAACTA
The DNA here is from genome assembly GCA_036264255.1 of Acidimicrobiales bacterium. Taxonomy (GTDB): domain Bacteria; phylum Actinomycetota; class Acidimicrobiia; order Acidimicrobiales; family RAAP-2; genus DASZIT01. The sequence goes on along the minus strand of DATARI010000059.1, from coordinate 48 downwards.
CCTCGGAATGGCTCGCCCGGCGGCGAGGAAGAGTCGCTCCACGATAGG
>DATARI010000026.1:0-4460 GCA_036264255.1 Acidimicrobiales bacterium | reverse complement strand
ACCCCAACCCCGACCGACCGGCTTTGCGAATTTCCACGTCTCAACGCCCTTCCGTGCGACTCCTGACCCTCTCCCCCAGTAGACCAACAATCCTGGCAACTGTCACGACGACAGAGGCTCAGCCGGCCATCCATCCGGCGTCGGCCGAGACGATCGTGCCGTTGACCAGGGAGGCGGCCGGCGAGGCCAGAAAGGCCACCACCGCGGCGATCTCCTCCGGCTCGCCCATCCTCACCACCGCATCAAGCAGCACCTGGGAGCGGGCGCGAGCGGCCGGAGGCGCCTCGTCCCGGCGGGAATCCATATTGGTGCTGACCCCTCCCGGGCACACCGCATTGCAGCGGATCCCCTGATGGGCGTACTGCCAGGCCACGTTCTTGGTCAGGCCGATCAAGCCGTGCTTGCTGGCGGTGTAGGCCGCTCCCGCCCGGCCTCCCGAGAGGCCGGCGACGGAGACGGTGTTGACGATGGCGCCCTGACGGCGAGCCACCATGGTCTGCAACGCCCGTCGGGTCAGCAGGAACGGGCCGGTCAGGTTCACCGCCAGGACCCGGTCCCAGATGTCGTCGGGCGTTTCCCCGGCGGGCAGGAAGCCGTCCATGATCCCGGCGTTGTTGCAGAGGACACCGACCGGCCCCAAGCGGTCCTCCACCCGGTCCATCATCAACTCCACCGACTCCAGGTCGGAAACGTCGACCCCAAACGATTCCGCCCGGCCGGGAGGGGCCTCCAGGGCTTCGACCGCGTGCTCCGCCCCGTTGGCGTCGATGTCGGTGACTGCCACCCGGTAGCCATCGGCCAGCAGCTGCCGGGCGATGGCCAGACCGATGCCGGAGGCGGCCCCGGTCACCACCGCAACCTCACCTCCGTCGTCCGACTGGTGACGGTCGGGCCCAGCGGCCGCCGGAGAATCACTCATGGTCCTGAGAGCCGATCGACCCGGAGGCGACTCAAGGCCGTCGAGGCGATACGCCAACGGCCGTCATCGCACAACCGATACTCCTCGGTGTAGTGGCCGAACCCCTCTTTGACGTAACGACGGTCGGGGTCCTTCCCGGGCCTCGGGGCCGGCCGCCGGTCGCTGTAGTCCCAGGCCGAGTCGGTGTGGTCGTACATCGCCCATATCCCGGTGGCCGTGGTTCCACTCACCTCGATCTCCGGCATGTGCCCGTGGTGCACCGTCACCGCAAAGTCCAGGACACCGTGCACGTAGTCGACGACCGTCTGTCGGCCCTCCACCACGTCTTCCTCTCCGGGGCCGAAGCGCAACCGGACATCTTCGGTGAAAACGTCCCCCCATTCCTCCCAACGTTTCTGATCCATCAGCCGGAAGTATCGGGCCTTCAGCTGTTTGATCTGTTCGATGGCCATCAGGTCTTCGCCGTTCACCGGCTACCCCTCCTCACGACGGAGCGAGCTCACGCGGGAGTCCGAGCACCCGCTCCGCCATGGTGTTCCGTTGGATCTCCGCGGTACCGGCCCCGATGGTCGAGGCCCGGGTGTTGAGATAGCCCCACACCCATCGGCCGCCCTGGACTGACGAAGCCTCTGACGATCCGAGGAGGCCGGCGGTACCCAAGATGGCCATAGCCGTCTCGTGGAGTTCCTGTTCGAACAACGCGTGCGAGAGGCGGAACATCGAGGAGGCCGGGCCGGGCTCGCCTCCCCGGAGCAGGTCGGCGACGATACGACGGCTGGTGGTGATCAGGACCTCGCACCCCGTGTGCACCCGGGCCAGGCGCTGGCGGATCAAGGGGTCCGAATTCAGGCCCCGTTCACGGGAGAGCTCGATGAGCTCGGCCACCACCCGTCGATACCGGAGGACGGCCGGGACCCTGGACGTCGACCGCTCGTGGCCAAGCGTGGTGCGGGCGATCGGCCAGCCGCGGTCCTCTGCGCCCACCCGGTTCTGTACCGGCACCCGGACGTCGGTGAAGGTGATCTGGGTGAACCGGTGGCCACCGGTCATGTCCCGCAGGGGCAGGACGGCCAGCCCCGGGCTGGCCAGGTCGATGAGGAGATAACTGATCCCGTGTTGGCGGGATTCGGGCGTCCCGGTCCGCACCAAGGTGAAGAGCCAGTCGCTGTAGTCGGCGCGGGAAGCCCAGACCTTGATCCCGTTGACCACGTAGTCGTCACCGTCGCGCTCGGCCCGGGTGCGCAACGCAGCCAGATCCGAACCGGCGTCGGGCTCGGAGAAGCCCTGGGCCCAGAGGATGTCGGCCCGGAGGGTGGGTCGGAGGAATCTTCGGCATTGGTCTTCGGTCCCGGCGGCCAGGATGGTGGGGCCGACCATGAAGGCATGGGGGCTGGGGTGGACGGGGACCCGGGCCCTGGCCACTTCGTCGTGGTAGATGAGCTGCTGGCTGAGCGCGAGGTCCATCCCGCCCCATTCCGTCGGCCACGCCGGGCCGGCGTACCCGGAGTCAGCCATGAGCGCGGCCCACGACCGGTCGAAAGCCAGGCGCTCCCGGCGATCCCGGGGCGGATCGCCGGGGTGATGCTCGGCGAGAAAGCTGCGAAGACGGCCCCGGAAGTCGTCGTCGTCCAGCTGGTCCGGCGTCGGGGTCGCCTCGGGCACCGCAGGCGCCGCCGTGGTGGTCTCGGTCATCATCGAATCGGTCTCACCGCTGGCGGTCGGACCCCTGGACCGGCGCCCGGACCGGGCCGCATTCAGCCGGCGTCGGCCCCGAAGTGAAACAGCTCCCGGGCGTTGAGCTCGACGATCCGGTGGACCTCGTCGTCAGGGATGTCGGCCATGGCCTCCTCCAGCAGTTTGCGGTCATCGGGCCACCGGCTGTCGGAGTGCGGGTAGTCGCTCTCCCACATGATGTTATTGACGCCGATGTCGTGGCGCAGCTTCAACCCCGCCTCGTCTTCGATGAAGCACCCGTAGATATGTTGGGCGAACAGGTCAACCGGATGCACATCGAGGTTCACATGGGTGTAGAAGCGGTGTCGCTCCCAGGTGTCCTCCATCCGCCGGATCATGTAGGGCATCCAGCCGATGCTGCCTTCCGACATGGCCACCTTCAACTTCGGGAATTTGTGGAACAGCTGCGAGAAGATCAGGTCGACCACCGTGAACATCGAGTTGCAACCCATGAGGGCGACGGAGACCGCAAAAGGGGCATCGCTGGCATGCGGGGGGCGGATCGATGAGGTCCCGAAGTGGAGGCAGATAGGGGTCTCTGTCTCGTTGGCCACCGCCATGATCGGATCCCAGTGGTCGGTGTGGAAGGTCGGAAGCCCCAGGGGCTCCGGATTCTCGGGGAAGGTCACCGCTCTCGCCCCCTTGGCCACCGTGCGTTCGAATTCGATCCTCGACAATTCCGGGTCCCACATCGGCAGGATGGTCATCGGGATGTAGCGATCAGGGGCGGCGGCGCACCACTCGTCGATGAGGAAGTCGTTGTATGCCTGCACGCAGCGAAGGGCCAGACCCCGATCTTCCCCTTCGAGGAACATGGTCCCGGCGAACCGGGGGAAGGTGGGGAAGCACATCTCGGCATGGACACCAGCGACATCCATGTCCTTCAGTCGGGCGACCGGGTCGTAGGCCCCGAGGGGCATTTCGTCGTAGCGGGTCGGGTCGTTGCCGAATTCCTCTCGCGGCTTTCCGGCCACTGCATTGAGCCCCAGAGTCGGATAGAGCTTCCCCTGGTACGACCACACCTGCTGCCCCTCCTCGGTCTCGACAATCCGGGGGCCGGCCTCGCGATCGGCGACCGGAAGGCGGTCCTGCCAGACGCCGGGCGGCTCGATCAGGTGGTCGTCGACCGAGATCAGCTTCATGTGCGGTTGCAGCGGCATGACCATCCCTCCAGATGCGGCGTTCACCGGTGACTATACCCTAGAAGTCGCTAACCTATCTACCGGATTCTGGCAACGTCAGCGGACGAGTCGGAGCTGGAAGAGATCGTCCCTCCGGATCTCCGCCGCTCGCGCCGCCAGGCTCCTGATGTCGTCACTGACGTGGAAGAACCTTCCCGACAGCCCATCACCGCCGCCACCGGCCAGGAAGACCACCGCGGATGCTGGCAGGTCGACGGGGACGAAGGTGAGACCGGCCTTCTGCCCTCCCAGCCACCGCTGGCCCCCCGGCGCTTGGTGAACGCCCCGGTTGAGGGCGGTGTCGACCGATCCCGGGCTCAGGGCGAACACGCTGATGCCGTGGTCGGCGACTTCCGCCGCCATCGATTCGGTGAAGCGAATGAGGGCGGTCTTGGATGAGGAGTAGGCGGTGTCGTACGGAACCGGGCCGAGGGTGGCATGGCTGACGATGTTCACGATTCGGCCCGAGCCCCTGTCCAGCATGGCGGGGAGCACCGCCTGCGAGCACAGGAACGGGCCGAGCAGGTTGGTGGTGACGTCGTCCCACCAGACCTGGGCGTCAACCTCCCACACCGGCCCGATGGACTGGTTGGAACCGGCGTTGTTGACCAGCAGATCAACCGGGC
>DATARI010000179.1:0-5842 GCA_036264255.1 Acidimicrobiales bacterium | reverse complement strand
CCCCGTCCCCTTGCAGCAGGCCGGGTTTGAGGGCGGCGAAGGTGACGGACCGATCGGCCCGGAGCGGGTGGCCGGACGCCTCTCCGGTGTCACCGAGCACCCCGGAGGGGATGTCGACGGCCAGCACCGGGGTGCCGGCCGGCACCGCCGGGGCCCGGTACTCACCCCGGAACCCGGTCCCGTAGGCGGCGTCGATGACCAGGTCCCAGTTCCCCTCGGCCTCGGCGCCGGGCTCCCCCACCGAGACGCGGGCCCCCCGGCCGGCCAGGGTGGCCGCCGCCACCCGGCCGTCGGCCCCGTTGTTCCCCTTGCCGGCCACCACCCGTACCCGGCGCCCGTAGGCACCCCCCATCATCTCGAGGGCGGCATGGGCGACCGCCCGGCCGGCCCGCCCGACCAGTGCCTCGAGCGGGGTGGTCGCCTGGGCCTCCCGGTCGACGGCCTGCATCTCGGCCACGGTGAGGACCGGTCGCACCGTCCTAGGACGCCTCCCCGGCCGGGGCCGGTCCCTCGGCCACCACGAAGGCCATCGCCATCTCCTCGGTGTGGGTCAGCGACAGGTGCCAGCTCGACACCCCCGAGCGGGCGGCCAGGTCGGCGGCGGCATCGTGGAGGAGGAGGCTCGGAGCCCCGAGGCCGACCCGGACCACCTCCACCTCGGAGAAGCGGAACGCCCCGAGACCGACCCCGAGCGCCTTCATGGTGGCTTCCTTGGCCGCGAACCGGGTGGCGAAGCGCGGGAAGGGGTCGGTGGCCCGGTTGCAGTAGGCCAGCTCCCCTTCGGTGAACAGCCGTCGGGCCATGGAGGGGCGGCGGGCCAGCAGCTGGCGCAGCCGGGTCACTTCCACCGCATCGACCCCGATGCCGATCAAGCCGGTGCCGACGATCGGCGGGATCCCGGTGTCCACCGCCCGACGGCCCTCACTCGACGGTGACGACTTTGGCCAGGTTGCGCGGACGGTCGACGTCGAGGCCGTGGAGCCGGGCCATCGAGTAGGCGAACAGCTGGAGGGGGACCACGTCGACCATCGGGGCGAACAGCTGGTGGGTGCCGGGAACCCAGAGCATGGCGTCCGCCTGCCGGGCCGTCTCCTGGTCGCCGTCGTTGCCGACCAGGATCACCGTCGCCCCCCGGCTCTTCACTTCCGCCACATTGGCCATCATCTTCTCCCACAGCCGGGTCCGGGTCGCCACCCCGATGACGACGGTGCCCGGCTCCACCAGGGCGATCGGCCCGTGCTTGAGCTCCCCGGCCGGGAACCCCTCGGCCCGGAGGTAGGAGAGCTCCTTCAGCTTCAGGGCGCCCTCCAGCGCCACCGGGTACCCGACGTGGCGGCCGAGGAAGATGAAGCTGGGCGAGTCGCGGTAGAGGGTGGCCACCGCCTCCACGTCGGCGGCCCGGCTGAGGGCCGTCTCCACCTTCCCGGGCAGCGCGCCCATGGCGTCGAGGAACTCGCGGGCTTCGTGGGGGTAGAGGGTCCCCCGGGTCTGGGCCAGGTAGAGGGCCAGGATCTCCAGCGCGGCGATCTGGGCCAGGTGGGTCTTGGTCGACGCCACCCCGATCTCCGGGCCGGCCCGGGTGTAGAGCACCGCGTCGGCCTCCCGGGTCATCGACGAGTCGACCACGTTGGAGATCACCAGGATCTTGGCGTTCCACCGCCGGGCCTCCCGGAGGGCCTGGAGGGTGTCGACGGTCTCCCCCGACTGGCTCACCCCGATCACCAGGGTCCGGGAGTCGAGCACCGGGTCGCGGTAGCGGAACTCGCTGGAGATGTCGATCTCGACCGGCAGCCGGGCCCAGTGCTCGATGGCGTACTTGGCCATCAGCCCGGCGTTGTAACTGCTGCCGCAGGCCACGATGAAGATCTTGTCGACCGACCGGAGCTCGTCGTCGGAGATGCGGACCTCGTCGAGGGCGAGGGTGCCGTCGGGGAGCACCCGGTCGAGGAGGGTGTTGGCGACCGCCATCGGCTGCTCGTGCATCTCCTTGCTCATGTAGTCGGGATAGCCGTCCTTCCGGGCGGCGTCGAGGTCGTAGTCGACCACCCGCTGGGGCGGGTCGACCTCGGTCCCGTCCAGGGTGGTCACCCGGATCGACCCCGGGCGCAGCTCGGCGATCTGGTCGTCCTCCAGCAGCAGGAAGGAGCGGGTGTGCCCGAGGAGAGCGGGGATGTCGGAGGCCAGCAGCGCCTCGGTGTCGGTGAGCCCCATGACCAGCGGGGAGACCCGGCGGGCGGCGACGATCAGTTCGGGCTCGCTGGCGTGGACGACGGCGATGGCGAAGTAGCCCCGTACCCGCTGGAGGGTCTCCCGCACCGCGCTGACCAGGCCCGCCTCCGGGTGGGCGGCGAGGCCGGCTTCGATCAGGTGGGCCAGCACCTCGGTGTCGGTCTCCGACTCGAGATGGTGGCCGGCCAGGGAGAGCTCGTCGCTCAGCTCCAGGTGGTTCTCGATGATCCCGTTGTGGACCAGGGCCAGCTGCCCGGTGCAGTCCAGGTGGGGGTGGGCGTTCTCCTCCGACGGCCGTCCGTGGGTGGCCCAGCGGGTGTGGCCGATCCCGGTCGAGGCTCCCGGCGGGGCGTCCTCCGCCTGCTTCTTCAAGTCCTCCAGGGACCGGGTGCCGTTGGCCGCCCGGGCCCGCCAGGGGTCGCCACCGGGGGTGGCGGACAGCACCGCCAGCCCGGCGGAGTCATAGCCCCGGTACTCGAGCCGGGTCAGGCCCTCGAGGAGGACATCAAGGGTCTTGCCGCTCCCGGTGATCCCGATGATGCCGCACATGAGGTCCGAGGTTACTTGCCAGGTTGGCCGTCAGTGGCGGCTGCGGCGTGCAGCTCGTGCCTGACCAGGGTGCTCAACCGCTGGGCGATGGCCTCCGCCACCCCGTCGCCGGACGCCTCCACCATGACCCGGACCAGGGGCTCGGTCCCGCTGGGCCGGAGCAGCACCCGGCCGTGGACCCCGAGTTGCGCCTCTTCTTCGGCCACCGCCGACCACACCGCATTGGCGGTCGACAACAGTTGCGGGTTGGGAACGGCCACGTTCAACAGCACCTGGGGGACCCGGTCGACCAGCCCCTCGAGCAGTTCGGCCAGGGGCCGGCCCGACCGCACCATCAGGTCGGCCAGCATCAGGCCGGTGAGCAGCCCGTCGCCGGTGGTGGCCAGCCGCCGGAAGATGATGTGCCCGGACTGCTCGCCCCCCAGCGCCAGCCCGTCGGTGTCCAGGGCGGCCAGCACGTTGCGGTCGCCCACCGGGGTCTCTTTCACCGCGATCCCCCGCTTCTCCATGGCCAGCTTGAATCCGAGGTTGGTCATCACCGTCACCACCACGGTGTTCCCGGCCAACTGGCCCCGGTTGGCCAGGTCGATGGCGAACAGGGCCAGCAGTTCGTCCCCCCCGACGGTCGTCCCGGCGGCGTCCACCGCCAGCAGCCGGTCGGCGTCCCCGTCGAGGGCCAGCCCGAGGTCGGCCTGGTGGTCGACCACCGCGCCGGCCAGGGTGTCGGTGTGGGTGGACCCGCAGCCGGCGTTGATGTTGGCGCCGTCCGGCTCGCAGCCGATGGCCACCACCTCGGCCCCCACCGCCTCGTAGAGACGGGCGGCGATCTCCGATGCCGCCCCGTTGGCCCCGTCGACCACCAGCTTGAGCCCGTCGAGCCGGCGGCCCTCCAGCAGGGACACCAGGTGGGCGAGGTAGGCGTCGGCGGCGTCCGGCTCCTCCATCAGCCGGCCAACCCCGAAGCCCTCCGGGCTCCGGGGTCCCTTGACCGCGGCATCCAGCACCTGGTCGAGCTCGTCCTCGATGGCCGCCTCCGACTCCACCGACAGCTTGGTGCCGCCCTGGGCGAACAGCTTGATCCCGTTGTCGGCGAACAGGTTGTGGGAGGCGGAGATCACCACTCCCGGGACGTCCCGAACCGCCGCCAGCCACGCCACCGCCGGGGTGGGGAGCACCCCGACGTCGATCACGTCAGCCCCCTCCCCGGCCAGCCCGGCCGCCAGGGCGGCCTGGAGCATGGGAGAGGATCGCCGGGTGTCCCGGCCGACCACGAACGAGGTGGCCAGCAGCTTCCGGGCGGTGGCCCGCCCGAGGGCGAGGACCAGCTCGGGGGTCAGCTCGGCGTTGGCCACTCCCCGTACACCGTCGGTGCCGAATCGTGCGCGGCCCACCGGCCTACCGCTTGGAGTACTGAGGTGCCTTGCGGGCCTTCTTCAGGCCGTACTTCTTCGATTCCTTCTCCCGTGAGTCGCGGGTGAGGAAGCCGGCCTTCTTGAGGGCGCCCCGAAGCTCGGGGTCCATCTCGATGAGGGCCCGGGCGATGCCCATCCGGAAGGCGCCGGCCTGGCCGGACACCCCGCCGCCGTCGATGGTGACGTCGATGTCCCACGACTCCGCCGTCTCGGTCAACCGGAGCGGCTCGGTCACCAGCATCCGGTGGGTGGCGGAGGTGAAGTAGTCCTCGAACTTGAGCTTGTTGACGGTGATGGCGCCCTGCCCGGGGCGGAACCGCACGCGGGCCACCGCCCGTTTGCGTCGTCCGGTGGTCTGGCAGAGGGGGGCGGCGTTGGCCACGAAGTGCTCCTAGTGTCGTTTCGGTCTATCGGCCCGCGGAATCGGCGATCAATCGCCTCCCCGGACGGACGCAGTTCGGCGCGCGCCGGGGATTTCCAGGGGTTGGGGGGACTGGGCGGCATGGGGGTGCTCGGGGCCGTTGTAGACCTTGAGCTTGTCGATCATCTGGCGGCCCAGCCGGTTCCTCGGCAGCATGCCCCGCACCGCGTTGCGGACCACTTCATCGGCCCGCTCCACCATCAGGTCGGCGTAGAGGGTCGAGCGGAGGCCGCCGGGATAACCGCTGTGGCGGTAGGCCAGCTTGGCATCGGCCTTGCCGGCGGTCAGCACCACCTTGTCGGCGTTGATCACGATGACGTGATCGCCGGTATCCACGTGGGGGGCGAAGATGGGCTTGTGTTTGCCCCGGAGGATGGCCGCCACCTCGGTGGACAGCCGGCCGAGGACCAGCCCGTCGGCATCCACCACGTGCCAGGCACGGGTGATGTCACTGGGTTTCGGGGAGAACGTGCGCACAAAAGATCCTTGGTTCGGTAAGACCGGGATGAGGTTCCCGCAGGTACGGGCGCTGGCCACAGGGAGGTGTCCGCATTACGGCCAGGCCCAGCGGCTCACCAGGATACGACGAAATCACCCTGGTGAGCAAGCCGCATCCCCATCGTAGTGGACGGCCATGAGGGTGAGTCCGGCGGCGGGGGCGGGTTGGGAGGCCTGCTGGCGGTCGGCGGACCGGAGGATCCAGGTGATATCGGAGGCCCGCTTCCGGCCCCGGCCCACGTCGACCAGGGTCCCCACCAGGGAGCGGACCATCTGGTGGCAGAAGGCATTGGCCTCGATCTCGAAGGCCAGCAGCTGCCCGACCGCCGGCAGCAGGGCGTGCCCCTTCGACCCGTCGATCAACCGCCACCGGGCGTCGAGCACCCGCCGAGGGATCGGATCGTCGGCGGTCGTCCCCGGCGCCCGCCGGCAGAAGGCCCGGAAGTCGTGCTCGCCGACCAGCGCGTCGGCGGCGGCGGCCATGGTGCGGAGGTCGAGCGGGTCGGCGACGTGCCAGGCCACCTTGGCCAGCAACGGATCCGGCACCGGGCCGTTGACCACCAGGTACCGGTACTTCCGGCCGGTGGCCGACCGGCGGGCGGAAAAGGTCAACGGCACCTCGCCGGCCTCCCGGATCACGATGGACGGGGCCAGCTGGCGGAGGGCATGGACACCGGCGTCGGTCCGCCCCGCACAGGTGAGGGACACCTCCACCCGGGTGGCGAGGCTGAGG
>DATARI010000074.1:0-6607 GCA_036264255.1 Acidimicrobiales bacterium | reverse complement strand
CACGCCGATCCGAGACAACTGCCGCTCGGCCTCGGCATCGATGGTCACGATGTGGTCGTCGCGGAATCGGCCAGGGGCAGTGGGCGAAGGGGCGGCGTCCGCCTCGGCGTCGCCATCGGCCGAGGCATTGGCAGAGGCTCCCTGATGGCGGCGGCGGTGAAACTCACCGGAGAACAGGATGACCCCGTTGACCATCAGGAACAGCGCGGCGGCGAGGGGCTTGGCGAAGAGCACCCGGAACTGATGCTCGAAGATGAGGCCGAGGGCGCCTACCGGGATGGTGGCGACGATGATCAGCCAGGCCAACCGCTCCTCGTCGGTGACGACCTTCCGGTGGGCCAACGATCGGAAGAAGCCGACGATCAGCCGCACCCACTCCCGGAAGTAGAAGCCGAGCAGGACTATCGCGGTGGCGAGGTGCAACCCGACGACGAAGGCCAGATACGGGCTCTCGGCCGAGGCCTCTTGCCGCACCAGCGTGGCCCAGGTGCCGCCGATCCAGGAGGGAACCAGCACCGTGTGGCCCAGGCTCGAGATCGGGAAGAGCTCGCTCACCCCCTGGAGCAGTCCGATCACGATGGCCTGCAACAGGTTCATGTGGTACACGGCGGGAATCACGGTGGTCCTCTCGTCGAGTGCAATCCAAAGATGGCTGCCGGTGAGGCTGGCCGCCGATCAGCACCCCAACACCAGCGAGGAGCCTAAGCCATCCCCCCCGGCACATTCCAAACCCGTTCACCACCTCCGAGGGCGCTGACAGCCACTACCCATGACCGGATCCGAACGGCGGCCGATAGGACCCGCGGGACCCAAGGGCCGATACGAGCGTCTGCTCCTCTCACCCCCGAAAGGCCCGCGAGGCGCGCCTGAGGTGGTCCCGCGATGAGACAGATATCCCGTGAGAAAATTCTCCTTTCCCGCGAAAAAAGGGCTAGCACTCGCGGCTCGAGAGTGCTAATAATTACTTCGTCACCGCCGATTGGCAGTGGAAGAGCCGAACAAACTCGCAGGTAGGAGGTGATGAAATGGCTCTTGTGCGCAGTGATCCATTCCGGGAAGTTGATCGCCTTTTCCAGCAGCTCTGGGGGGCGCAGAATGGGAACGGGACGCGGTCGATGGCGATGCCCATGGACGCCTACCGGAAAGACGACTCCTTCCTCATTCGGCTCGACTTGCCCGGCGTCACCGCGGACTCCGTGGACTTAACGGTCGAGGAGAATGTGCTCACCATCAAGGCGGAGCGACCGGCTCCTCCGGACTCCCAGGGTGTGGAGTCGGTAATCGCCGAACGGCCGCACGGCACCTTCACCCGACAGGTGTTCTTGGGCACGAACCTCGACACCGAGAAAATTCAAGCCGACTACGAGGCCGGGGTACTGACCCTGGCGATCCCGGTGGCCGAGAAGGCGAAGCCCCGCCGTATCGAAGTCTCCGAGCGTTCCGACCACCACCAGCTGTCAGCCTGAGGGGCGAAGCGGACCGGCCCTGAGGAAGGGTCGGTCCGCTTTCCCCACACCTGCAGCTCCTGGCACGGGTTCGCGAGTCGAAGATTCGCGAGTCGAAGAAGGGGGTGGGACCGGGATGGCACTCGACTACTCGGTGGATGAAGCCGACGATGAGGCCGCCTTGGCGCGTGACGCCGAGTCGGCAATCCGGTCGTGGCGTTCTTTCGTCCTGGAGGCCCGACGGCTGGTAGTCGCACCCCAACGGACTGCGGGACTCCGGTCCCTGGTCAGCTGGTACGAACAGGTCAGCCTCGATGCGACCCACGACGATGCGGCTCCGCTGGAAGGACTCGACGCACTAACGGACGAATTGATGGATCCATTCTCGCCCGAGGCGATCGGCACCCTCTCTCGGATTCGCTGGGCGGTTCGCGTCGGCGAAGAGCTGGTTCACTGGCGGCGATGTCGGCACGGCCAGGTTCCTCCCGCTACCGCTCAGATCGCCGCCGGCCGGTTGGAACTCGCACTCAACGGCGCCCGGCGCCAATTCCTTCAGCGACCCCCTGGGGGTGACGTGGATCCTTCGACCCCCCACGCCGGTCGGCTTGTCCATGATTCAGACCCGATCTCTTGGCCTCCTGCCTCGGACAGCGTCGGCAGCCCTGACCGTCCCCTTGATTGACCCGATGGTCGTTGCCATGTAAACATTCGGGCGTGAGGAGCCGCCGAACCGTTCCGAGGCCTGCCGGTGCCGGTGCCCGGGGGGACGAAAAGAGCCGGGCCGGCGAGGGTCTCTGTGGGGACGAGGGCGGTGCTTCTGGCGACGAAATCCCCTTCTACCAGCTGTTTGACCAGGATCCCGCCACCCCGGACATGCGGGACCAGGTGGCCGGTTTCCTCAATCTCTGTTTCGCCCGATCGCTGCTGGAGGAGAATCTCGACCGGCACCTCCGGGCATCGGCCGGGATCACCCTGGCCCAACACGAGGTTCTCTATCGCCTCAGCCTCGCCCCCGGCGGCCGCCTCCGCATGGCCGGTCTGGCCGAGATGCTGCTGACTTCCAAGAGTGGGTGCTCGAGGCTGGTGGACAGGATGACGGTGGTCGGCCTGGTCGAGCGCGAACCGTCCACCACCGATCGGCGGTTGGTGTTCGCGGTGTTGACCCCGACCGGCCGATCGGCGCTGGTGCGATCGGCGCCTGTCTTCCTGGCCGGGGTCTCCTCCGCTTTCGGGGATCACCTCGACCCGGACGACCACCGGGCGCTGGGGCGTATCCTGCAAAAGTTGCTGGCCGCCCATGACGCCTGGGATGTGCGGAGGTGCGAGCCGCCGGCCACCAACGTTCGATAACGATCGATACGACCTCGATGAGACAGGGGACATTCTGATGGACAAGAAATGGTGGACCCTCATCGCGGTGTGCACCGGCGTGTTCATGCTGTTGCTGGACATCACCGTGGTGAATGTGGCGCTCCCCGACATCCAACAGTCGCTGCATTCGAGTTTCGCCGACCTCCAGTGGGTCATCGACGCCTACTCCCTCACCTTGGCCGCCTTCCTGCTCACCGCCGGGGTGATCGGGGACATGTTCGGCCGCCGGGAAGTGTTCGCCATCGGGCTGGGTGTCTTCTCCCTCTCGTCGTTGCTGTGCGGGCTGTCGACATCGTCGCTGATGCTCAATCTGTCCCGCGGCGCTCAGGGAATCGGCGGCGCCATCATGTTCGCCACCTCGCTGGCTTTGATCGCCCAGGCCTTCCAAGGCAGGGATCGCGGCACCGCCTTCGGGATCTATGGCGCGGTCATCGGTGGAGCGGTCGCCATCGGTCCGCTCCTCGGCGGCGTCATCACCAGCGGGATCGGTTGGCGATGGATCTTCTTCGTCAATCTGCCCATCGGGGCGGTGGCCATCTTCACCACCCTGACCCGTATCGAGGAGTCGAAAGACCCCAACAGCCGCCGTGTCGATTGGATCGGCTTCGTCTCGTTCTCCGGCTCGCTCTTCCTTCTGGTCTTCGCCCTGGTCCGGGGCAACAACGAAGGGTGGTCGAGCACCACCATTCTGGCCATGCTGATCAGTTCCGGCGTGCTGATGGCAGTTTTTCTGGTTGCCGAGTCGCGTCAGCAGGACCCGATGCTCGACCTCAGCCTCTTCCGCCGCCCGGCGATGACCGGCGTGTCGATCGCGTCGTTCGCCATCGCCGCTTCGATCTTCGCCATGTTTCTCTACCAGACCCTCTACCTCCAGGACGTCCTCGGCTTCGGACCATTGGCCGCCGGGGTCCGGTTCCTTCCCATCACCGTCCTCGCCTTCGTCGCCGCCCCCATCGCCGGAAAGTTGACGGTCAGGTTCCACTCCCGGTACCTGATGGGGCTGTGCCTGCTGTTGGTGGCGGTCGGGTGCTACCTGATGTCCCATACCGCTGCCGACTCGACCTGGACGGTCCTCCTCCCCGGATTCATCGTGGCCGGGCTCGGGATCGGCATCGCCAATCCGGTCATGGCGTCGGCGTCGGTGGCGGTCGTCCCTCCCCAGCGCAGCGGGATGGCATCCGGGTCGGCCAACACCTTCCGGCAAGTGGGGATCGCCACCGGCATCGCCGGGCTCGGCGCCGTCTACCAGAGCCAGATCCTGCAGAAGACGCTTTCCACCCTGAACCAGAGTGCCGCCGGACAACAGGTGGCCGCCCGGGGCGGCAGCCAGCTTCATCAGGCCATCACCGAAGGCGGGGTCCGGGGGGCGGCCGGCGCCATCCCGGTTCCCGGTGTGCGCCAGACCCTGCTCCATGCCTACCAGGTCGGGTTCACCTCCACCTTCAATCACCTGATGATCATCTCGACGGTGGTCGCCCTGGTGGGATCGGCCGCGTCGTTCGCTCTGGTCCGCCAGCGTGATTTCGTGCTGAACCAGTCGCCCGGCCGAGCCGGAGTCGGGGCCGGCCCGGAAACCGAGCCGACCGCGCCGGCGGTGGTTTCGGCCGGTTAACCGTCAATCGGCAAGAACCTTGTCGCCGACCCCGGCTGCCACCATCGTCGACGCCGGACCCGCCCACCCGTTCTACTGTTGCGCCGCAACCTCGAGGAGCCATCGATGCACACACGCCTGACCGAGATGCTCGGTATCGAACACCCGGTGATGCTGGCCGGCATGGGCGGGGTCGCCTACGCCCCGTTGGTGGCCGCCGTCTCCGAGGCCGGCGGATTCGGTTGCCTGGGGGCTTCGACCATGGGCCCGGATCGAATGGTGGCGGAGATGAAACAGGTGCGGGAGGCGACCGCCAAGCCATTCGGCGTCGACCTGCTCACGGCCATGCCCGGCGGCATGGAGGCCCAGGTGCACCAGATCATCGAGGGCGGCGCCACCGTCTTCGTGGCCGGGCTCGGGGTTCCGAGCGACGTCGTCGAGCTCTGCCACCGAAACGGGCTGCTGGTCATCAACATGTGCGGGAAGGTCGACCATGCCCGGCGAGCGGTGGATGCCGGATGCGACATCGTGGTGGCCCAGGGCACCGAAGCCGGGGGCCACACCGGCACCGTCGCCACCTTTCCCCTGGTGCCGCAAGTGGTCGACGCGGTGGGTGACCGGGTCCCGGTGGTGGCGGCCGGCGGCATCTTCGACGGGCGAGGGCTGGCGGCGGCATTGGCGCTCGGGGCCGACGGGGTATGGATCGGCACCCGCTTCATCGCCACCCCCGAAGCCCACGGCGTCACCGGCTACAAGGATGCCCTGATCAATACCGCCGAGGACGGCACCGTCGTCAGCCGGGCCTACTCGGGCAAGACGATGCGGGTGATCCGCAACGAGTACACCGGTTTCTTCGAGGAGCACCCCGAGGAGCTCCGCGCCTTCCCCGAACAGCTGGGGCGTTCGATGACCGACGGCACCTTCCATCTGGGTGGCGGGGAGGACACCACCGGCGTCGATCCGAACCGGGAGTGCTATCCGACCGGACAGGGAGTGGGTGCCATCCGAACCCTCATCCCCGCCGCCAGCCTGGTGGCGCAGATCGTCGACGATGCCGCCCAGATCCTCGGCGGCATGGGCCAATATCTCGCCGACCCCGCCCAGGCCTGATCACCCGAAAACCGGGTTTCGCCGGGTAGAGTCCTGGTCACCATGGGTGCCCGCTCCGCCGCTCCGTCCGCCACCGTCACCCCCCTGAAGCGACCCCATCGACCCCACCCGGATCGGATCCCCGCCACCAGCTTTCCGAAGGCCGTGCGCCGCTCGGTCAAGTGCGACGTCCGGATGGTCCCCGGAGTCATCAAGGTGGACGGTCGCTACCTGCGCTTCGCGGTCTCCGACAACGAGCAGGCAGTCGGGCCCGGTGGCCCCGGCAGCCCGCCGGTGTGGGCGATCAACATCCATGGCTACTTTGCCGGCGGTGGGATGTACTGGCGCGAGAGCTCGAGGTTGGCCGACGCCCTCGGCTGGCGAGTCATCACCCCGAGCCTGCCCGGATTCGGCGGCAGCGATTCCCTCCCGTGGGGACAGGTGACGATGACAGCTCTGGCCGAACAGATCACCGCCATCGCCGACCACGTCGGAGCCGGGCCGGCGGTGGTCCTCGGGCATTCGATGGGCGGCGCGGTGGCGATCCAATACGCCGCCACCCGCCCCGAACGCACGCTCGGCCTCATCTACCGCGACGGCGTTGCCACCCCGGCATGGCGGGACCGGCACGGCCTGTTCCCCACCCTCCTGGCGCCGGTCGCCCCCGACGCCGCCGCTTTCGGAGACCTGCTGTTCTCGCTGGTCATCGATGGTCCTGACCTGTTGGTCGGACGGATGACCTCCACCCTCCGCTCGGTACTGCCGGACGCCCGCCGGAATATCCGCACCCTGGGCCGGACACTGCCGGTGGCCAGCCTGCTGATGGACATCGACCTGCGGGCCGAAGTGGCCGCCATCGCCCAGCGGGGAGACATCCCGATCCTGCCGATCTGGGGGGTGTTCGACCGGGTGGTGAACCACGCCACCGCCACCGAGTTCGAGAAGCTGTCGGGAGCCAAGGTTCAGTGGGTCCCCGGCGGTCACAGCTGGATGCTCGGCCGGCCCCAAGGGCAGTCCGAGGTCCTCCGTCATCTCGACGCCGGGCTCAACTTCCTCGACCAGGTTGAATCCAGGTGGCGGCTGCTCAACCGACGCCGGGCGACTCGTTCCC
>DATARI010000042.1:0-6768 GCA_036264255.1 Acidimicrobiales bacterium | reverse complement strand
GGTGATGGTGACCGTGGTCCCACCTGAGGAGGGGCCGCTGTTCGGGGTCACCCCGGTGACGGTCGGAGGCGTGGCGACGGCGTTGATGTCCGGCCCGGTGGCCGCACACTTCGACTCAGCCACGGTGACCTGGACCGCGGTGGCGAGCACCGTGATCTTGAGGGCGTCCACGGTGATGCTGGTGGATCCGGGGGCGTTCGCCACGGTCTGGGCGTTGATCGAGACGCTCAACAAGGCGTTGAGGGGTGCGGGCAGCGACACGGGGCCGCTGGACGGGATCGGCACCGGCGTGCCGGCCGCACTGATGCTGGCGACGGTGGTGCCACCGGTCGAGCCCTTGGCGTTCGAAGTACAGGTCGACTGGACGGCGCCGACGGTCAGCGCACTCAGCGCGGTGAGGCTGGCCAACGAGGCCGAGCTGGTGATGGTCTCAGCCGCGGTCCCGAAGTTGGTCGACGACGAGGAGGCGGAAGCAACCCCGGCGGTGAGCACACCCGGGAGGGCGACCGGCACCAACGTGTTCGAGGCCGCCTGGCCGTTCGTACCGAGAGCCACCGACGGCGTCGGCGGGATCAGGTTGGTACCGGCCAACACGGCCTGCAGGCCGAAGGCGCTACCGGTGCCCGAGTCGGTGGCGGCCGAAGCCGCTCCGCCCAGGAACGCGAACGAGCCGAGTGCCGCGCTGATGGCGAGCAACAGGGCCCCCGTCAAGCGCAGCAGGCCGACCCGGCGTACGAGCCCTTGCCGACGGGCGGCGTGCACTCCGTGGCCAGCAAGCCCTGTGCGGGCGGTGCGCCCTCGGGGTGTGGTGGATTCATTCATGGTTTTGATCTCCGCTTTTGTCGAGGTCCACGGGGCCCGTTCGCCCGCTCGGCGTCACGCTACCCCAACTTGAGCATCTCTAACAACGATAGTTGATGGGCGTAACCGCGTTCATGTATCGGGCTCGCCGGGACCGAGTGGGGCGGGAATGGGATCGGGGTTCCCGTACCTCTCCCGTCATGGCTCACTTCTGCGCCTGACGGGGTCTTCCGATGCCCGGGCCTCGGGCTATTCGTGCCTGAGAGGTCAATTCTCGGGCTGCCGGGAGGGAACGGCGCCCTCCCCGTAAGGTGGAATAGTGGATCCCCGGGATTCGGGCTCTTTCCCCTGTTGATCGGGGGCCGCCCCTCGTGTCAATGGCGGGGATTTCTCGCTCCAATGCCGGCGATTCGTGCCTGGAATGACA
Organism: Acidimicrobiales bacterium; assembly: GCA_036264255.1. Taxonomy (GTDB): domain Bacteria; phylum Actinomycetota; class Acidimicrobiia; order Acidimicrobiales; family RAAP-2; genus DASZIT01. The sequence goes on along the minus strand of DATARI010000042.1, from coordinate 5,540 downwards.
CTTGTGAATTTTGAATGTCTTGACGGTGAACTGCGGGTGTCGTCACCCCCGCCGTGGAGGGAACTGGTGGACTGCGGTGGGCCCGGTTCGTGCCTAGGGGGGCGGCTCGGAGGGTGCCTATCTACCTAGGGGGGAGTTGGGACCCCGAATTGCCGCCCGGATCGGGCCAGCTGAGAATGTCAATCTCGCGCTTCCCATTCTCGAGGTTTTAGCCTAACCTTTGCAAAAGATCCTGCTTCTGGGGTCAAGGTGGAGCTGGTTCCGGAGCATCACACGGAATCAGAAACCTGAAAACGGGACTTACGGGGATCAAGTGGGGAGGTTGGAGTGATGGCGCTCCGGCACGACGAGGTAGAGCAGGTCGATCGTCTCACCGACAACCTCCTTACTACTCACGCGCCTTCACGCGACGGGTCAGTTGACGTAGCGCGTGACAAGTTGTTGGTCGAGCGTTGCCAGGCCGGCGACCGCCAGGCCTTCGATGAGCTCTATGTCCGGTACCAGCGGCGGCTGTACCGATTCTGCATGCAGCGTCTCGGCCAGGCCCATGACGCGGAAGACGTCGTCCAGGAATCGTTCGTCCGGGCCTGGCGCGCCCTCCCCCGGTTCGCGGGGGAGCGCCGTTTCTACCCCTGGTTGACCGTCATCGCCTCCAACCTGTGTGTCGACACCCTGCGGAGGCGCTCACGGCTCACCCCGGTCGAGGAGTCGCGCATCGCCGCCGCCGACATCGGGACCTACGACATCGAAGATGCCGTTCTCCACGAGGTCGACTCGAAGATGGTGGCCACCGCGTTCGGCCAACTGTCGTCCCGGCACCAACGGGTCCTCCAGATGCGGGAGGGCTCGGAGTGGAGCTATCGGGAGATCGCCGAGCACGAGGGCGTCGGGGTGACCGCCGTCGAGACCTTGCTGTGGAGGGCCCGTCAGGCTCTCAAGCGTGAATTCCTCATCCTCGACGAGCAGCGCGGCAAGGTCGGCGCCCTGGTCGGGTTCTTGGTGTTGCTCCCGGCCCGGGCGGCGCTCCGCCTCCCCAAGGCGATGAAGCACGGCTTCAGCCATGCCGTCGACGGCACCCGCAACGCCGTCGGGGCACTCAGCACCGGAGCGTTCTCCGATTTCGGATCCGGTGCCCTCGGGGTCTTCGGTCCATCGGTCGCCGCCGCCACCGGGGCGGTCGCCATCACCGTTGGGACCGTCCTCATGCTGCCGGCCACCGGACCCGCGGCCGGAACGTCCAATCCGGCGCCGATCGTCTCGGCGCTGCCGGCGTTGGCTTCGCCGATCATCACCTCCAGTGCTCCGCCCAGCACCCCCTCGACGGCGGCCACCACCGGGACCGAGACAGGTTCGGGCACCGTCGCTTCCGGAATCGGATCGGGCCCCGGCGCAACCGCCACGGTGTCGCCGGCGCCGTTCGGTCTCAGTGAATTCGGCATCGGGGGGATCCTCAACAAGGTCGCCGCCGCCGGCGACGGACCGGGTGCCGTCGGCAATCTCGGCACCGACATCGGCGGCCCCCTCGGGGGTGCGGTCACCAGCCTCGGCAACGCGGTCAAGGGTGCGGTCGCCGAGGTGAACCCGAGTGTGGGAGCCCTGGTGAATCCGGTTGAGGGCGCGGCCGGCGCGGTCGGAAGCAAGGTAGGTGGGGCCGTCACTCCTCCGGCCACCCCGGCTCCGGCTGCCTCGGGCGGTTCCAGCCCGGCGGCGGCTCCGACCACGGCACCCAGCGCCGGTCTCGGCGTCAACGGTTCGATCTCGTCGGCCAACAGCGCGGTCAACGGTTTGACCAAGGCGCTCGGTCTGCCGCTCACCCTCGGATCCTGATCTGGCCCCGCTGAACCCACCGGCCGGCGTGGCCCGACGCCCGCCGCCGTCAGTTCAACCGGTGGTGAGGTCCTCCGACGTCCGTTCGGGTGGGATGGCTTCGTCCGGCGACGGTTCCAGGTCCGTCTCCAGGTCGCCGTCGGCGGGGACGAGCGCCGGATCGAGGAGGCCGTGCCTCTGGAGGACCTCGGTCGCCTCCGCCCGGCCGGCGGCGATGAGGGTCTCCGTCTCGGAAAAATCGGTGTAGTCCCGAGAGGAGACGCCGCCACTGGAGAAGACGATGACCTCCACCCCGTCGGGCAGCCGGGCCAGCTCGCGGCTGAACCGGGCGTGGACGGAGATGAACAGCGCGCTGAGCATCACCTCCACCGGGCGCTTGGACGGTGGCGGGGTGTAGCTGAGCGGCCCGCAGAGGAGCACGAAGATTCGGGTGGCCCCGGCGTCGATGGCCCGGCTGATGGGCACGTTGTCGACGACCCCCCCGTCGACCAGGCGGTCACCGTCGATCTCCACCGAGGGGAAGATGGCGGGGATGGCCGCCGAGGCCAGGATCGCCTCCGCCGCCGGACCCGAGACCAGCCAACGCTCCCGACCGTCGGTGATCGAAGTGGCCACCACCTCGAAGGGAACGGGGGCGTCCTCCAGGCGGTCGAACGTGAGCCCTTCTTCGATCACCTTTCGCAGACCCGAGTTGGGGTGGATCGACTCGCGCTGTTGGAGGTACTGCCAAGGTCCGTGTACGAATCTCGACGGGTAGATGTCGTCACCGGTGATCCCCCGCCAGATACCCGCCATCCGCTCGACTCCGGCGACCGTCGGGTCTCCGGCGAAGGCGGCTCCGTTCACCGCCCCGACCGAGGTTCCGTAGATGCGGTCGGGAACGAACCCGTTCGCCGCCAGCACTTCGAGCATGCCGACCTGGGCCGCCCCCCGGGTCCCGCCTCCGGCCAGCACCAACGCGGTCATCGGCTCCGGATGCCCGATCTCGCCACCCTGGGTGCCACCGATGTCGAAGCCTTCCTGCCGGGCCAACCATTCCTGTCGGGCCACCCGTCCCCGCCGCAGGGTGAACCGGACGGTCAGGACGGTCAGGACCAAAAACGCCACCACGAACAGCGTGAAGCCAACCGTGAACAACGTGTTGGCAGCAGCCAGGGGCATCAGGAGAAGGCTATTACGGACGGCCCCGGGGGTCTGTCACATCCATTTGCGACACTCCTTCCATGGTTGTGATGGACATCGACAGGAGGGACCTGAGGACCACGGCTCCGGATCGGGAGGCCGCCAGCGGGGATCCCACCCTGACCCCGGGCTGGACACCGCTGGCGGGGAATGCGCTCCTCGATCGCATCCGGGTCACCGGCCGTCCCCGTCCCCTGGCCGACCCCGAGCGGGTCGTTCAACTTCGCGACTCCCTCGAACTCGGCCTCGGCCCGCGGACCGGTGGCGCTTTGGCGTTGGCAACCCCATCCACTGATCCGGCGCCGATCCGGCCGCTCCTCGTCACCAAGGATCGGCTGAGCCGGGCACTCCGGGGCCAGCCTCAGCCGGAGGGCGACGTCCAACCACCCACCCCCTCGCTGGCGTGCGGAGCGCTCATCGATGTGCTGTTCCAGCAGCTGGTCACCCTCGGATCCATCGGCGACCCGATGCGGGACGGCCTCGACGGCCTGGCCGTCGACGAGCGGCAGGCCCACCTGGTGAGCTGGATCGAGAACTTGCCCGCATCGGAACGCGGGGCACTGGCCGCCGAAGTTGTCCGTCAATCCACCGACCTCGTCACCCGGTGGCCGCAGCTGGATCCGGCTTGGCTTCCCCGCACCCAGGTCCCGATGCGGGTCGGCCTGGCCGGGGGATCGATCGAGCTGTCCGGTCGGGTGGATCTCGCCATCGGGCGTCCCGGGCTCGGGGTGGCATCCGTCGCCATCGTCGAGGTCAAGTCCGGGCTCCGGCGACCCGAGCATCGCCATGATCTGCATTTCTACGCGTTGCTCGAGACCTTGAGGAGCCCGGCTCCCCCGTTTGCCGTCGCCACCTATTACTCCCGGACCGGCGAGCTGGATGTCGATCCGGTCAGCGAGGAGTTGCTGGCCTCGGCGGCCCGGCGTACCGCGGCGGGGATCCGGGCACTGGGTGAACCACGGTGACCCCGCGGCTGCGATCCCAGGAGATCACTTCGGCGATCCTGGCCCCGGCGGGGACACCGATCGGTCCTGCCGACCGGCAGCGGGTGCGCCAGCAGCTGCTCGACAGCATTCCCCGATTGGTTGAAGGGCTCCCGGCTCCCGCCCAGGTGGTGGTCACGGTCCCCCTCCTCCGCCAGGCCCACCGGGATCCGGAAGGGCTGGGCGGCCCCGACGAGCCGTTCTCGTGGAAGCCGGCCTTCGTCCGCCGCTCGTTGGGGCTGTCGGCGGTCGAGGCGTGCTTCCACCACCGCTTCTCGGCGCCGGCCGAGGCGGTCGGTCCCCTCGCTGAGGAGGCGGTGGCCGCATGGAGCCGGACCGGGTGGCGGACATTCCACTGGGAGCCCTGGATGGCGGGCTTGAGCCCCGCCGCCCGATCAGTGGTGCTGGCGGAGGCGGCGACCTGGGCCACCGCTCTCTGGTCATGGCTCGATTGGGGCTCTTTCGACCGGACGATCCGGATCGGTGGTCCCGACGATCAGTGGGTGTGTACCGCCCCGCGGACCGTACGCCTCAAGGGCCGGTCCGAACTGCAGATCCCTCTCGAGCCAACCACCGGTGGCGACCCCCGGCGGTCGGCGTTGCTGTCGGTGGCCTCGGGGATTCCGATGGCCGGGTGGGAAACCGAGCTCGGGTTCCTGGCGCTGACGGCATCGCTGCGCTCCCCGTCCCGGCCGGTGCCGGCGCGGGTCGTCGGGCTCTGGCCCGACGCCGGGGAATTCCGGTCGGTCGACATCACCGGCGGGACCCTCGCCTCCGCCGCCGAGCGGGGGGTCGCCTGCATCGCCGCGGTCGGCGAGGCTCGCCGGTCGAAGGTGGGCTGAGACGGCCGCCGGTCAGAACAGGGCCTTGGCCGCCTTGGTGTCGGGCTTTCCCGCCGCGGTCAGCGGGATGTCGTCGACCAGCAGCAACCGGCGAGGCACCTTGTAACCGGCGATGAGAGTGCGGCAGTGGGACTGGATGGCTTCCAAGGTGACCGTTGCGGTCCCGGGCTTGGGACGAAGGGCCACCGCCACCTGCTCACCGAACCGGGCGTCGGGGATGCCCACCACGATGGCGTCGTACACGTCGGGGTGGGCCTTGACCGCCGCCTCCACTTCTTCGGGGAAGATCTTCTCCCCCCCGGAGTTGATGGATGCCGAGCCCCGGCCGTGCACGGTGATGGTGCCATCGGCCTCGACCGTGGCCAGGTCCCCAGGGATGGTCCACCGGACACCGGCGGCGTCGACCGGGAACGTCGCCGCCGTCTTCACCTCGTCCTTGAAGTAGCCGAGCGGGATGCGCCCGGATCGGGCCAGTCGCCCGATCCGTCCATCCCCCGGCGTCAGGGGCTGGAGGTCGTCGTCGAGCACGGTGGTTCCCGGACCCATGACGAACCGGGGCCCGGTGGCGCCGGTGTCGACCGAGCCTTGGGCTCCGCTCTCACTCGATCCGAAGTGGTCCATCACGAACACGTTGGGGAGCTGTTGGTGGAGCTCGTCCTTCACCGTCTTCGAGAACATGGCGCCCCCCGATCCGACGGCCACCAAG
>DATARI010000001.1:0-2809 GCA_036264255.1 Acidimicrobiales bacterium | reverse complement strand
CAGCCAAAGCCGCCAGGGCCGCGACCCGGCGCAAGAGTGGTTGGCAGGCGGCGAGTGCGGGAGCCTGGGCGGCCGCCACCCGGCTCCAGTGGCGTTCCTCGTGCACATCGACGAGGTGCTCCACCAAGGCGGCCGGGTCGGCGGGCACCGCCCCGTCCTGGGTAGCCAGCCATGCTCTCATCACCACTGCGACCGGTTGCGCGTACCCGGGCTCGTCAGCCTCGGCGGCGGCGGCTGGCGGCGGACGGGCCCGGCCGGCCGATCCGCGAAGGTCCGGAAGGCGCCCGCGTAGAGCTTCCGGCGGGCCACCGGGTCGAGCTCGGCGATCACCTCGACCTCCGCCAGTCGGGAACCGAGCCGGGCGTCAATCCGGTTCCGGAGCTCCCATGCCGCCCCCCGCCCGCCGGCTGCCTGGGTATCCGACCGCACCGTGAACACGATCCGCACCGGGTGGTTGGGGCTGGCCTGGGCCGCTACCTGGGCCGCCGCCACCAGGACGTTCTCGTGATGGTTGGCACCGTCGACGAATACCAAACGAGCGGTCCGGGCCTCTGCCAGTGCCTCGACGGCATCGGTGTCCTCGGTCGTCGCCAACAGGCCGGCCAGCCACCCCCGGCGGCCCACCTCCTGGCACAGCCTGACCCCCAGACGGGTCTTGCCGATTCCCGGCGCTCCCGTCAGGATGCGGACGGAGCACGGCTCCCGACTGGTACACCACTTCACGAGTTGGCGCAGCTGCCCCCGGTGGTCAAGAAACGGGACCACTTCCGAACGGGCGCTGAGCACCGCGGTGGAGCTCTGCGCTCCTCCGGGCGGCAGGACGACAGCGGCTGCCTCCAAGGCGACCGGTCGGGGGCCGTCGGGCGAGGCGATCCTCAGCCTCCCGCCGGCTGGGTTCGAAACCCGGAGAGCCGGCGGGTCGCCGGGGCCGGCCTTCTTGGACCCTGCCACCGCCTGTCAGCCAGGCGCGTCGGCGGCCGCGATGTCGACTCCTTCGTCGGTCACCGTTGCGGTGAGATGCGATTCCACTGTGTCGGGGCCGGGCAGGCTGGGACCGGGGCGGGGGGCCCGGATCTCGGAGGCGACCCGCGCCATCAGCTTCGGGATCTGGGACCGGGAGGAAAAGCCGTAGATCCGGTGGGTGTCGAGGCCCCCGCAGGTCGGACAGGTCGCCGGTTCATCGGACCCGGACGCAGGACGGGTTTCGTCGAAGAGAGAGTCATCGCAGGAGTGACACCGGAACGCATAGACAGGCACGATCGCATTGTGCCGCAAATGTGGGCGGCGGGACCGGTGTCAGCTTCGGGGCCGGGCGTGCAGCGGGCGCTCCAGACCGAAAAGCTCGGCTTGCTGGTGCTTGAAGGGTGAAAAGAGGTCGTTGGCCACGAACCGGGCCCGAATGTCGGCCAGGGTTTGCAGATCGGGGCGGTACTTGCTGGCGAAGTACACCTCTTCATAGATGAGGCGTTCGTCGACGCCGAGGTCGGAGAGCACCGAGCTCATCTGGGCGATCATGGCCCCATTGCCGACCAGGTAGAAATGCTTGCCTCCCAGCGTCTTCAACAACGGTGGGACCGACTCGGTGATACGGCCTCGCAGCCCGGGCCAGCGCCGGGGCGGACGGGACAACGAGATGGCGTAGGTGAAGTGGTTGTGACGGCTGACGAGCCGGTCCAGCTCATCGACCAGGCAGATGTCCTCGGCCAGGCGGAGGCCCCAGTACAGGAGGGTGGGCCGGGTCCAATCCTGGTCCAGCAAGTGCTCGGCCAAGGCCAGGTAGGGGCCGACACCGACGCCGGTGGCGAGAAGCACCAGTCCCGTCCCCTCCTCCTTGGGGATCATGGAACGGCCGGCCGGCCCCCGGAAGTCGATCACGTCGCCGACCTGCAGGCCGCCGAGGTAGTACGACAGCGGTCCCTGCGGGACGAGCCGGACAATGAGCTGGAACGTCCGGTCGTCGTTGGGGGCGGACACGATGCAGTAGGGGCTCCGGCACATGCCCACGCCGACCACGTCGGCCCGGATGCCGACGAAGTAACCGGGTTGGAAGGAAAAAGGCTGATCGTCGACCACCTCAAAGGAGATCCGGACCGTGCCGGTCGAGGTAAGTGGCTCATAGGCGATCACCTGGGCCCGGCGGTCGTAGCGGTCGGTGCGCTCGAGCTTGCGTTCGACCGCACCCCGCGACAACGGGAGCTCCCCTTCGGGGACCACCACGTCGATGTCCGCTCCCGCGCACCGGGGGCGGTGGTACCTGGGCGGGCTGGTGGTCTGAGGATCAGCGTCAGTCGGTCGCACTCAAGCTCCGATCCAGCCATGCCCGCCACGATGCGGCGAACGGCAACGACGTCAAAAGCATACGGCGCGCCTCAGCCGGCCGAGAATCAGGACCACGCGTTCGCCCCCGGTGGCCCGGTCATCCAAACCGGCCCTCGGTTCCGTAGCACCGACAGATTGTCTCACTCCAGGACTGGCGCAGCCGATGCCATAAGTGTAGCATTGCACCTAGTGTCCCCTTCGGATAGATGAGCTGAACACCTAGTGCAACCGAGAGTGGAGGTCCTCGATGGCGAGCGGGTCTGATTGGCGCGTGGTTGGGGCGGGGTCGGGTGCTGGGGGTGGGGTGTCGGTGGATCCGGGTGTGGATGGGGATTATTTTCCGGTGTCTGGTGGGGGTCATGAGGGTTCGATGGCGCGGTGGTTGGATCCGTATGATCCGATGGCGCCGATCGCGATTCGGTCTCGGGCGGTGGAGCCGTCTCGGGATACGTTGCGGTTGGGGCCGTTGGAGAAGATTTATTTGATTTGG
>DATARI010000240.1:0-13203 GCA_036264255.1 Acidimicrobiales bacterium | reverse complement strand
CGGGACCAGGCGCTGGCCTACCTGGCCCGGGTCAGCCACCCGGCCTCCTACGACCCCGATGCACCGTTCTCCGGGATCCAGCCGGCCGACTTCGTCCGGCTGGAGACCTACTACGACCGGGGAGCCGAGGTGATGGCCCGGTTGGCGGCGATCGGCGCCGTCCGGATGGAGGCCCCCTGGCTGGCCTGGGACGGCCAGATGTTCCCCGACTACTACGAGTTCCCCGAGAACAAGGCGGTACGGGGCCGGGGCATCCAGGCGGTGGCCCCCGACGGAGGGGCCGGCAACGGCGGTGAGCTGGTCCGCCAGCTGATGGCGTTCGCCGCCGGCCGGGGCACCGAGGTGCGGCTGGAGCACCGGGTGGTCGACCTGGTCCTGGAGGACGGCGCGGTGACCGCAGTGGTGGTCGACGACGGCTCGGCCTGCCGGACCATCGGGGTCCGGGGGGGAGTGGTGTTCGGGTCCGGCGGCTTCGCCCACAGCCCCGAGCTCCGGGAGCGCTTCCTGCGAGGCCCGATCGCCGGCGGCTCGGGGGTGCCGTCGAACACCGGCGACCTGGTCGGGATCGGGACCCGGGCCGGCGCCCAGTTCGGGGGGATGCACAAGGGGTGGTGGAACCAGCAGGTCCTCGAATCGGTGGACGACTACGGCCACTCGGTGCTCGACGTGTGGTCGGTGCCCGGCGACAGCATGGTGATGGTCAACCGGCTCGGGGTGAGAGCCATCGGCGAGAAGCGGGAGTACGAGTCACGGGGCCAGGTGCACCACGTCTACGCCGGCGACGAGTACGTCAACCGGGTGATGTTCATGGTCTACGACCAGCGGACGGCCGAGCGCTACGCCGGCCGGTACCCGATCCCCCCGGTCGGGACGGTGGCCGACCACGTGGTGTCCGGCCCCGGGGTGGCCGGGCTCACCGAGGCATTGCGCCTCCGGTTGCGGCGGTCGAAGTCGGCGATGCCGGCCGGCATCGCCCCGGTGGCGCTGGCGCCGGACTTCGCCGAGACCCTGGCCGCCACCCTCGCCAAGTTCAACGCCATGGCCGAACGGGGGGAGGACGACGACTTCGCTCGCGGCACCAAGGCGGTCGAGCACGCCTTCCACGGCCCCCGGGCCGCCGACAACTCGTTGCCCAACCCGCTGATGTACCCCCTCGACGCGGGAGGATCGCTGTACGCCATCTCCCTGGTCGGCACCACCTTCGACACCAACAGCGGGCCCCGGATCGGGACCGAGGGCCAGATCCTCGGGACCGCCGGACCCATCGGCGGCCTCTACGGAGCGGGCAACTGTGTCGACGCGGTGTTCGGGGAGGGCTATCCGGGCGGGGGGTCGACCATCGGCCCCGGCCTGGTCTTCGGCTTCCTGGCCGGTGCCCATGCCGGCCACCGCTCCCCCCGGGTCGGGGGCGGGCGATGAAGCTCGCCTATCGCGACCTCCCGCCCACCTCGGCGGGCCGACCGGCGGTGGTCTTCCACCCCGAAGGGGTGCCGTCGACCGAGCGGCCCACCGGGATCGCTCTGGCCAGCGGGGCGGTGGGACGGGTGGTGGCGCCGTTCGGCGACTATGCCTTCTACCCGAGCGGGATGGAGGTGGGGGGCATCTGCTGGTACCGGGGGGTGCCGGGGACCGACACCGCCGACCCCATCTCGTTGACCAAGGCGGTGGTGCAGGCCTGCGATCTCCTCGACGACCTCGACCTCGAGCGACCCGCCCTCATCGGTTGGGGACAGGGAGGGGTGGTGGCACTCGGCGCCGGGCTCCTGCGGTCCGGCCAGGTCGGCTCCGTCATCGCGGTGGACGTCCCGGCCGCCCACCTCGGACTCCTCCCGCCGTCGGCGCTGGCCGCCGAGGGCGCCCCGCCGGTGCTGCTGGCCGTCAGCCGACCGGGGGGCGAGGCCATCGTCGCCGATCAGCAGGCCCGGCTCGGCCACCACGCCATCACCACCTCGGTCTGGCACTGGAGCGGGGAGGACGCCGGCGGGGAGAGCGGGGACCAGCGGGACAAGGCGGTGGCCGAACGCATCGGACAATGGCTCACCGATGGGTGAGGTCGGAAAGGAGGCGGCGATGTCCACGGCACCGGTGGTAGACCTCGACCGGCACCTCGAGGTGCCCGACCGGTGGAAGCTGGGCACCGCCTTCGTGCCCAAGGGCCGCTACCTCGATCCCGACTTCCTCGGCCTCGAGGTCGAACACCTCTTCCCGGCCACCTGGCTCAACGCCTGCCGGCACGACGAGGTGGAGCAACCCGGGCAGTTCGTCAACTTCGAGATCGGCGACCAGTCGGTGGTGGTGATCCGCGCCGAGACCGGGTTGAAGGCGTACTTCAACTCCTGCCGTCACCGCGGCACCCGGCTGGTGACCGGCCAGGGACGGCTGGCGGAGTTCCGTTGCCCGTTCCATGCCTGGCGCTGGAACGTCGACGGGTCGCTCAAGTTCCAGGCCGACGCCGAGAACTTCGAGCCCCGGCCGGACGACGAACTGTGCCTGGCCGAGTGCCGGGTGGGGACCTGGGGCGGCTGGGTCTTCGTCAACCTGGACGGGAACGCCGAGCCGCTGGAGGACTTCCTCCACCCGATCCCCGATCGGTTGGAGGGATTCAAGCTCGAGGACATGCGGATCGCCTGGTACAAGTCGGTCATCCTCCCCGCCAACTGGAAGACGGCGATCGACGCCTTCATCGAGAGCTGGCACGTACCCGGCACCCATCCCCAGCTCCTCCGGGGCGACAAGCGTTCGACCCCACCCACCATCGCCGAGAGCCAGAACTACGGGAAGACGTTCAACGAGCTGTTCCGGCTCCACTCCCGCCACGCCGATCTCTTCCGCTACGGGCCCGACGGCGACGCCAGCAAGCTCCGGGCCGCCTACTCGGTCGACCCCGAAGCCGTCTACCGCAACGTCGAGTACTCCCTCCGCGAGCTCGGGGCCCTCTACCTGAAGTCGGATCTGTCGGCGGCAGCCGAACTGGTCACCACCGAAGGCGCCGACGGCCCGGAGGGCAACGCCCTCTACCAACAGCTCCGCAAGCAGCACGCCCGGGCCGCCGGCCTCGACTACCCCGAGGTCAGCGACGCCCAGTTGAAGGGGGCCATGTACGACTGGCACCTGTTCCCGAACACGGTGTTCCTCATCGACATGGGCTGTTGCCTCACCTACCGGTCCCGTCCCAACGGGGAGGATCCCGACAGCTGCATCTTCGACGTCCAGGGCCTGGAGTTGCCCCCCACCGGCGGCCTGCCCACCGCCCCGCCGCAGTTCTTCCGCGACTGGCGGGACGGCAACATGGGGGAGATCCTCAGCCAGGACTTCTCCAACATGTCGGAGGTGACCGCCGGGATCCACTCCCGCGGCTACGACGGGCATCGCCTGAACACCGCCCAGGAGATGACCATCTGGAACTACCACCGGGCCATGGACGGGTATCTCTTCGGCTGATCGCCAGGGCTCTACCGGCGGATATATCGGATTGCCGGGTCGCCACCCGCAAGGTTGACCGGCTGAAAGCGTTACTTTCACTGGGCCTGTGACTAGGTGATAGGCAGTACCGGGTAGTAGTGGGTACGCGGCCGTTGGGGGAGGATTCGTGCGCAGCCAGAGTCGCATCGAGGGGCGGAGGCATCCGACCGGGGTGGCGGCGGTGCTGGTGGTGGCGCTGATCGCCACCGCCTGTGGGGCCCGGGTGTCGCCCTTCCTCGGGACCAACTCGGTGGCCCAGGGCGGGACCAACCAAGGGGCGGCCACCTCTGGCAGTGGGGCGACCACCACCACCGGGGCGGGGGTCATCAGCGGGGGTACCGCCGGGGGCACCTCAGGCGGGTCAACCGGTTCGGCGGGCAGTTCCGGCGGGTCGACGGGCTCGGGTGCGGTCCCGCTGGCGGGGCCGGCCACGCCGACCTCGTCCGGGTTCAACTTCTCCGCCCAGGCCGAGGCCGGGGCATGTCAGGGCACGACCGGCAACGGCTCGTCGGACGTCGGGGTCAGCCCCACCCAGCTGAGCTTCGGGAACGTGAGCGGCTTGACCGGACCCCTCACCGGAAGCTTCTCCCAGGGGACCGAGGGCGTCGAGGCGCTGTTCTCGGCGATCAACGCCGCCGGTGGGATCTGCGGCCGGAAGCTCTCCCTCAATGCGGAGGACGATCAGCAGAACGCCGCCACCAACGCCTCCGACGTCGCCGACCTGATTCCGAAGGTGTTGGCCTTCGTCGGTTCCACTTCCGACGGCGACAACGGGGGAGTGCCGGCCATGGCCCAGGCCAACGTGCCCGACGTCGGGTTCGCCATCAACTGCAACCGGAGCGAGTCGCCGGTGTACTGGTCGCCGGCGGCGGGGAGCTGCAACCAGCCCAACGGCAGCAACGGTCCGTACTTCATCTCCAACGCCGTCTTCAACCTGGCCAAGCAAGGCGGGTACTTCCCGACCAAGATGGCGTTCCTCGCCTACTCCATCGCCATCAGCGCCCAGGCCGCCCAGCAGTTCGAGTACATCTACAAGGCGATGGGCGGGACGGTCTGCTACTCCGACTTCGCCGTCTCCCCGGCCTCGGCGTCGCTGGAGAGCGACGTGGCGGCCATGCAACAGGCCGGCTGCAACGGCTCCTTCGACACCATGGACGTCACCGGGAACGCCAAGTTGCTCCAGGCCATGCAGCAACAGTCGTACCGGCCGCCCTACGTCGCCGCCACCTTCGACGCCTACACCCCGGTCATGATCTCCCAGGCCGGGCAGACCGCCGCCCAGGGCCTCATCGTCGGGCTGCCGTTCGTGCCGCTGTCCGAGTCCCAGCCGATGGTCCAGCTCTACCAGCAACAGCTGGCCACCTACGAGCCGGGCAAGCAGCCCAGCGGCTTCGGCTTCCTGGCCTGGCAGGCGGCGCAGATGCTGGTCTACGCCCTGCTCCAGAGCGGACGGAACCCGACCCGGGCCTCCATCGTGAAGGTGTTCAACTCCCTCCAGAACTGGACCGGCGGGGGCGCCCTGGGTGGCTACACGCCGAGTAGCCACGGCGTCTACACCTGCGACGTCGACGTCACCATCCAGGGATCGTCCTTCGTGCGGAAGGCCCCGTCGTCGGGCCTGTTCTGTGGCGGACAGGCGGTGCAGGCCTCATCGTGAGCCAGTACTGGCCGTTCATCGTCATCGGTCTGTTCACCGGGAGCATCTACGGGCTCGCCGCCATGGGGGTGGTCCTGACCTACAAGACGGTCGGGGTCTTCAACTTCGCCTACGGGGCGATCGCCATGTTCTGCGCCTTCACCTACTGGCAGCTGCACGATGCCTGGCACCTCACCGCCTGGCTGGCCATGCCCATCCTGTTCCTGGTGGTGGCGCCGGTGCTGGGCATCGCCTTCGAGGCCCTCTACCGCCCCCTGGCCGGGCTGTCGGCCGAAGTGCTGATCGTGGTGAGCGTGGGGGTGCTCGCCGCCCTCTCCGCGCTGGTCCCGATCATCTACGGGAAGCAGGACCGCACCCTCCAGGCCATCTTCCCGACCTCGACCTTCGCCCTCGGCTCCCACTTCCATGTGGGCTACGACCAACTCGGCACCCTGCTGGTGTCGTTGGCGGTGGCCGGGGTGCTCTGGGCCCTCTTGCGTCATACCCGGTTCGGCACCTCCACCCGGGCGGCGGTCGACAACCCCGACTTGGCCGACATGGTCGGGGTCCACGGTGACAATGTGCGCCGATCGGCGTGGATCCTCTCCACCATGTTCGCCGCCCTGGTCGGCATCCTCATCAGCCCGACCCAGGGACTCGACGTCAACCAACTGGTGCTGGTGGTCATCTACGCCTTCGCCCCCGCCGTCTTCGGCCGGTTGGTCAGCCTGCCGCTGGCCTACATCGGCGCCCTGGTGCTGGGGGTGGTGGTCAGCCTGTTGTCGAAGTTCGCCAACTCGGGCACGGTGGCCAACCTCGAAGCCGCGTTGCCCTACCTGGCTCTCTTCGCCCTCCTGATCCTGATGGGCGGCCGGCTGAAAGAGGCTGGCGCCTCGTCGCGGCGGTTGTCGGTGTCGACCCGGAACACCGCGGGGATGGGCAACGCCATCGGCGCCCGCCACTGGATCGTCCGGGTGCTCGGATGGCGGCTGCGGGTCGAGCGCAAGCTCACCGTCGGGCTCCTCGGCCTCGGGCTGGCGTTGTTCATCCCGCTGGCGGTGCCGGGTCCCCGGCTCATCGACATCACCTTCGCGGTCGTCTACGGCCTCATCGCCCTCACCCTGGTGGTGCTGACCGGCTGGGCCGGGCAGATCTCGCTCGCCCAGTTCGCCTTCGTCGGCGTCGGCGCCTTCACCGCTGGCCATCTCTCGGGCTCCCATGGGCAGCACTTCTTGGTGGCCGCCCTGGTGGCGATGGCCATCGCCGCCCCCCTCGGGATCCTGGTCGGGCTGCCGTCGCTGCGGCTGTCCGGCCTCTACCTGGCCCTGGCCACCCTGGCCTTCGCCCTCATCATGGACAACGTGGTGTTCAACCGGAGCGACGTGAGCGGGGGCCTGACCGGCATCACCGTGCCCCGGCCGCAGATCTTCGGGCTGTCCTTCGGCGGGCGGGCCAGCTTCTACGAGCTGGTGCTGGTGGTGTTCGGGGTGGTGGCGGTGGCCGCCTACGCCATCCGGCTCGGCCCGATCGGCCGCCGGCTGCAGATCCTGCGCGACTCACCGCTGGCCGCCTCCACCCTCGGGGTCAACCTGACGGTGACCAAGTTGGTGGTCTTCGCCGTCTGCGGGATGGTGGCGGCACTCGGCGGCGCGTTCTACGGCGCCCTCCAGCAGGCCATCACCCCCCTCGACTTCCTGTGGTCGACCTCGTTGACGCTGCTGCTGCTGGTGGTGCTGGGGGGCCGATCGGTGATCAGCGGCGCGGTGATCGCCGGGGCGGTGTTCGGGGTCGAGAAGATGATCAGCAATCCTCAGTTCAACGAGTACTTCCCGCTGGCCATCGCCCTCGGCGTGATCGCCCTCGCCCAGGAGCCGGAGGGGACCGTCGCCCTGGCCCGCCGGGAGACCCGTCGGGTTCTCTCCGTCCTCCGCCCCCTGCCCCGCCGGAGCCAGCGGCGGGGCCCGGACATCCCGGCTGTCCCGAATCCCGGGGTGGCCGTGGCGGCCGGTGGTTCGATGGGGGCCAATCGTGGTCTCTGAGCTCGCCACCGAACCGACGGTGCTGGAGGCCGGCAACATCACCGTGCACTTCGGGGGCCTGGTCGCCCTCGACGATGTCTCCCTCCACGTTCCCGCCGGCTGCATCGCCGGTCTCATCGGCCCCAACGGGGCCGGGAAGACCACCATGTTCAATGTGCTCACCGGGCTCCAGGAGCCGACCCGGGGATCCGTCGAGTTCCTGGGTCAGAACGTCTCCGCCTGGCCGCCGCATCGCCGGGGGAAGGCCGGCATCGCCCGGACCTTCCAGCGGCTGGCGCTGTTCGGCCGGCTCACCGTCCACGACAACCTGGTGGCGAGTTGGGAGTCGGCCCACCGCGGCGGGGTGCTCGGCCGGGGCCGGGCCGAGCGGAACATCCGGGTGGCGGAGGTGATGGACCTGCTGGATCTCTGGCCGGTAGCCGACCGGTTGGCGGGGGAGCTGTCCACCGGGAAGGGACGGATGGTCGAGCTCGGCCGTGCCCTCTGCACCGATCCGCGGATCCTGCTGCTCGACGAGCCCGGCTCCGGACTCG
The DNA here is from genome assembly GCA_036264255.1 of Acidimicrobiales bacterium. Lineage (GTDB taxonomy): Bacteria > Actinomycetota > Acidimicrobiia > Acidimicrobiales > RAAP-2 > DASZIT01. The sequence continues at coordinate 5,533 of DATARI010000240.1, read as the reverse complement.
ACGCCAACGAGACCGCCGTCTTCTCGGCGGTGCTCCGGGCCATCATCTCGGGCGGCAGCGACCCCCGCCACCAGTCGGCGCCCCCCGCCGTCCTGTTGGTGGAACACGACATGGCGCTGGTGATGGACGTCTGCACCTCGATCACCGTGCTCGACTTCGGCAAGGTCATCGCCCGGGGCACCCCGAGCCAGGTCCGCGCCGACCCGGTGGTGCGGGCGGCCTATCTGGGAGATGCCAGTGCCGGGTGAGCCCGCCCTCGAGTTGCGAGGGGTCTCGGTCTCCTATGGCGGTCTGCAGGCGCTGCGGGACGTCTCCCTGATCGTCCCCGAAGGAGCGGCGGTGGCGTTGCTCGGAGCCAACGGGGCGGGGAAGAGCACCGCCTTGCGGGCGATCTCCGGGGTGATCCGGGCCGAGCGGGGCCGGATCCTGGCCGGTGGATCCCGTATCGAGCGCCAGCCCGCCTACCGGATCGCCCGGATGGGGGTGGTCCACGTCCCCGAGGGCCGCGGGATCTTCCCCAGCCTCACCGTGCGGGAGAACCTGCTGATGGCCAGCACCGCGGCCAGCGGGGTGATCGACCCGGTGGACGAGGGCACCGCGCTGTTCCCGATCCTCGGCACCCGGCTCAGCCAGGTGGCGGGGAGCCTGTCGGGCGGCGAGCAGCAGATGCTGGCCCTGGCCCGCGCCCTGATGGCCCGGCCGAAGCTGTTGATGGTCGACGAGATCAGCATGGGGCTGGCGCCCATCATCGTCGGGCAGCTGTTCGACACCCTGCGGGAGCGGGTGGCCGCCGGCATCAGCCTGCTGATCGTCGAGCAGTACGTAGAGGCAGCACTGGGGATGGCCGACTACGGCTATGTGATGGACAAAGGTGTCATCGTGGATGTGGGTGAGCCGGCGGACCTCCGGCGCCGCGGACTGGTCAGCGCCTACCTGGGGGGTGCGGCGTGAGGCGCACTACCGGCAAGAAGGTGGCCGCCCGGCTGGTGGCGGCGACCGGCCTCTGCCTGGCCGTCATCGGCGGACCGGCGGTGGCCGGCGCCGATTCGGGGACGACCTCGCCGGCCAACTCGCTGGTCGGCTACTCCGCCACCACCCAGGCGGTGGGGGCCCAGTTCGCCTTCAACGTGCCCGGTGTGGTCCCCCTCCCGAACCAGAACCTCATCGAGGAGGACGTCCCGTTCTCGCGGGTGAACGTGGCCGGCGGTCCGGTGGTCGACTCGTTGAGTGCGCCGTTCTATCCCGGCGACATCGCCGCCAACCTCGGGAGCTTGCTGGCCACCTTCGGCTTCCCCGGGGTCCTGCCCAATGATCCTTTCCTGGCCGAAGCCAAGTTCCCCACCTCGCCGGGCTTCCCGGCCCAATCCAGTTTCGGGGGCACCCCGGCGCCCGGCTCTGCCCCGCTCGCCCCCAGCATCTTCAGCGCCATCTCCCACGCCGCCGTCGGCGGCGGTGATGCCAGCGCCGCCATCAGCGATCTCTCCATCGACCCCTTGGGGAACAAGTTGTCGCTCCCGCTGCTGAACGGGATCATCTCCGGGGCCTCCAACCTCCTCGACGTGGCCAATGTCAGCGCCTCCAACGCGGTGAGCGTCAACACCTCGACGGTCAAGGCCACCTCCACCGCCATGATGAAGGCGCTGAACATCGCCGGGATGGTCGACATCAGCGGCTTGACCGCCACCGCCACCTGCACCTCGGACGGGACCAAGGCGACCCCGACGGCCAGCCTCACCCTCGGTCAGGTCACCGTCGACGGGATGAAGGCGTACATCGACGGGACCGGTGTCCACATCGCCGCCACCAGCACCGGGACACTGGGGCTGACTCCGGCCGCCCTGCAGAAGACCCTCAATGCCACCCTGGCCCAGGATGGCATCTCCATACGGGTGCTGGACCCGGTGCTGACCACCAACGGCGCCGTCGGGAGCGCCAACGCCGGCGGCCTGTCGGTGGCACTGACCCACCAGTTCGATGTGCCCTTCATTCCCGGGGAGCCCACCATTCCGGTCCCCGAACTCGGCAACGTCGGACTTCCGGCCGGGCTCTACACCATGACCACCTCCATCACCTTCGGGATGGCCCAGGTGGACGTCAGCGCGACGGGGATCCCGGCCGTCGCCGGCGGGCTCCCGAGTGCCGGGGTGGCCGCCGGCACCCCGGACACCTCGTCGTTCGACAACGGGTCGGGCACCGGGCTCACCACCTTCGGCGGCACCCCCGGAACCGTGCAGAATCTGCCCAGCACCGGGCCGGGGAGTGCCACCGCCAACCCCACTCCGACCCCGACGTCGGCTACCGCCTTCCCCATCCGGGGCATCCCCGCGCCGCTGGGATGGATCGTCACCGCCCTGTTGGCCTGCGTGCTGCTCGCCTATCCGCTGTTGTTGCTGGCGAGATGGCAGTTCCTGGCTGGAAGGAGACCATAATGCTCGAGATGGAACGCCCTGCGAGGGACAGCGTCGGCGTGTCGGCCGATGAGGATGTCCGCCTCCAGGAGAACGGCAACGGCCAGACACCGTCGACCGGTCGGGGCGAACGGCTCCGGCGTCGGCTGACCCGGGGCCCCGGCGGCGGCGGGGGAGCCAAGCCGGCCCGCCCCGACGGCGAGGACGGCGGGAACTACGACCTGCGCAACGCCTGGCAGGTGGTGGCCGGGTCCATCCTCATCCCGCTCGGGGTGGTGTTCATCCTCCTCGGTTGGTATGGGGCGGCCCACGCCCGGGTCGTCCAGCAGCAGATCCCCTACATGGTCAGCGGCGCCTTCATCGGGCTCGGCTGCATGGTGGTGGGTGGGCTCCTTTACTGGGGCCACTGGCTCTACCGCCTCTACGACCAAAAGGAACTGCATCACGAAGAGGAGCTCAAGGTTCTCCACGACCTGGTGAACACCCTCACCTCCCAAGGGGTCGGCGGCGGTGCCCACTCGGCGGCCTCCGGCAACCCGGCCGGCGGTGTGGCGTCCGGCGGCGGCTCGATGGGCGGCTATCTGGCTACCGCCACCGGGACCGTATACCACCGGGCCGACTGCGCGGTCATCGCCCACCACCCCGAGGAAGTAAGGGTGGTCGGCCCGGGGCACCTGGGCGGCTTGCAGCCCTGCCAGATCTGCCTGCCCGGATCCTGACCGTGACGGACGTCAGCCGCGGGTAGGGAGCGGGCGGTGCCCGGACCCGATCGACGCCGAGGTGGCTAAGGAGTCCCCGGCGGCGGACCGTAGGGGGGCGGGGGAGTGCCCGGCGGCGGACCGTAGGACGGCGGGGGCGGGGGAGTCCCCGGCGGCGGACCGTAGGAAGGCGTGGGCGGGGGAAGGGGAGGTGGCGGAGGCGCCGGTGTCAGGCCGGGTGGGGCCCACTGGCTCGGACCTCCCAGCGCATACGGGGATGGCCCCGCCGCCGCAGCTGCCCAAGGTAGCGGCGGAGTCCCGCCGCCGACGATCTCGGAATGGTTGCCGCCCTGGCTCCGGGACCTCCGACGCAAGAGGAGGAATCCGAGGACGATGACCCCGGCGGAAACCACCAGGATCGGAAACGTGGCCAAGGCCCGGTCGTTGGCCGAGCTCTGACACTCGTTGACGAATGACGTCCATTCGGACCTCGCCGCCGCATTGGTAGCGGCCGGCTCGGGGCCGGCCCCGATGGTGACCGGATCGAAGATGGCGATGATGGCCGGCTCGGCCCCGAGTCCGGGGCCACAGGTGCCCCCCACCGCCGGTGCCGGGAGCCCGGTCAGCAGACCGGAGACCGCCAAGGCAACGCCGAAGAGGCCGACACCGATGACGGCGGGGATGATCCACCAAGTTCGGCTGCGACGGCTCACGAGAGATCGACCTTCATGCCCGCCGATGGTAGACCGAGCGTCCCCGGACGTTGTCGCGGCCCCGAGGAATGGCGGGGTGGCTTGACAACCTCGAACCGTTAGTGTGAACTAACCGTTAGTGGCTACTCACCAAGACGAAAAGGCCTGGGACGCGCTGGGCGACCGGACAAGACGAGAGATCGTCCTGCGCCTGAGCGAAGGACCCCGGCCGGTCGGCGAGCTCGCCAACGACTTGCCGGTGAGTCGGTCGGCGGTGTCCCAGCACCTGAAGGTACTCAAGGATGCCGGGCTGGTCGCCGAGCAGGTGGCCGGAACCCGTCGCATCTACCGCCTCAATGAGGCCGGAGTCATCGCCCTGCGCGACCAGCTCGACACCTTCTGGAATCGGGCGCTGAGTGGCTACCAGGATCTCGTCAAACCACCCCGGGAGGAGTAAGCATGAGCCTGGCCAATGATGCCGTCGTCCGTCACCAGATCGTCGTCCCCGCGTCGATCGATCAGGCGTTTGCGGTCTTCGTCGAACGGTTCGGCGATTTCAAACCGCCCGAGCACAACCTGCTCGGCGCCGAGATCACCGAGACCCGGTTCGAGCCGAAGGTTGGTGGCCATATCTACGACCGCGCTGCCGACGGCCGCGAGTGCCGGTGGGCCCGGATCCTCGCCTATGAACCACCGGAGCGGGTCGTCTTCAGCTGGGATATCAGTCCACGGTGGCAGCTCGACGCCGACAAGAGAAACGCCAGCGAGGTGGAGATCAGGTTCATCGCCGAGGCGCCGGAACGGACCCGCGTCGAACTCGAGCACCGTCACCTCGATCGCCACGGATCGGGCTGGGAGTCGCTGCAAGAAGGGGTCGATGGAGAGGGCGGGTGGCCGCTCTACCTGGCTCGCTACGCCGATCTCGTCGCCGGGGGACGCTGAATGCCGCCCATCACCACCAGCATCGAAGTCGACCGCTCGGCCGAGGAGGTGTTCGCCTACGCCACCGACCCGAGTCGCTTCTCGGAGTGGCAGAAGGGTGTCGTCAGCGGTCGAATGGACAGCGATGGCACCCCCCAGGTCGGGGACCGGTGTCTCACCACCCGGCGCATCGGCTTCGCCGACCGACCGGACACCTCCGAGCTCGTCCGCTTCGATCCCCCGCACCACTGGGGCGTCCGCGGTCTGGATGGGCCCATCCGCGCCATTGTCGACGTCTCGGTCGAACCTCGCTCCGATACCCGTGCCAGCCTGACCATCGCCCTCGACTTCGAGGGGCACGGCATCGGACGGCTCCTGGTGCCCCTCCTGGTTCGCGGCCAGGCACGACGGGAGATGCCGGTGAATGTGGCGGCGCTGAAAGCCCGGCTGGAGAGCTCGAAGTAGGGGAGCCCCAGCCCATCGCGTGAGGAGTACGGCGCCACCGAGGTTGGGATACGTCGGGCGGGGTCCGATGGGCACGGAGGCCTAGGCTGGGTGGTCGCACCTACGGTTCGCAGGCTCATGGGTGAAAGGATCAGCCATGCCAACTCCCAAGCGCGGCCAGTCGACCATCGAGATCACCGCGCCTCCCGCTCGTGTCTACGACCTGATCGCCGACATCACCAGGATGGGCGACTGGAGCCCCGAGTGCTACCGCTGCGAATGGATCGGTGAGATCCACGAGCCGGTGGTCGGGGCCCGGTTTCTAGGCCAAACCCGTATGGGCCCGATCCGATGGACGACCACCTGTCAG
>DATARI010000233.1:0-12589 GCA_036264255.1 Acidimicrobiales bacterium | reverse complement strand
GGAGGGCCTCGGCCACTCCCAGCGAGACGGTGAGGCCGGACACCGCCGCGGTGGTGGAGAGCGCCACCGACCGGGTGTCGTGACCGAAGCTGACGATGAGACCCGCCTGGGCGGCGACGGCCATGGCCGCCAGGACCAGGGACGACCGGCCGGCCCCGGTGGCACAACGGTGGGCCACCAGCACCCGGGAGATCCCGAGCAGGGACATGGCCGCCATGTAGATGACCAGTACCCCCGCCACCTGGTGGTACTGGGCGCCGAACAGGACGGTCACCAGCGCCGCCGGAGCCAGGGCCACCACGCCGACCGCCGCCCCCCCGATGAGGGCGGTGATGGCCAGGGCCGGCAACAGCCCGCCCTCCCCCGACCGGCTACGGGGCAGCAACACCAACGGCACTGTCATGGTGGCGAACACCGACAGGCCACCGAGGGTGGACAGCACCGCGAACTGGCCGGCCTGTCCGGGAGCCAACACCCGGTTGGCGATGAGCAGGTCCTGGTTCTGGACCACCACCACGGCCAGGAAGGCCAAGACCGTCCAGGTGGCGGCCCGGGGCAGCGCCGGGGGGGCGGGCTCGGCGGCCGATTCGATCGGGGCATCCGGACCCTCGTTTACGGCGGCCGGTCGGCCGCGGGGATGCCGACGGGCGATCTCCAGGGCGGCGTAGCCGGCGACGGTCACCCCGAGGGCGCCGCCGACGGCTCCCCCGGCGGTGGCCAGCGCCAGCCCGAGGAGCAGCCGCACCGCCGGCTCCACCACCAGCGACGCCACCAGCCGGGCGTGACGGTTCCAACCGTAAAGACGGCCGCGGTCGAGAGCCAGGGTTCCGAGCGCCGGCGCCGACAGCCCCAACACCACCACCATCGCCACCGGGAGCCGGAGGGCCGGGCCCACCCAGGGGGAGGCGACGGCCAGGGCGACGCCCACCCCCGCCCCGCCGAGCAACAGCGCGGGTCGGAACCGGGCCGCCCGGGCCGGCTCGAGGGCGGCGACGGCACTCACCGCCGATCCCGGCATGCTCAACAACAGGTAGAGGGCGAGGAAGGAGGCGAACTGGGCGAAGGTCCCCGGGGCCAGGAGCCTGGCCATGACGAGGGAGAACACCATGTTCCCCAACCCGGCGGCGATCTGACCGGAGGCGACGACGGCTTGGTCGCGGACCGCGGCGGTGCTCTGGATGCGCCCCCGAGGGCGCTCGACGAGTGCGGTCATATCGCCCGGGGTGATGAGGTCGACGAGCGCGGGGTGGGGGCCAACGGCAGCGCCCCCAGGGCATCAGACTCCTCGGTGCGTCCCCCCGACAGCAGGACCCGCAACAACAGGAACCCCTCTTCGGCCCGGTCGATCTGCTCTTTGATGGCCGCCGGCGACGGACCGGGGGCTTCAACCGCGTCGGCCACCTGGACAGCCAGGAGGGCCGGGTCGAAATCGACGGGGGCGGCCCGTTGCTCGAGGCGGCGGGCCAGGGCACCGAGTTTTGCCTCGTGGCTCACCGCCACGGTGGGAACGCCGGCGGCGGCCGCCGCGATCAGCGCATGGAAGCGGAAGGAGAGCACGGTGCCGGTCCCGATCATCGAATCGACGGCGGCACCCATCGAATCGGGGGTGGGGACCACCGCCACCGACGGGCCGAACCGGTGGACCAGGGCGTCGAGGATGGCCCCGTCGTCGGCGGTCACCCCGGCTCCGTGCTGCCAGGCCTGGAGTTCCACCGTGAGGCCGGCGGCCAGCAACCGGCGGAGGGTATGGGAGAGGCGGTCGACCATGCCACCCCAGCCGTCGGTCCCCTGCGCCAGGTGGGAGGGCACCACCCGCACCACCCGGCGGGAGGAAGTCGGTACCCGGTCGGGGGGCTCCACCAGCGTCCAGGCCGGATCGGCCCCGACCCGGAATGGCCCGGGAATGCCGGACCGGATCATCTCGGTCGCCGACTCCTCATCCCGCAGGACCAGGAGGTCGGCGTGCTTGACGATGAACCGCGACAGGGCGCGGTCTCCCCAACCACTCAGGCGGCTGGCGCCGACCCCCACCATCGCCACCGGCCGTCGGAGGGCCGACGACACCGCGACCAGGGCCGAGGTGTTGACCAACAACGCATGGGGATGCCGACCGGAGGAGGGATGCAGGGTCTTGAACACGGTGCCCCCGCCGACCAGGATGGCGTCGGCGCCGCGCACCGCACGGGCCACGGTGAGGGGTTCTCGGGCCGGGACCGGCTGGCAGCCCATCCGTTCAGCCGCGTCGGGGTCAGCGGTGGTGATCCGGAGTTGCCACCCAGGGAGGGCCTTGACGAACGCCTCGAGGAGGGCATCGTCACCCAGGTTTCCCTGTCCGAACGCGCCGGCGAGCAGGGCGGTGGGCATCGATCACCTCCTCGTAGAGCGTGATGTGACGGCGGGCGACGTCCTCCCAGGTCCGACCGCGGGCGAGGGCCCGGGTGGCGGCGGCCAATCCCCGGAGTTGCCCGGGGTCCGAGGCCAGTTGCTGGAGCCGGTGGGCCAACCCGGCTGGGTCGGTGGGGGCGACCATGGCATCCGGCGCCCCGACGCAGCGGGCCAGCGACTCGGAGCAGAGCACCGGGGTGCCGAAGCCGAGAGCCTGGGCGAACGGACCGCTGCTGGCGAACGGGCGGGGGTAGGGCAGAAGGAGTACGTCGGCGGCGGCGAACCAATCAGCCACCTCCGGTTGGGGGACGTACCCGACGAAGCGGGCGACGTCTCCAAAACGACGGCGGAGGTCATCGGCATAGGGATCCCGGCTGGCCAGACGGGGGTGGCTCCCGCCGGCGATCACCAGCTCCACCGAGTCACCGGCGATCGCCGAGGCCTCCAGCGCCGCCTCGATCCCCTTGTAGGGAGACAGGAACCCGAAGCAGAGGGCGGTGAGGCGGTCGGTACGAAGCCCGAGCGACCGCTTGATCTCACCGGCCGTCTCCGGCGGCACCGGGTCGGCGACGTCCAGCCCCAGTGGGACCACCACCGAGCCAGGGACCAGCGCTTCGAACGACTGCCCGTGCACCACCGTGCTCAACGACAGCCGGCGGACCATCCGCTGCAGCGCCGACAACCCGACCCGGGCCACGGCCGGGGGGACCCGCACCCGATGGACCTGGGTGAACTCCTTGTCCACCTCGGACGGATCGACCACCTGGTGCAGGGTGACCACCGGGAGCTTCCCGCCGGTCCGGAGGTTGGCGAGGGCAGGAGCCACCCCGGGAACCGACGACGGGCCTCCGTAGAGGAAGGTCTCGAACTGGACGTGCACGATGGGCGCACCGGAACGCCGGGCGGCACCCGAGGCGACCGGGAGGGCCGTGGCCCCCCGGCGGAAGCTGCGTTCGACGGTCACCCCGTCGACCCGGGATCGGTTGGGTTCCCCTTCCACCTCCGGCGCGATGACCTTCACCGCCACGCCTTGACTGGTCAGGGCGGTCGACAGCCGTTCGGTGTAGGCGGCCACGCCGCTCGGCAGCTTGGCTCGGCGGTGGAGCCCCGGGTAGGGAGCCACCATGGTGACGTCGATCATGCCGCCGTCCTCTCCGAAGGCAGCGGGAGCGCCTCTCGCACCGGGAGCCCCCGATCGTCGGGCACCGGAAGCACCCGGTGGTGCAGCCACAACCGCAGGGAGGACATGGCCATCCGTCGGGCGTCGGCTCCCGCGCTCAGGTGGGAGCCTTCCTGGTCGAGCCAGACGGTCGGGACTTCGACGATGTCGAAGCCGAGCCGATCGGCGGTCAGGAGCAGGTCCACGTCGAACAGGAAGTCCCGGGCCGACAACAGGGGCAGAGCCCGTTCGATCACCTGACGGCGCACCGCCTTGGCCCCGCACTGGGTGTCCAGATAGGGAAGACCGAACAAGGTCCGGGTGAACCGGGCAAACGCCCAACTGGTGATCCGACGGGCCCGGGGCCGGGGGGTGGGGAGGACCGAGGCCGGGTGGTGCCGGCCGGCGATGGCCCCGTCGGCCTCGGCGGTCATTTCCACCAACCGGAGGAATTCGGCCGGCGGGGTAGCGCAGTCGGCGTCCACGAAGCCGATGACGTCGGCGTCGCACCGGCGGAACGTCTCCATGATCACCCCGCCCTTCCCCAACTTCGGGTACTCCATCAGTTCCACCCGGGGATCGACGTCAGCATGGCTGCGGACGACGCCGGCGGTTCCGTCGGTGCAGGAATCGAGCGCGACCAGAAATCGGGTGCGCGGATCGGTGACTGCCGAGCGGTAGGCCCGGAGAGTCCGATCGATTCGATCCTCTTCATTGAAAGCCGGGATCACAATGTCGAGTCGCATGCTGTTCTTCACCTCCTGCGTGGTTCCTTCGTTGGTCGTGGGTCCTGCGGGGCGCGCCAGCCCAAGGGGGATGCCGGGAGGCACCGGGCGCAACGGATCTGTATCGGCTACATCGGCCCGGCGGCCGCGCTCCGTGTCACGTGTCGGATCCACCCCCTGGGTTGGTGGACCCAGTCGTGCCATCCGGGGAGTTCGGATCCGTCATGGTGGTGGTTGTGGTGGTGTTGGGGCTGCCCGGACCATGGCCGCCGGAACCGTGTCCCGGATTGGGGTTTCCGGAACCCGAGGTCGGCGACGGAGCCTGGTCCCCGGAGCCGGTGGCCACCACCGGTTGGGCGCTGACGATCGGTGCCGGCAAGGAGGGAGCCGGAGTCGAGGTGGTCGGTACCGAGGTCGTCGACGTCGTCGGGGTGACGGTTGGACCTTGGCTGAGTGACACCGCCGGCACCCCGCCTACCGCCGCCCCGGTCGCCCGCGACACCCGACCGGCGGAAGCCGATGGGCTGGTGGTCGACGGGGGGGCAGCCGCCAGGGCCACCGCCCCATTCGGAACCGCCGCCGAGGTCGGCGGCGTCGAGGCGGGCCGGCGAACGGTTGCCGGGGGGCTGGGGGCGGTGTGGTGGTGCACCCCGACATGGCCGATCGCGTTGGTGGCACCGATCGAGCTCAAGGCCACCCCGACAGTGGTGGCCGACAGCACCGCCACGACGCCAGCCGAGCCGACCGCCAGTCCCCGGGTCCGAGCCAACAGTCGGGGGACGCCGGCGATGACGGCCGGACGGTGCGCCACCGGCTCCCCCTCCAGCGCGGCGGCCAGGCCGCCGGCCGACGCGAACCGGCGAGACCGCTGGCTCACCATGCTCCGGCCGATGGCGTCGACCAGGGCCGGATTGGCATCATGGCGAAGGCGGTCGGCGAGCTCCTCGGTGGCCTCCGGCGAGAGTTGACCCGGACCGGTTCCGACCAGCGAGCTCAACAGGACGGCGCCCAGCGACCAGATATCACCGGCGACCGAAGGCGTACCCCCGGCCACGATCTCAGGTGGCGACCACGCCCCTTGTCCGCCCCAGCCGCCGGGTGCAGTCGCCAGCGGCCACGGCGAAAGGCGGACCGCACCGTCGGCGTCGATCCCGACGTGACCGGGGTGGAGGGATCCGAGCTTGGCGCCGGCCCGGTGGAGCACTTCCAATGCCGAGCCGAGATCGATGCCCATCTGGGTGACGCGATGGGCAGGAAACGGTGCGACCTCCAGCTCGGTGGCGAGGTTACGGGGAGGCGGCCGAAAGGCGACGAAAGCCCGGCCCCCATGCTTGCCGCGGTCGTAGGTCGAAACGACGTGGGGATGGGTGGTGCGGGCCACCCGACGGCCCAGCAGCCGGCGCCCGAGATGGGAACCCCGGTCGTGATCGAGTTCCATTGCCACCGCGGCGGGCGTGCCGACCTGACGGTCGTTCGCTTCGTACACCGCTAGGGATGGAGTGCGAGCCAACTCTCGATGGAGTTGGTAACGCGCGCCGATGAGATCGGCTGGCATGGGCTACCTCAGTGGTCGGTATCGGCGGGCATCGGACATGTCGGTATCGGCAGGTAGTCATCAGAGTGAGCACCGGGATTCCCTCCCCGATGAGAATCTCGGCCACTCTCGACGTCTCAGTAGGTATGTCGGTCGAGGAAGGCGAGCGTCACACATCGGGACAAACTCACGCTCGACCAGCCCCAACGGAAGGGTTGGTCGAGCCGTGCCGGATGTCAGTTACCGGCCACCGGCTGGCGCAACTTCGGGCCCATGGCCCCGAGGGCGGTGACTGCCGGTCGCAAGATCATCGGAGGCAGGTAGATCACCGGTTCGGCCGGGGGCTCGGTCGCCTCCGGCTGCGAGGCCCGATGGTTCGACGCAGTTCGAAACCGCGCCACTGCCCGATGGAGGGTCCGTCGCTCCGCCAGGCTGGGCTCGGCGGGAGCCGGCGCGAAGGCGCGACCCAGCCGCTCGAGCAATCTGTCGTCATCAGGCACTTTCTCGTCCCTCCCCCACGTCATCCAGCAATCCCCGCAGACGGGTGAGTGCCCGGCTCTGCGCCATCCGGACGGCACCCGGCCGTCTCCCCAACACCGAGGCGACTTCGTCGGCCGACAGCTCGGCGACCACCCGGAGCTCGAGGAGTTCCTGGTCAGCCGCACTCAAGCGATCGAACGCCTGGCGAACCTCGATGGCATCGTCGCGGGCAACGACCCGCTCCCCCGGCAGCGGCGAGGCGTCGGCGGCGTCGGGAATCAACCCGGGGCCCTCCCGCGACTGCAACCGCTGGGCATCCACCACCACGTGGCGCATGATGCCGTACATCCAGGCATCGAACCCGCCTCCCTCTCCTCGCAGCTTGTCGATGTTGGCCACCGCTCGGGTCATCGTCTCCCCCACTGCGTCCTTCGCCTGTTCGGCGGTGGGCAAGCGGCGGGAGGCATAGGACAACAACTTGGGGTAGGCACGGCGAAACAACGCTTCCCAGGCCTCTTCGTCACCTTGACGGGCCCGCTCGACAAGTTCGCGCACCTGGTCGCTCGTGCGTTCATACGAATTTGTCGGAGAATTAATGCTCCCGTCACAGCGTTCTGACGGATTGTTTGCGGAACTCTTCGCCATCTGTCGACCCTACCCAGTCGATGTCGGATCGAATCCTGAGCCGACTAATTTATCGCTGCCGCGGTTGCACGATCGAGCGCGCACTATCCACCACTTACCGTGGCGTCGGTCGTACTCTCGGACGTATGGGACGGCCGAAGGTGTACGGGGAACGGCGGGCCACCGCGGTACGGCTTCCCCCCGCCCTGCACCAGCGGCTGAGGGAAGCCGCCGCCGAGCGACAGGTCTCGGCGAATCTGCTGGTGGAACAAGCCATCGTCGAGTATCTCGACCACCTGGTCCCGGTGGGGCAGTTGGTCAGCGCCACCGGCCCCACCCCGTGACACCCATCGACTCCTGTCACACCCTCCCTCTAGGGTCCATTTGATGGCGAAACCCCGCGGTACATCGACCAGCAACTTCGGCGTCGGCGGCCGCGAGAACCACGACGCCTCCGCCTTCTACGCCCGCTTCCACCCGAAGTTCATCTCGACCGACGACAGCTTGGCGGCCCCCTTCAAGGTGAGGAAGCCGTTGGTGTGCGGCGATTCCCGGTCGATCGACCTGCCCGAAAACTCGGTGGCCCTGGTGGTCACCTCTCCTCCCTACTTCGCCGGCAAGGAGTACGAGGAAGCTCTCGGCCAAGGGGTGATCCCGGCCAACTACGTCGAATACCTGACATTGCTGAGCGACGTGTTCCGCGAGTGCCAACGGGTGCTCGAGCCGGGAGGACGGATGGCGGTCAACGTGGCCAACCTCGGCCGGAAGCCCTACCGCTCACTGGCCGCCGACATCATTCGGATCCTCGATGACGACCTCGGGATGCTGTTGCGGGGGGAGGTCATCTGGAAGAAGGCCGACGGCGCCGCCGGGTCCTGCGCCTGGGGTTCCTACCGCTCGCCGACTAACCCGGTCCTGCGGGACGTGACCGAGCGGGTGATCATCGCCTCCAAGGGGCGTTTCGACCGGGCCGTCGACGTCGAGGACCGTCGGGCCCAGGGCCGGCCCTACCAACGTTCCATCTCCACCGACGAGTTCCTCGACGCCACTCTCGACCTCTGGCACATCCGGCCGGAGTCGGCCCGCCGGGTCCACCACCCGGCACCCTTCCCGGTCGAGCTTCCGCAGCGGCTCATCGAGCTCTATACCTTCAAGGACGACCTGGTCCTCGACCCCTTCCTAGGTTCGGGAACCACCGCGGTGGCGGCAGTGCGGACCGACCGCCGCTACGTCGGGTATGACACCGACCCTGCCTATATCGAGCTGGCCAAGGCGCGGGTGGCCGACGAGCGAAAGGCCCAAGCCTCCAAAGGGGCCCGGGGTCCCAAGGTCTCTCCGGTGGTGCCCCCGGTGTCCAGCACCAACGAGAACATCCAGGCCCGTGCGAGTGAAGAGGGGAAAGCCGCCCAGGCTCTGGCCGCCGACATCCTGGAGGACGCCGGCTTCGAGATCTGCCAGCGGAACTACAAGATCCCCGGGCTCGGGCTGCTGGTCAATCTGGTCGCCAACGACGCCGAGGGTGAAAAGTGGTACTTCGACGTCACCGGTGCTTTCACTTCCACCCGGGGTGGCCTCCTCCGCACCGACACCCTGTGGAAGTGCCTGGGCCGGGCCAGCGTGTTGGCCACCAGTGACGTGAGACCGGTGGTCCTCCTCTCATCCCACCTTCCACCCCGGCGCAGCACCGGTGACCGGGCGCTCCACACCGTCGGCCCCGGCGGAGTGTTCGACGTGATGGGGATGCTCAACACCGCGGATCGGCAGCGGCTGGCCACGTACGCCGAAGGCGGTCACCGCCTCCAGGCGCTCCCCGGCTTTTGGACGTCAGCCGAGCTTCGGCCATCTCGCTGATTCGGTGCCCTCCACCACCCTGGCCTACGCGGTGGTGCGGGGGGATCCACCCGCCGTCTACGCCGCCGACGACATCGACACCCTCAACCACGTCCTGGCATTGAGAGTGGTGGCCGCCACCCCCGGCGGCACCATCCCCACCATCCAACGAGCACGCCTTCAAGAGGCAATCGTCGAGGAGCGTTGGGGCGACGCAGTGGCCGGGTGGATCGAGGTGACAGGCATCCCCGTCGATGTCTACGCCAGCGGGCTGGAGGTCTGGACGGCCGACCGGTTCGCGGAGCCCGACGAAGCCGGTCTCGAACTCCGGCTGCGGCCCCTGTTCGGGAGCGAATGACCCGGCCTCAGTCCTCGTCGCTGAGGTCCATCCCCCAACTGTTGACCTTGGTGGGCGTGATCCGGATGGTCGGGCCGCGGTCCTCCCCGTCCGCCCCGACCGCTTCCATCAGTGCTTCGGCTCGGCCCCGGATCATCACGCACCGGGGTCGCCAGGGCGTCAACACGTCGTCCACCACCAAGGCGACGTTCGGGTTGTGTTGGACGTTCCGGAACTTCTGGCTGTGGGTGACGTCCCGCCCCCCGATGTCGATGGTTCCCAGCTGCGCGTTGTAGGTCCAACCGAGCGGCACCACGTGGGGGACACCATCGGCACCGATGGTGGCGAGACGCCCGAGCTTCCCCTTGGCCAGATAGGCCAGCTCGACTTCGGAGAAGATGCTCATAACGCCTCCCTCATCGGATCCATCGCCAAGCTTGCCGCAAGCCGGCGCTGCTCGCCGGGCCTCGCGGTCATGCCGAGATGGAAACAGTTGACTAGCGTGAAGTTGACCGCCCGCCCTACCTCAGGAGGTACACCGATGGGAGCTGCAGGAGACGCCGAACAGGTGGTGCTGGATCTGGCCGAGGCATTCAAAAAGCACGATGCCGAGGCGCTGCGGCCGTTCTTCACCGACGATGTGGTGTACCACAACATCCCGATGGACGCCGCCGTCGGCATCGACGCCACCATCGCCTTCATCGAGGGTTTCTTCGGCATGTCCGAGAGCCTGGTGATCGAGAACCTCCACGTGGCCAGCCGGGACAACCTGGTGTTCACCGAAAGGGTCGATACCTTCACCGTCGGAGGCAAGGTAGCGCCACTGCCGGTCATGGGCATCTTCGAAATCCGTGACGGCAAGATCAGCGCCTGGCGCGACTATTTCGACATGGCCCAGATCACCTCCATGCTGTCGGGGGACTCCTAACCCCAGGTCGTCGGTCCAGCCGCACCGTCCGGGTCCCGGGTTCACCGGTGATGGCGGACCGGCTTCCCTTGCCCACCCTCCTCTCGCAGGCGTTGGTGGCGTTCACCGTCGAGTTCGACAACGAGGCGGAGACGCGGATGGCTCACCGCACGACCACCGCTGGCGCCGCCACCGGGGGCGGCCGGGGGGTATGGCTGGTGTCCCTGGCGATGTGGGCGAACTTCATGCAGTTCGTCAGCGAAGAGGGCATCCCCTTTCGCGACTTGGAGGGTCCGGCCAAGTTGACCAATCTGGCCGGCCTCCAGCGCTGGGGCTACATCACTTTCGAGCCCGACCCGGCCGACACCCGGCCAAAGCCACCCCGCGCCGACTGGGTGGTCCGTCCCACCCGATCCGGAAGGAGGGCCCAGAGAATCTGGGGCCCGCTGGCCGGGGAGATCGAGCGACGTTGGGAGCAGCGATTCGGCTCCGACGGGATCGCCCGGCTTCGGGGGTCCCTGGAGTCGTTGATCGACCAGTTCGACGTCCCACTGCCTCGCTACCTTCCGGTCGTGCACCACGGCATGTTCACCCGGGTCCCTCCTCTCGGCCCGCTCATGGCAACCACTTCTGAACGTGGGTCCGGCTTCGACCTTTCGGTACTCCTCTCCCAGGTGCTCCTGGCCTTCACTTTGGACTTCGAACGGGAGTCGAAGGTGTCCCTGGTGATGTGCGCCGATGCCCTGCGGCTGCTCGACGGCGAGGGAGTGCGGGTCCGGGACCTCCCGCGCCGGGCCGGCGTCTCCAAGGAGGGGGTCGCCATGATGGTCGGCTACCTCGAGCGCCGCGGCTTCATCGTGGTGGAGCGGGATCCGCCTGACAGTCGGACCAACGTGGCTCGGCTCACTCCGAAAGGAGAGATGGCGCTGAACACCTATCGCCGGCTGTTGGAGGAGATTCAGGCGCGCTGGACCGCCCGTTTCGGCACTCAAGAGGTCGCCGGCCTCCGGGCCGACCTGGAAGACCTGGTCGGTGACCCGTCTGGCGGTCAGTCACCGCTGTTGGAGGGCCTGCAACCTCCGCCGGATGGGTGGCGGGCCTCGGTGCCTCGCCCCGCCACATTGCCTCACCATCCGATGGTCCTTCACCGCGGTGGCTATCCCGATGGCAGCTGAACCCGGCTTCGCCAGAAATACCTCTGGGCCAGAGGTATAATGAGTGAATGCCATCCAAGCCTTCGGTTGCCGTGCTGTCCCGTCGACCCCAATCCGCCTCCGGTCGGACCGGGAAATCGGGGGAACTGGGAGGCCTGGCCGACGAGTTGATGGACAGCATGGCCTCCATCCGGCGGAGTGGCCGGCGTCGTGCCGGTCGGCCCCAGGAGCTCTCCTCCCTCACCCAGTCCCAGCTCGATCTGGTCCGCCTGATCCGCCGCCGGCCGAACCTGTCGGTGACCCAGGCGGCCGAAGAGCTCCACCTGGCCCCGAACTCGGTGAGCACCCTGGTCCGTCAGCTCACCGACGCCGGGATGTTGATCCGCACCGCCGACGACGCTGATCGCCGGGTGGCCCGGCTCGAACTCACCGAGGAGATGCGGCACAAGGTCGGTGCTTTCCGGGATCGCCGGGTAGCCCTGTTGGCCGAGGCGATGCAACAGCTCTCCCCCGTCGAGCAGCGCCAGTTGCGGGGAGCGGTGGCCATCGTCCGGCGCCTGAGCCGGGAGCTCCAACACCAAGAGAGCACCGATGGGTGAGGCCGGGTTGGCTGGGAATGGAAACCCATTGCCGACCCAGGCTTCGTCGCCCGCCCTGTTGGCGGTAGGCCTCCGCCACCGGTTCGGGGACAAGGTGGCCGTCGACGGGATCGACCTCCGCATCGAGCGGGGCGAGGTGTTCGGGCTCCTCGGCCCGAACGGGGCGGGGAAGACCACCACCATCCGGGTGGTCAACACCCTCCTCCCCATCCAAGAAGGGGAGGTCGAGGTCCTCGGGTTCAGCCTCCGCCGCTCCCCGATGCCGGTGCGCCGGCGGCTCGGTTATGTCCCCCAGCAGCTCTCCATCGAAGCCGCCCTGACCGGCCGGGAGAACGTCAGCTGGTTCGCCCGGCTCTTCGACGTCCCCCGGAACCAGCGGAAGCCCCGGGTGGCCGACGCCCTCGAGATGATGGGCCTCATCGAGGTGGCCGACCGGATGGCCGGCACCTATTCGGGCGGGATGATCCGCCGGTTGGAGCTGGCCCAGGCCCTGGTCAACCAGCCCGAGCTCCTGGTCCTCGACGAACCGACCGTCGGGCTCGACCCGGTGGCCCGAGACGGGGTGTGGCAGCGGGTGGAGGACATGCGGGCGGCCAACGGGATGACCGTCCTCCTCACCACCCACTACATGGAAGAGGCCGACGTCCTCTGCGACCGGTTGGCCCTCATGCACCTCGGACGGATCCAGGCCCTCGGCACCCCGGCCGCCCTGAAGGCGGAACTGGGGGAGACCGCCACCCTGGAGGACGTCTTCCGCTACCACACCGGCAATTCCCTCGGCCCCGAGGGCGAAGAGAAAGGGGGCATGCGTGACATCCGCACAACTCGTCGCACCGCCGGCCGGGTCGGCTGATC
>DATARI010000193.1:0-22519 GCA_036264255.1 Acidimicrobiales bacterium | reverse complement strand
CCATCGCCGACGGCCGGATCGCCGGCTCGGTGGTCAGCGTCCCCCTCACCCGCCCGAGGCCGGTGACCGGACAGAACCTCCGGATCACCTTCGACACCGTCCGAATCCAGAACACCGTCAACTACAACTCCCAGTCCCCGCTGGCCATGCCGATCGCCATCGCCGAGGTCGGCATCCCCGGGCTGGCCGCCGCCCCGGTCCCGGCCACCATCCCCTCCCCCTGCCGGAGCGACCTGCTGGCGGTGGACGGTGCCCCCATCTGGGTCTCGGTGGCCGGGTCATCGGCATCCGCCCTGGCCGGCAATGCCCTGGCGGTGTCGCTGTGCGGGCCCGACGCCGGTGGGTTGCCGCTGGGCCCGGGGAACCACACCCTCACCTCGGCCCCGGGTCAGCTGGTCGGGTTCAACATCGACCAGCTGTCGCTCGCCTCCGCCGCCGGCGGCGGCCCGGCCCACCCGGTGCCGGGCGGATCGGCGGGGCAGCTCGCCCCCACCACCGCTCCCCCGTCGGTGGCCGTCACCTCGCAGACCTCCACCGCGCTGCAGCTGCGGGTGTCCGGCGTCACCGCCGCCACCGCCCCCTACGAACTGGTCATGGGTCAGAGCCTCAACGCCTGGTGGGTGGCGACCGTCAACGGGCATTCGCTGGGCGCCCCGGGACTGGTCGACGGGTTCGCCAACGGCTGGCGGATCGACCCGGCCAGCCTCGGGACCGCCGGTGGCGGGGTGGTCACCGTCGATCTCCGCTGGGCCCCGCAGGGCCGGGTCAACATCGCCCTCCTGATCTCGTTGCTGGCCATCGTCCTCTGCCTGGGGCTGGTGTTCCTCCCCCGCCGGTGGCGACGGGTGGCGGCGACCCCGGAGACGCTGGCTTCCGACCAGGAGTCACCCCGCCTGCTCCGGCCCTTCGCCGCCGGCGGCCGCCCGACGACGGTGGGGGTGGCGGTGACCGTCGGGGTGATCACCGGGGCGGTGGCCGGGGTCATCAGTGCGCCGATCACCGGGCTGATCGTGGGGGTCGCCACCGCCACGGTGCTCCGGGTGCCGCGGCTCCGGACCCTGCTGGGACTGGCGGCAGTCGGCTGTGTGCTGGCCGCCGGCATCTACGTGGTGGCCCACCAGAGCGCCGCCCACGTCACCGCCGACGGAGCCTGGCCGTCCCAGTTCGGGCTGGCCAGTTCCCTCACCTGGGCAGGGGTGGTGTTCTTGGGGGCCGACGCCACCGTCGAGATCTTCCGCCGCTGGCGGGCCGGGTCCGGTGACGGCGAGGCGAGCCCGCCCGGTTAGCGACGGGCCAGGGCTTCGGAGGCCAGGACGGCCAACGCCCCGCGGGCGGCGGCGTCCCAGGAGAACTGGGCGGCATGTTCGAAGGCCCCGATCCCCAGGCGCTTCCGGAGGATCTCGTCGGAGATGACCGCATCCAATGCGTCGCCCATCCCCTCCGGATCATCGAACAGGAGCCCGGTCCGGTCGTCGATCACCGAGTCCCGGTGGCCGCTGATCCGGGAAGCCACCGACGGGGTCCCGCAGGCACCCGCCTCGGTCACCGTCATTCCCCAACCTTCCCGGAGAGAGCTCGACGCCACCACCCAGGCGGCCCGGTAGAGGTCGACCAGGTCGTCGTCGCCGACGAACCCGGGCAACGAAATCCAGGACTCGGCCCCCCGGGCGCGGATGAGGCTCTCGAGAAGGGGACGCTCGTAGCCCTCGCCGGCGATCACCGCCTGCAGGTCAGGATGAAGTCGCTTCACCCGGACCAGGGCCTCCACCATCATCTCGAACCGCTTGACCGGGACCAGCCGTCCGACGGCCACCACCAACGGGGGCTCCGACCGCTCACCGCCGGGGGAGAATCGGCGGTCGACCCCCGGTGGGCACACCGTCACCCGCTCGGCGGGGATGCCGAGGCGGTCGACGATCTCCGCCTTGGATGACGAGGAGAGGGTGACGATCCGGCTCCGCCGGTAGATCGGGGGGGCCAGATGGTGCTCGATGGTGTAGCCGAGGGCGGCCAGTCCCCGGGGGAGCACCATGTTCCACATCTCGGCGTGGACGTGGTGGAGGAAGGTGACCCGTGGGCACCGGGCCCAGAGGGGCGAGAAGAAGGGCATGCCGTTCCAGACCTCGACCAGGCCGTCGGCCGAGCCCAGTCGACCAAGCGCCCCGGAGAGCATGGTGCGGGGGAACACCGCGTAGCGGCCGGCCCGCCGCACCACCCGGTAGCCATCCCGACGGGCGATGGCCCGGGCCTCGGCTACCGACGAGGTGGTGAGGGTGATGTCCAACCCCGCCTCGGCCCAGGCCGAGAGGATCTGGTTGGCGTGGAGCTCCGAACCCCCGGCTTCCGGGTCATCGAAGTCCCGCCAGGCCACCACGTCCACTCGCCGCAGATCGGCGGCGTCGGCGATCTCCCCGAGCGACATGTCGGCGAACGGGGACAGTGCCGGTTCGTCGAACGGCGAGTACCCCGGGAGGCCTCCGCTGAGTGGCTCGGCCAGCTCATCGTCGTTGAGGTCGAAGGCGCCGGCGGCGGCCCCGTCCCCGGCCCCCCCGGACTCTGCCGAAACACTGTTCATCGTCCCCACTCTTCCAGATCCCCGTCGTTCACGTCGCCTCGATCGGCCCGCCTCCGGTCCGGAAACCGTCATCGTACTGGACTTCCGCCGCACAGCCGGGACTCAGGCGGGACCTCCGGCCTCCGGCGCGGGCCGGAGGGTGGGTTGGGGGTCCCGGTGCCGGAACCACTGGTAGCCGTGCTCCCGGTGATGAATGACCACGAACGCCCCGACCATGGCCGCGGCCAACCCGGCCTGGACGAACAGATCGGCCTGGGCGGTGTCCACCGGCTGACCGTGGGCGGCGGCCACCGAAGCGATGCCGGCGACGGATCCGGCCAGCAGCAGCAGGACGATCCACCGCCGGCCCACCCCGAACAGGTAATTGGTCAACAGCACCGAGATGCAGAGAAAGATCATGGCCACCACCAGGTAGGCGAAGGCGGAGGCGGCCGAGCTCAGCTTGGCGGTGAAGATGAGGGAGAGGAACCAGTTGGGAATGAAGATGGCGATGGCCAACAGCACCACCGCGGGCACGGCCAGGAACATCAGGGTGACCACCAGTTGCCGAACCGCGTGGCCACCTTCGTTCCAACGGATGGTGGCCTCCGGGAGGAGATAGGCCCCCAGGGCCAGGGCCCCGAACACCAACGCCTTGGATGCCACCGAGATGGCGGCGTAGGCGCCGGCGTTCCGGTGATCGAGCCGCCCGATCAGGATGACGTCGACGTTCTGCAGGAGGCCGAGGAGGGCGAGGCCGACGAAGGCGGCCGAGACGTCGGCGATCAACACCCGCCGGACCACCTCGTTGGAGGCCGCCGCCCCGTTGGTCGTCGGCGGATCGACCGCGGCGGTGACCGGGGGGACGGCGGGCCAGGCCCGGGCGGCCAGCCACCGGGCGTGGGCGGTGGCGGCCACCTCGCTGGCCAGGATGCCCAGCGCGTAGCCCGAGACCCCCATCCCGATGGCGACGAAGCCGATCACGCAGATCGCCTTCACCGCCCCTTCCATCAGCAGGTTGACGGCCAGGGCCCGGTAGTCGCGGTGAGCCTGGAGCAGGCCTCGATCGACGCTGAGGAGGATCCAGACCCCGGCGGCGGCCAGGATCGGCAGCACCCCCTGGTCGTTGGGCAGCGACAGCTGATGGGCGATCCACCCCTGCAGCAGCCACACCACGCCCACCTCGAGAACCAGCACCGCCACCACGATGCGGTGGACGCTCGCCACCCACCGGTGGACCCGGTCGCCCTGCCCGATCCGCTGGAGCACGGTCACCCTCCGGACCACGCCGACCAGGACCGCCGAACCGGGCATGGAGAGGATGAAGAAGAGACCCAGCAGCTGGGCGATGACGCCGTAGGAGCGGGAGGAAACCAGGTGGGCCACCAGCACCACCACCACCGCCGACGCGGCGTTCACCACCAGGCCGGCGATCGCGACGGGGCTGGCCTGGACGATCCCGGTCCGGAACGACTCCGCACTCGGGCCGCCACCCGCCCCCGGCTCGTCGTGGGGAAGCGAGATGATCGATCCCCCGCCGACGGCGATGCCGACCGCCGGTGCCAGCGCCACCGATTCCGACAGGGGCTCGGTGGCGAGGTCGATCTCCCCGAGCATGACGTCGAACCCGGGTGACGAAGACGGTCCGCCCTCCGGGCCTCCGGCGCGGTTGGAGCCGTCGGAGCCGTCGGCGCTCATGCCGGACGTCCCAGCGCCGGGTGGCTCAATGCCGGGCCATCACGAGGAGGGGGTGCTCCCGGCCGGGGTGGCCCGGCGCGGAAGGATGGGCGCATCCCGCCCCGAGCCGCGGCCCCCGGCGGCCGGCTCCTCCCCGATCCGAACGTCCATCTCCTCGTGGTACTCCTCTTCCACGTTGACCGACCAGATGTCGTGGTGGGCCCCATGGATGTTCTCCACCGTCAGCATGGCGGTGTACATCGAGTGGTCCTGGTTGTTGTATTTGTGCATGCCGTTCCGGCCCACCGGGTGGACGTTGGGGGCGTGGACTTCGAACCAGCGGCGGAGCACGTCGACGTTGTCCCGATAGACGTCGTCGTAGACCGGATACGCCTTGGCCATCCGCACCACGTACCCGGCTTCGACGTCGGAGGGGTCGACCAGCCCGATGGTGGCCAGCTCTTTGGTGGCCAGCGCCACCAGGTCGTCATCGGAGCTCGACCACAGGTCGTCGCCTTCGAACACGAAGTACTCCATGCCCAGGCAGGTCCGTCCGTCCTTGACCAGATAGGGGGACCAGGACCCGAAGTTCTGGATGCGACCGACCCGCACATCGGGAGAGTGGACGTAGATCCAGTTGTCGGGGAAGCCGCGGTCCTCGGGGATGACCAGGGCGACGGTGAGGAAGTCCCGGTAGTGGAGATCGGAGGCGGCCGCCAGGACCTCGGGGGACACCGGTGGGTCGACGATCCGGGCCAGCTCGGTGAACGGCATCGATGAGATGACATGCGACGCCGGCAGCCGGGTGGTGACGCCGTCGGTGGTGACGCTGACCGCCACCGCTCGCCCTCCCTCGAGGTGGACGGCGGTGGCCTTGGTGGCCATCCGGACGTCGCCGCCGGCCGCCACCACCTTCTCGGTGCAGCGTTCCCACATCATGCCCGGGCCGAACTTCGGATACTGGAATTCCTCGATGAGGCTGGTCAGCTGCTTCGACTTGTCCCGGCGTTTGCCGGCCAGCGACGAGCGGATCGGTTCCCAGACCGCGTTCCACATCGACATGCCCTTGATCCGCTGGGCCCCCCAGTCAGCCGAGAGCTCCGAGGCCGAGACACCCCAGACCTTCTCGTTGTAGGTCTTGAAGAAGTGGCGGTAGAGGCGCCACCCGTAGTTGGAGACGATGTAGCCCTCCAGGGTCGACAGGTCCTTCGGCGGCCGGACCCGCACCCACAGGAAGGACAGCCCGCAGCGGAAGGCCTCCAGGAGCCCGAGGTTGGTCAGGGCGTTGGAGAGCTTGATCGGGTAGTCGTAGTACTTCCCCCCGTAGAAGATCCGGCTCATCCGGGGACGGAGGAGGAAGTCCTCCGGCGGCAGGATCTTGTGCCAGAACTCCTCCACCGGGGTCACCTTGGTGAAGAAACGGTGCCCACCGATGTCGAACCGCCATCCGTCACGTTCCACCGTGCGGCTGATCCCGCCGACCACGGTGTCGCCCTCCACCACGGTGACCGGATCCCCGGCCGTCACCAGCTGATAGGCGGCGGTCAGCCCGGCCGGCCCGGCACCGATCACCACAACCGGGTCAGGAGCGGAAGTCGGAGGGCCGTTCGGGTCGATCTCGGTAGTGCTGTCCAACGATTGTCCCACGAGGTGAAATCCGTTCCTTCTGATCTGGCCCGTTCGCCTCGGTGTGGCGGGAGGGCAGGTGATGGCCCGTCTCACACCTGACGTTGCCCCTGAACAGTACCTTGTCGACCTCCCCGGGGTCGCGTACCGCCGGACCGTCAGGGAACGAAAATACCCAGAAAGGCAAGAAGCGAGTAGCCGGCCAGCCCCAACCCGGCCACCACCAGTACCACCCGTTCCACCGCCTGCCGGGAGGTGAAGGTGGAGGCGGCGATCACCAGCGGGAACCCGCTGAGGGCGTACCGCTCGAAGGAGTCGAGGTTCGACGAGGCGACCGAGACCACCAGGACCGCGGCGGCGAACGCCGCATAGGAGAGCGGGAGTCGGCGGAAGGCCACCACCAGCAGGACGACACAGAGGATCACCCAGGGGATGTGGAGGGCGCTGCCCAGGTGATGGCCGTGGCTGGCGGCCACCAGGTTGTTCCACATCGACCCCAACGGGGAGGTGATCACCCCCCGGTGCCCGGGCTGGTCCTGGAGCCGGAAGGGCAGGAAGGCGTCTCCGAAGCTGCCGCTGACCCAGGCCAGATAGGCCCCGGTCCCGACCACCGGGGCCAGCACCGCTGCCGACCGGGCGATGAGGCCGCCGACGGACCGGCCGGTCCGGCGGGTCCGGATGGCTTCGATGACCACCGGGACGAGGAGGAGGAGGCCGACCGGACGCACCGCGCCGGCCACCAGGCCGGCCGCCGCCGCCCACCACCAGCGCCCGGTGCGGATGGCCAACAGCGTCACCGTGGTGCAGAGGAGGAGGGCCCCTTCTGCGTAGGCCATCACCAGGGTGAAGGCGGGAGGGGCGAGGGCCAGCAACCAGACGCTCCGGCGGGCCAGGGCCCGGTCGCCGAGGTCGCGCTCGACCAGGATCCACAGCACCGCCATGGCGGCCAGCGAGCAGACGTTGGCGACGATGATCACCCCGGTGCCCGGACCCACCCCGGGTAACCAGCCCACCACCCGGCCGGCGAGGGGAAAGGCCGGAAAGAACCGGAGCGACTGCTGGCCGGACGCCGCATAGCCGTGGGCGGCGATCGACTGGTACCACCAGGCGTCCCACCCCAGCAGGCCTTGATGGACCCGCAGCAGGGCGGCGCTGTTGCCCGGTCGGAGGTGGGACACACTGAGATGGGCGACCACCAGGGTCACCGCCACCACCGCCCGAGCCACCAGCCAGGCCGGGAGGACCTGGAGCACCGCAGTGCCGAACCGGCGGAGCGGAGGTTCGGCGCTCGACGCTGCGGAGTCACCCGCCGTGGTGGTGAGGAGCCGGGTCCCGGGGTTCACCTCGTGATCAATGCTTGGTCGGCACGAACTCGTAGAGGTACATGGGTTGGTAGAACTGGGCGGGGTTCCCCACCACCAGGCTGCGCACCTGGTAGTTGGGATCGGTCTGCAGGATGTCCACGATCTGCTCGCATTTGGTCCCGAGGGTCTGGTAGCCGGGGGCCCAGACCACGAAGATGTCCCGGCTCGAACCGCTCATCGCCTCGAGCCGTGCCGAGAACGCGCTCGGTGAGCCGGCGTGGGAGGCGTTGGCGTAGTCGACCCAGTTGACGAAGGCGGGGCCGGTCTCCCGGGGGAAGGTGATCTGTTGGTACCGGCCGACGGGGAGCAGCCGGTCGACCGCCGGGCCCAACTGGTCGGGGCAGTAGCCGATGATGTCGCCCGGCTGCCCCCGGGTGCTGATCGCCGCCACCACTTTGGCCGCCTGGGTCCGGTTGGTGGTGACGTTGGCAAAGGAGGCGACCAGACCCGCGACGATGGCGACCGCCAGGATGCCGGTCCTCACCCGACGATCGACGAAGGTGGTGAGCCCGATGGCGACCAGCAGCACCACCGGGACGAACACCACCGACGCATAGCGGGCATCGAAGGCGCTGTTGGACAGGAACCCTCCGGCGATGGCGCCGGCCAGGGTGCCGAGCACGATCCATCCCAGCGGCCGGCCGAGGGGACGGGTCCGGATGTCCAGTTCGATGTGCCGCCGGTCGGTGGCGACCCCGAACAAGGCCAGGCCGATGAGGGCGAAGTAGATGAGGGCGAGGGCCCGTCCCTGGTTGCTGCCCCCGCCGGCGAAGGATGCCACCGCGTTCACCATGGCGGCGAAGTTGGCGGGGGTGGCCCAGGGGGTCCCGGTGTGGGCCGACTGGTAGAGGAAGGTCGGCACCCAGGGGACGAAGGTGAGGGCGCCGACGGCCATGGCCACCATCCCCGACCGGGCCCCCCGGCGCCAGGCCGGGCGCCCACGCCATGCCTCCCAGGCGAGCCACAGGAAGGTGGTGCCCAACAGGTAGAACGACCAGTAGTGGCTGTAGAGCAGGAGGCTGGTGACGACGGCCAGCGCCACCAGGTTGCCGGGCCGGGGCCGGGTCAGGACCCGCTGCAGGGCCAGGAACCCGAGCACCGTCAGCAGGGCCACCAGCCCGTACATCCGGGTCTCGGTGTCGTAACGGACCGCGAACGGCGAGGTGGCCACCAGCAGCATGGCCGCCCACCCGGCGGTGCGGCCGCCGATCTTGCGCCCGGCCAACCACACCAGAGGGACCGTGACCACCCCGATCACTCCGGACAGCGACCTCACCGCCAGGTCGGAATCGCCGAAGATCCCCATCCAGAAGTGGAGGAGCACGTAGAAGAGCGGGGGTGCCCCGTCCCGCTTCAGGAAGGACGGGAGGGTGTGCAGCGGCTGTTTGGCGATGTTGACGGTGAGGGCTTCGTCGAGCCAGAGGTCGGAACGGGTCCAAAAGCGAAGCACCAGCGCGATGACCACTACGACGGCCACCGCGACTCCCAACCCGATGGTGAAGCGGCGCCCGAAGGGTCTCCCCTCCAGCTCGTCTCCCCCGCCGGTCCCGGTGCCGGTCGGAACCGGATCGGTCAGGGGAGGGGACACCCGGTCGCGATCCGGACCGTCGCTCGGGGTCTCGGTTTCGGACGGGGTCGGCGCCGCGGTCCCGATCGAAGCGCTTTCCATGGCCCGCATGGTACCCACGCCCGACACCGAGGTGGATTCTTCGCGGGCCTGTCGGTTTTCGGCCATGATGACCTCCACCGGCGGTGTTCTGAGCACTATCCTCCCCACCAGCCGGTCTCACCTGTGGCAGTCTTCGGCAGTCCCCAGGGGTGGATACGGGGGGAAGAGCGTGAAGGGGGACAGCTGTGACAGTGCCTAATCCGATGGATCGCCGGGCATTCCTGTCGCGGGGGGCGGCGGCCGGAGGCCTGGTTCTGGTTGGCGCGGCGGGTTTGGCGGCCTGTTCGTCCAGCCCTTCGGGCACCGGCGGCGGCAGCGGCGGCAGTGGTACGCCGGGAGTCAATAAGGGAACCCCCAAAACCGGTGGCTCGCTGACCATCGGGACCACCGCGGAGATCGACGGGTTCTTCCCACCCAACAACCACTGGGACAACAACGGCTTCCTCTATGCCAACGCCGTCTACGACCCGCTGACGGCGGTGGCGGCCGACGGGACCATCAAGCCGTATCTGGCTCAGTCGGTCACCCCCAATTCGACCTACACCGTTTGGACCCTCACCCTCCGGCCCGGCATCACCTTCCACGACGGGTCGGCCCTCACCGCCACGGTGGTGAAGAACAACTTCGACGCCTTGAAGGCCTCGACCCTGACCGGCATCGCCCTCCAGCAGGTGAAGTCGGCCACCGTCACCGGGCCGTTGACCCTCGTCTACACCTGCACCCAGCCGCTGGTGGACTTCCCGGCCGGATTGGCCACCCAGGTCGGCTACGTGGTCGGCCAGGCGATGCTCGACGCGGTCAAAGCTTCCTCCACCGCCTCCCCCAAGCCGATCGGCACCGGGCCTTTCGTCTTCGGCAACTGGCAGCCCAACCAACAGTTCTCGGCCACCCGAAATCCGAACTACTGGCGAAGCGGGCTCCCCTACCTCAATTCCATCACCTTCAAGCCGATTCCCGACACCACCCAACGGGAGGCGACCCTCAAGACCGGAGGAGTGGATCTGATCGTCTCCGCCGACCCCAACACGGTGAACCACTTCGTCGGACAGTCAGGGTTTCAGGTGGTGGACACCCTCAACTACACCGTCGGCGAGCCCGACATGGACTTCATCATGTTGAACTGCGCCACCGCCCCCACCAACGACCTGCGGATCCGCCAGGCGCTGGCCAAGGCCACCGACCAGGCCCAGGTGAACAAGATCTTCGGTGGCGGACTGGCCAAGCTTTCCAATGGACTGTTTCCCAAGGGCTCCAAGTACTACTCCTCCACCGCCTATCCGACCTTCGACCTCCCCGGGGCCAAGGCACTGGTGGCCGCCTACAAGGCGCAACACGGGACCGCCGCACTCACCCTCACCGGCACCACCGACCCCCGGGTCTCCAAGGCCACCCAGGTGCTCCAGCAGATGTGGAACCAGGCCGGCTTCGATATCACCATCAAGGCCATCGAACAGGCGGCGCTGATCACCGACGCCATCACCGGGACCTACCAAGCCCTCACCTTCGAACAGTTCGCGGTCCCCGACCCCGACCTCAACTACGTGTGGTGGAGCAGCACCACGGTGGCGGCCCCGGGCCAGATCTCCCTCAACTTCGCCCGCAACTCCGACCCCCTGATCGAACAGGCCCTCCAGATCGGTCGCACCAATCCCGACCCCGCCGCCCGGATCAAGGCGTACCAGACGGTGAACGAACGGATCTGCATCGACCTCCCCTACATCTGGTTGGGGCAGACCGTCTGGTCGGAAGTCGGCGACACCCGGGTCCAGAACTTTGCCAACCCGGTGCTCCCCGACGGGTCGCCCGGCTACCCGTTCCAGAACGGCTTCTTCTTCCCCACCCAGATCTGGATGGCCGGGTAAGCGACCGGGAACCGGTCAACTTCCACCTATATCGATGCTCAAGTACCTCCTCAAACGCTTCGCCCAACTGGTCGTCATCTCGTTCGTGATCTCGGTACTGGTGTTCCTCCTGGTCCACCTGCTGCCCGGCGACCCGACCACCATCATCCTCGGGGTCAACTCCACCGCCGCCAACCGGCAGAACCTCCTCCACCAGTTGGGCCTCAACCTGCCGCTCTACCACCAGTACTGGATCTGGATCGGCAATGTCTTCCACGGGAACCTCGGCCAGTCGTACCTCACCCACGAGACCGTCGGGCACATCATCGTCACCGGGTTCCCGGTCGACGTGGAGCTGATCATCATCTCCCAGGTGGTGGCGTTCGCCGTCTCCATCCCGCTGGCCCTGGTCACCGCCCGGAGGCCCAACCGCCCCCTCGACAACGTGGCCACCACCGGCACCTTCGGATTGCTGGCCCTCCCCCCGTTCCTGCTGGCGCCCATCTTCGTGGCCGTCTTCGCCGTCGGCCTCCACTGGTTTCCGGCCACCGGCTATGTCCCCTTCACCCAGAACCCGGCCACCAACCTCCACGACATGATCCTGCCCGGCCTGGCGCTGACCGCCGGCTCGATCGCCGTCTACTACCGGCTGCTGCGATCCGACCTGATCATGACCCTGCAAGAGGACTTCATCACCATGGCGAGATCCAAAGGGCTCTCCAACCGGCGCATCATGTGGCGCCAGGCGTTCCGGCCCTCGACCTTCTCGCTGCTGGCGGTGGCCGGCGTCAACATCGGGTCCCTGCTGGCCGGGACCTTCATCGTCGAGTTCCTCTTCGCCATGGACGGCTTGGGCTTCTCCCTGGTGGCCGCGGTCCAACAGCGCGACTATCTGGTCGTCCAGGGCATCACCCTGGTGGTGGCCATCGCCTACGTGGTGCTCCAATTCTTCATCGACTTCCTGTTCACGGTGGTCGATCCGCGAGTGACACGGGAGTAACGGATGGCTGATCACGACATTCACGCCGGGGGAATCGGGGGTGCCCTCGCCGGCACCTTCCCCGGCCAGACGCCCCCGCTGGCGGTGGCGGGAGCATTGGGCGTCCCCGACCCGAACGACGACGTCCTGGCCAAACGACCGCTGGGCTTCCTGTTCTGGTTTGCACTGGCGTGGGTGGCCATCGTCGCCATCTGTGCCATCCTCGCCAACCTGCTGCCCCTCCAACCCCCGAACTTCCAGAACTACACCGCCATCAACGCCGCCCCGAGCGTCCACCATCTGCTGGGCACCGACGACCTCGGCCGGGACCTGCTCAGCCGGCTCATCTTCGGCTCCCGGGTCTCGCTGGTGGTGGGGTTCGCCTCGGTCGGGATCGGCCTGCTGGTGGGGGGCACGCTGGGGCTCATCTCCGGGTTCAAGGGCGGTGGGTTCGATATCACCTTCAATGCCGCCTCCTTCGTCATCCTCGCCTTCCCCGGCATCGTGGCGGTGATCGCCATCGTCGCCTTCTGGGGCCAGACGCTGCTGAAGATCACCATCATCCTCGGGGTCGGCACCGTCCCCATCATCTTCCGGGTGGTCCGTGCCTCCACTCTGTCGTTCGCCAATCGAGACTTCGTTATGGCGGCCCGAACCCTCGGGGCCACCAGCCGGAGGATCATCTTCCGGGAGATCCTCCCCAACGTGGTGCCGGCGGCCGTCTCCTTCGGGCTGATCACCGTGGCCGGGGTCATCGTCCTGGAGGGCTCGCTGGCCTTCCTCGGCCTCTCGGTGTCGCTTCCCACCCCCTCGTGGGGGAACCTGATCGCCGAGGGGACCTCCAACGGGCTCCTCCAGACCAACCCCCTGGTCATGATGTGGCCGGCCATCGCCATGTTCTTGCTGCTCCTGTCGATCAACCTGATCGGCGACCGGCTGCGTCAGCGATTCGACATCCGGGAGGGCCTGCTGTGAGCGATCGCCATGCCGCCGTGATCGAGAAGACTCTGGAGTTCCCCGACGTCACCGACTTCGCCGACCCGTTGCTGGTAGTGAAAGACCTCCACACCTCGTTCCGGACCAGCCGGGGCACCGTCCACGCCGTCGACGGGGTGTCCCTCAGCGTCAACCGCGGGACCACCCTCGGAGTGGTCGGCGAGTCGGGATCGGGCAAGACCGTCCTGGCCCGTTCGATCATGGGGCTCCTCCCCGCCCGCGACGTGATCCGGAGCGGCACCGTGCAGTTCACCGGCCACGAGATGACCACCATGGCCCCCGCCCAGCTGCGCCAGGTGTGGGGGGCCCAGATGAGCATGATCTTCCAGGATCCGATGACCGCCCTCAACCCGGTGGTCAGGATCGGCAACCAGATCACCGACTCGCTCCGCCTCCACCTGGAGATGGACCGGAAGGAGGCCAACGCCACCGCGGTGGAGTTGCTCCGGTCGGTGGGCATTCCCTCCCCGGAGGAGCGGATCCGCTGGTACCCGTTCCAGCTGTCGGGAGGCATGCGCCAACGGGTGATGATCGCCATCGCCCTCGCCTGCGCCCCCCGGCTGGTGCTGGCCGACGAACCGACCACCGGGCTCGACGTCTCGGTCCAGGCCCAGATCCTCGACCTCCTCCAGGCCATGCAGCGGGAGCGCCATATGGCGGTGATCCTGGTCACCCACGACCTCGGAGTGGTGGCGAAGCGGGCCGACGAGATCGCGGTGATGTACGCCGGGAGTATCGTGGAGCGTGCCCCGACCCGCACGCTGTTCGCCCACACCCGGATGCCGTACACCCGGGCCCTGATGAACTCCATCCCCCGGTTGGCCGACCCCAGCGGGACCCGGCTCAAGGCGATCGGCGGCCGGCCACCCGATCTGATCCATCCTCCCCAGGGCTGTCGATTCGCGCCCCGGTGCCCCTTCGTCCAGGACAAGTGCCGGGAATCCGAGCCTCCGCTGCGCACCGCGGCATCCTCCGATCACGTCTTTGCCTGCTGGTTCCCCCTGGTGGATGGGTTGCCGGCCTACGGTGCCGGTGCCAGTCCGGTGCCGGAGCTCGACCCGGAGACCCCGCCCTCATGACTACTGACGCCGCCACCTCCACCGTGTTTCCCACCGGCGATCAGCCGGCGCCGCTGCCCGACGACGTGGTGCTGCAGGTCGACCACCTGGTGGTGGAATTCCGAAGCGGCAAACAGCGGGTGCAGGCGGTGACCGACATCAGCTTTTCGGTCAAGCGGGGCGAGACCCTCGGGCTGGTCGGCGAGTCCGGCTGCGGGAAGACCACCACCGGTCGGGCACTGGTGCAGGTCCAGCGGGCCACCTCCGGAACTGTCCGTTTCAACGGCCAGGACCTCACCCAGCTGACGGGGAAGGCGTTGCGGGAGACCCGGACCAAGATGCAGATGATCTTCCAGGATCCGATCTCTTCCCTCAACCCCCGGCGGCGGATTCGGGAGATCGTCGCCGAGCCGCTGGCCATCTGGGGGATCGGCTCCAAGTCCGAGCGGGAACAGCGGGTCCGGGCCATGCTCGACTCGGTCGGCATCGACCCCGAAACCGCCGGCGACCGGCGGCCCCAGGAGTTCTCCGGCGGCCAGTGCCAACGGATCAGCATCGCCCGGGCGCTGATGGCCCAGCCGTCGCTGCTCATCTGCGACGAGCCGGTGTCGGCCCTGGACGTCTCGGTCCAAGCCCAGATCCTCAACCTGCTGGCTGACCTCAAAGAGGAATTCGGCCTCACCATGGTCTTCATCGCCCACGACCTGGCGGTGGTGAAGAACGTGAGCGACCGGGTGGCGGTGATGTACCTGGGCAAGCTGGTGGAGGTCACCGGATCCGACGAGCTCTACCGTTCACCCGCCCATCCCTATACCGAGGCGTTGATGGCCTCGATCCCGGAGCCGGATCCCGAGCACCGCTCGGAACACAAGGCGCTGACCGGTGAGCTTCCCTCGCCCCTCCATCCCCCGTCGGGATGCCGGTTCCGGACCCGGTGCCCCTACGCCCAGCAACGGTGTGCCGATGAGGAACCCTTGCTCCGGGACATCGCCCCTGGCCACCAGGTGGCGTGCCACTTCCCCCTCATCAAGACCCCGGTCAGTCTGGCCCGCAGCCCGGCTTGAGCGCACCGGGCAGGCAGCGGTCTACGGAATCAGATCCTGCACCGACCGGGCCAGGAGGCAGAACTCATTGCCTTCGGGATCCGCCAGGACCACCCAGCTGACCGCGGTCGACTGACCAACATCGACCGGAATGGCGCCCAGAGACAGGAGTCGCTCGAGCTCGTCGGCGGTGGACACTCCGTCGGCTCGGAGATCGAGGTGGAGCCGATTCTTCACCGTCTTGGCCTCCGGGACCGGAAGCACGTCGATGACCGGCCAAGCGCCGTTGGCGGCCGAAATGCTCACTCCCTCGTCGGATTGCTCGACGATCTGCCACCCGAGGACCGAGCACCAGAAGTCGGCCACCACCGCAGGGTCCTGCGCGTCAATGACAATGTTGGTGAGGCGGCTGGGCATGGTTCGACGATAGCAACCGCGTTCGGCGACGACGTTCCCGTCGGAACTCAGCTCAGACGATCCACGCCCCGTTGCGCATGACCGTGCGACCGGCCGAATCTTCGGCCTCGCGCCAGACCTGGACACGTTCGAGCTCGAACCGGAGGTAGACGTAGTCGTTGCTGTCGGTCCGGGGGTCCCAGCCCGCCTGGGTGGCGTACCCGTCGGCCATCGCCTTGGGTGCCTCGGACTCGGGCACTGCTTCGATGAGGACTGCGTCGATCATGACGACGTCCCGGGTGTCGCCAAGGGCGAGCCGGACACGAGGATTGGCGGTGACGTTGGCCACCGTCCGCGACTTCGGCCCGGTGGCCAGCACCACATGACTCCCGTTCCAGGTGTTGGTCACCGGCACCAGGTGAACGAGCCCCGCGGGCGAGGCAGAGGCGATCCACACGTTGGACTCGGCCGCCTCCAGCTTCGCCAGGGCGTCCGACTTGCGCTCTAAGGGCGAACGATTCGCCATGCCTCCAGCATGGCATCCAGTCAGCAACCCTGCCATCGGGAGCGACGCCAGCCCGATGTCACCGGTCAGCGACAAGCCTTACGAGAACGGCAACATCGGCGCGATCTTTGCTGGCCGTAGACGGTTCGTCCCGTATCTCCGACTTATCGGCGATGAGGGAAGGGAGGCTCACCACGTGGGCCAGAACGCCGTCGAGTTCTTTCACGTCCTCGTCGAACGCACCCTCTGGCCAGTCTCCGCGACCCTGGAGCAGGGGCGTGTAGACCACGCCGGTCGCGTCGTCACGAGCGAGGTAGGTCAAATCAAGGTGCATCGATCCGTTGTCGAACACGGCATACCCGTCACGGGGTGCATCAAGGGTGAGGATCCAACCCGCTTGATCGAGCACCAGCTTGGCCCGATCGAGGTCGGCGACCCAGACGGCAATATCGATATCGGCATGCTCCCGGGTGACCCGACCGGCGTGAAAATCGACAGCCCAACCACCGAACAGCCAGTAGTCAAGATCTTGCCGTTCGAAGAGGTCCTGCAGTTTGGAGATCGCGCCGAGTTGTTGGTGTTCGTGCATCGGTATCTGGATCCTAGGCATGGTGTCCCGGGTTCGAACGGTGGCTGTCCTTGGAGGCGTTGGTCATGGCCTGATGGCTGCCGTTGCCCCGACTCCCGGTTCAGATGCCCGTGAGGGCATGGAAGGCGATGGCGGCAGCGGTGGCAACGTTGAGCGAGTCGACCCGCTCCGTCGTCGGTATGGAGACCAGCAGGTCGGATGCGGCTATGGCCGAATCCGACAGGCCAGGTCCCTCGGCTCCGAGCAGCAGAGCCACCCCGGTGGGGGGTTCGGAGCCGGACAGCTGCCCCTTCAGCTCCGCGAGACCAACGGCGGGAATGGCGGTGGGGGAAGCCGGACGCGGTGCCAACGCCGCCACCAGGAAACCGGCGTCCCGCAGCTGCTCGAGCCCGCTCGGCCACGGAGCTAGCCGGGCGAACGGCATGTGGAGGATGTGCCCGACGGAGACCCGGATCGACCGGCGGTAGAGGGGATCGGCGCAGGTCGGGTCGAGGAGGACGCCCGCCACCCCGAACGCGGCGGCATTGCGAAACAGCGCTCCGATGTTCTCATGATCGTTGAGGCCCTCCAGCACGGCGAGGAGCCGAGGAACTCCCTCCGGCTTGGAGGTGCCCGCGACGTCAGCCAGCAGGCGTCCCGGATCGGTGGGTGATGGGCGGTTGGCGACCGCCACCACCCCCCGGTGAAGGGAAAAACCAACGGTGCTGGCCAGCAGGGCACGGGAGGCCACGAACACCGGTGCCCCCTGAGCCCGGATGGCGGTCACCAGCTGGCTGGCCGAAGTCAACTGGTGGTCATCGATCAGCAGTGAACGCACCGTGTAGGGAGACTCCAGAAGCCGATCGACGGCGAGCCTGCCCTCGACCACGAAGGCCGGGACGTCGCCGTCCAACCGGCTCCGGCCGGCCGGGTCATTGAGGTCCCGATAGAGATCGAGTCGTGGGTCGTCGCGGTCGTCCACCTCGACAAGCGGGCCCGGCGTGACGCCATCAGGGCGGTTGGGTTGGTCCGACACCCTGCCAGCCTCGCGTACCGAGAGGCGGCGAGCCGATCGCCGGATTCCTTGCCATACTCGCGAGGTGAACAGAAACCCACGTCCAGTCGCGATCATTGCCGTCGCCGTGGCGGTGTGGGCGTTGGTGACGCCCTCAATGTGGCATGACCTACGGGGAAGAGCGGCGGGTCAGGTTCGAGGGCCGAAGTGGCTCTGGTGGATCGCCAGCACCAATCTCATCGGCTCGCTGGCCTATTGGACGTTCGCTCGAAAAGACGCTGACTGAACTCTGACGCCCATTCGGTTACCCCCGCTGACCGCCCTGACTTGGCGCCGATCGGTGGGAATCTACCGATAGCGGGGATCAGCGTGAGGTCTTGGACTCGTTCAGGGCCACCGCGGCGCGAAAGAGGGTCTTGAGCGCCTTCTCGTTGATCTTCTCGCCCTCGTGGAAGTCGATGGCACGCCGGGTATTCCCCTCGAGCCTGGAGTTGAAGAGACCGGAGGGCTCTTTGAGGGCCGCCCCCTTCGCGAAGGTCAGCTTCACGATGTTCTTGTAGGTCTCGCCGGTGCACACCATTCCGTCGTGGTACCACACCGGAACTCCTCTCCATTTCCACTCCTCAACGACTTCGGAATCGGCCTCCTTGATCAAGCCACGGAGCCGGCTGAGCATCTCGCCCCGCCAGTCGCCCAGCTCCTTGATCCTGGCGTCGATGAGCTGAGAGGGAGACTCACTCTTCTGCGACCCGCTCTTGGTCATGCCCGTTTCTCTTCCTTCGGTTCGAGGCTTTGGTGCATGGGGACCACCCACCGGACAGATTCTATCGGGAGCCCGAAAGCTGCCTCTGGTCTCCGGGCTGCCTGCGGCCGGATGATGATCAGCTGTCCTCTCCGTCGTGGAATGCCGGGGTGTAACAAACGGCGACGAGCAGACCTTCGGGACTCAACAGCCGGGCCGTGATCTGGCCCCATGGCTCCGTGCGGGCCTGGTGAATGAGTCGATAGCTCTGCGCCGACAGTTCAGCGGCCGCCGCGGCTACGTCCGCCACCTCGAACTCGATGCTGGCCTGGGGTACCGGCACGGAGGCGGGCCATTCGGCGGTGCCGAAACAGGCGTTCGCCGCTTCGGAAAGAGGCCAGAGGCCGAAGTGCTTCGTCCCTTCCAGCTTGTGGGTGTACAGATAGTCGCCGGCTCGGCCCTCGAAGGAGAGCCCCAGGGCGTCTTCGTAGAACGAGCGAGCCGCGTCCCGATCTCGGACGATCGGGGCGACGCTGGTTACGAACTGGACATCCATCGGCTTCCTCCTCCGTCGGTGGTCTGGGCTTTGGAGCCGTTCTCGGTTCGAGAATACCCGGCGTCGTTTCTGTCGGATTGCCGGTCGGTGATCGGTGACGTCCGTCGCCGGTCTCGACGATCCGGGAGCCCGCCGCCCCAATCGACGATGACTGCTTGCTATTTTGGAAGCATGGGCGACAACGTCACCGGACCGAAGTCCTACTTCCCTTCGATCGAAAAGAAGTATGGGCAGCCGATCTCACACTGGAAGGCCATCCTCGAGGCGTCCGGGCTCACCAAGCACATGGAGATGGTCACTCTCCTGAAGAGCGAACACGGCATGGGTCACGGTCATGCCAATGCCATCGTCGGAGACTTCCGCGCCGAGAAAGGCATCTGACCCAACCGACCTGATTCATCGTCCCGGCCCAATTCGGACGGGCCGAGCGTTTCGACACCACCGGGCCTATCCGGCCCAGCCGCGCCTATTCGGCGGGTGTTTCGGTGGCGGCCGGTTGCTCAGGTGCGGCAGCCGAGGACTCGGGCGCCGCGGCTGGAGCCTCAGCCGGCTCCGGGGCCACGGCTGGGGCCGCCTCGGGCGGCGCTACCGCTGCC
Source organism: Acidimicrobiales bacterium (assembly GCA_036264255.1). Classification (GTDB taxonomy): domain Bacteria; phylum Actinomycetota; class Acidimicrobiia; order Acidimicrobiales; family RAAP-2; genus DASZIT01. The sequence goes on along the minus strand of DATARI010000193.1, from coordinate 3,334 downwards.
GTCTCGCCCCCGGTCGGTGCTTCGGCCTCGGCGGTGGCCGCCTCGACCTCGGCGTGCTCGACGGGTCCGGCTCCGGCCTCTCCGGCCTCCGCCGCCCCCGGCTCGGCCACGAAGTCGGCCCAGGCCGCCTGGGCCTCGGTTTCGGGAGTGAACTCGGTCTCGGTGTACTCGAAGGGTCCGATGTAGTTGCCCTCGGCGTCGTAGGCATGCTCGCCGAACGCTTCGCGGTACTCCTCGGACACCTCGCCACCTTCGGCGGCCTGCTTGATCGACAAGCTGATCCGCCGGCGCTGGAGGTCGATATCGATGATCTTGACCCAGAGTTCCTCACCGGGCGCCACCACCTGCTCCGGCAGGTCGACGTGGTGCACGGCCATTTCGGAGATGTGGACCAGACCTTCGATGCCGTCGCCCACCTGGACGAAGGATCCGAAGGGCACCAGCTTGGTGATCCGCCCGTAGACCAGCTCGCCGATCTGGTGGGAGTTGGCGAACTCCTGCCAGGGATCGGACTGGGTGGCCTTCAGCGACAGGCTGATCCGCTCCTTGGACAGGTCGACGTCGAGGACCTCGACATCGATCTCGTCGCCCACCGCCACCACCGAGGAGGGGTGGTCCACGTGCTTCCACGACAGCTCGGAGACGTGGACGAGTCCGTCCATGCCGCCCAGGTCGACAAAGGCCCCGAAGTTGACCACCGACGACACCGTGCCCCGGCGCCGCTCCCCGGGCTTGAGGTTCTCGAGGAACTCGCCCCGCTGCTCCTTCTGGGTCTCTTCCAGCCACGCCCGGCGGGACAGCACCACATTGTTGCGGTTCCGGTCGAGTTCGATGATCTTCGCCTCGATGGTCCGGCCGACGTAGGGCTGGAGCTCGCGCACCCGGCGCAACTCGACCAGCGACGCCGGCAGGAAGCCGCGGAGGCCGATGTCGACGATGAGCCCGCCCTTGACCACCTCGATGACCGGGCCGGTGACGACCTCGTCGGCTTCCTTCAGCTTCTCGATGGTGCCCCAGGCCCGCTCGTACTGGGCCCGCTTCTTGGAGAGGATCAGGCGACCCTCTTTGTCCTCCTTGGTGAGGACCAGGGCCTCGATGGAGTCCCCCAGCGAGACGATCTCCGACGGGTCGACGTCGTTGCGGATGGAGAGCTCCCGCACCGGGACCACGCCCTCCGACTTGAAGCCGATGTCGAGGAGGACTTCGTCGCGGTCGATCTTGACCACGGTGCCCTGCACCAGGTCACCATCCTCGAATTCGACGATGGTGCCGGCCATGGCGTCCTCGAGCGAGGCTCCGTCGAGGTCGTTCTCCGTGATCGGACGGGGGATGTAGACCCCGTTCTCATCGAAGTGGCCCATGTGCTCGGGGGACAGGAGGGCGGGCCCTCCCGGTACTGCTAAGACGTCGGACATGAAGTAGGTAGCTCGCTTTCCGGACAGGTCCCGCGCCGCCGATGGCGACCGTGCGGGTGAAGTAAGGGGTCACCTGGTTGTGACCGAAAGAGAATCTTACCCGATGACGGCCTCGACCGGCCCGGGTGGGCTCAGGTTCCCTTCGCCTCCGCCCAGGACGAACCCCAGGCCATTGCCACCTTCAGGGGCACCGACAGGTCGGCGGCTCCGGTGAGGGCGCGCTCGGTCAACGCCTCCACCGCCTCTGCCTCGGCGGGAACCACGTCGAGAATGACCTCGTCGTGCACCTGGAGGACCAGATCCGAGGCGAATCCCCCCTCCCCGAGGGCCGCATCCAGCCGGAGCAGCGCCACCTTGAACAAATCGGCGGCCAGACCCTGGATCCCCGCGTTCATGGCCTGGCGCTCGGCTCCCTGCCGGACCTGGTAGTTGGTGGCCAACAGCTCGGGAAGCAGTCGACGGCGCCCGAAGGCGGTCACCGTGAACCCGGAGTTGCGGGCCTCGGACACGGTGCGGTCCATGTAGTCATGGACGGCCGGGAACCCCTCGAAGAACGCGTCCAGGATGGCCTTCGCCTCCTCCACCGGCACGTTCAGCCGTTGGGACAGCCCGTAGGCCTCCATGCCGTAGGCCAGCCCGTAGGAGACCATCTTGGCCGTCGAACGCTGGCCCAGGGTGACCTGGTCCCGCTCGACCCCGAACACTCGAGATGCCACCGTCCGGTGAATGTCCTCCCCGGCGGCGAAGGCGGCGGTGAGCCCCGGATCCCCGGACAGATGGGCGATGGCCCGCAACTCCACCTGGTCATAGTCAGCCACCAGCAGCCGCCGACCCTCCGAGGGCACGAAGGCCTGGCGGAAGCGCCGGCCCTCCTCGGTGCGGACAGGGATGTTGTGAAGATTGGGCCGGTCGGAGGAGAGACGCCCGGTCCGGGCCACCGTTTGGCGGAAGGTGGCGTGGATCCGACCGTCCTCGGCGATCTCGGCGGCCAGGCTCTCGCCGTAGGTGGACCGCAGCTTTTCCACCTCCCGGTAGCGGAGGAGGGCCTCGATGATCGGGTGCTGCCCGCGGAGTTGCTCGAGGGTCCGGGCATCGGTGGAGAATCCAGTCTTGGTCTTCCGTACCGGGGTGAGGCCGAGATGCTCGTAGAGGACCGACCGGAGCTGGGGAACCGAGTTGACCTTGAAGGGCTCCCCGGCCAGGTCCTGGATGGTCGCCTCCAACGAGAGGCACTCCTCGGCCAGGCCGGCGGTGATCTCATGGAGGACCTCCCGATCGACCGGGACCCCGGTGACCTCCATCCGGGCCAGCACCCGAACCAGCGGGGATTCGATCTCGTGGAGCAGAGCGGTCCCTCCCGCCTCGGCCAGCTCGATCTCCAGCGGTTCCCGCAGGCGGGCGATCACCGACGCCAGCCGGGTGGTCAGCAGCACGTCGGCGTCGATCCCGCCATCCCCGCCGGACTGGTCGTCGGTGAGATCGAAGCTGCCCTGCCCGGTCGACCCGTCCTCCACCACCACCCCCAGCTGCTGGCGGGCCAGGTCCACCAGGTGGTAACGATCGATGGAGGAGTCGAGCAGGTAGGCGGCCACCGCGGTGTCCATCACCAGGCCGCCGATGTCCACTCCCAACGGGAGCAGCGAGCGCATCAATTCCTTCACGTCGTGGGCCACCACCCCTACCCCGCCGGGACCCACGACGTCGGCCAGCACGGCGAGCACTTTCGGGTCTTCGAGCAGTTCGGGGCCCTGGAGGTACAACACCGGGTAGGTGTCGTCGGGGCCGGCCTCCGGGGTGATGGCCAGGGCCAGCAGGGGAGATCGGCCCGTATCACCGGTCCATCGGGCGAAGAGGGCGAGGTTCCCGGCGCCGAACTGGGCGGCGGCCACCATTGTCTCCAGCCCAGCGACTGCGCCGGC
>DATARI010000173.1:0-7195 GCA_036264255.1 Acidimicrobiales bacterium | reverse complement strand
CCCGGCGCCCCGGTGGCGGTCCCCGGCGGCGACATCGGCCGGGTCCGGGAGAGCTCGGCCCCCGGGGCCGGGCAGTTGCTCCATTACCGGGCGCTCAGTGACGCCTTCCTGTTCACCCTGGTGGTCAGCGTGCCGGTCCTGTTGTGGGAGGAGTTGTGGCGCGGCCAGCCCATGATCGACCAGCCCGGGCACCTGTGGCTGGTGCCGGCGGTCATCACGGTGGCGGCCTTCTTCATCGGGGGCTACATCGCCGGGCGTCATCGCCGCCGGCGCACCGGCGCCCTGCTCCAGGCGGTGGCTTTGGCCGTCCCGGTCTCCCTCCTGCTGATCATTGCCGACATCGGGCGCCGATTGGACCTCCATAGGGGGTTCACCCTCCCGGTGGCCGGTTTGTGGCTCTATGCGCTGGTCGGGACCGTGGTCATCTCGTCACTCGGCGCCCTCTACGGTCGGCGGCGGTACCTGAAGAAGCGGGCCCGGAAGAAGAAACGGGCCCTGGCCGGCCGGTAGTCGGAGCCTTTCCCAGGCGTCAAAGGCGGAAACCAGGGGAAAAACGCAATCTTCCGGCATTTGGGCCGTTCCCGCTGGAGAGGCGCTACGGGCGCCGGAAAGCCAGGTCTGGCGTGCATATCCGAAGGTTGGCAGTTTTAGGTGCAGCAGCGGTGGCCCTGCTCGGGGCCCTCAGCCTGACGACCACCGCCGGCGCGGACGCGGGCTATCCGGGGACGACCACGGTGACCACCGTCCCCGGCGGCAGCACCAGCCCCGGCGGCAGCACCAGCCCGAGCGGCCCGAGTGACCCGTGTGCCACCAACCCGGGGGCCTGCAGTTCGGGTGGACTCCAACCGGCCACCGGCACCGGCACCGGCGACCCGTGTGCCACCACCCCGGGGGCCTGCAGTTCCGGCGGCACCGCCGGCACCCTCGCCTTCACCGGAGCCGACCTTCTGGCCCTCGTCATCGGGGCACTGTTCCTGTTGGTCATGGGGACGCTGCTGGTGGTCTTCACCCGACGGCGGGCGATCCACCAACGCATCTGATCAAATGACCCTCATGTCCGGGGTCCGACGGCCGACGAACCCGCCCACTGAGGTGGCGACGTCCGACGATGTGCGGCCCGAGCCGGAGACGCCCGACACCGACACCCTCTCCGAGGTCCCCGGGTCCCGGGGGGGGCGGCAGCGGATCCAGTTCCGGCCGCTGAGTGATGGCTTGTTGTTCACCTTCCTCATCGCCGGGCCGACCTCCCTGTGGGAGTCGCTCTGGCGGGGACGGCCGATGATCGACCAGCCGGGCAACCTCTGGATCGTGCCCACCGTCATCGTCGTCCTGACCTTCCTGGTGGGAGGGGGCATCGCCGGGCGGCTCCGCGATCGACCGATGGGGGCCATCGTCCAGGCGCTGGCGCTGGCCGTCCCGGTGGCAGTGGCACTGATCCTGGCCGACCTGGCCCGCCGGTTGATCATCAACATCCCGCTGTTCGTCCCCGTCATCGAACTCTGGATCGACGCGCTGGTCAGCGCCATCGTTCTCGCCTCCGTCGGCGCCCTCACCGGTCGGTGGCTCCATCGCCGCCGCCAGCGACACAGCTCCCCCTCGGCTGCAGCAACCGGCTCCCACTACGCTCAGGGGAGTGCCTAAGGAACGGGTGGAAGAGGCCATCGAGGCGATTCGGGACTCGGGGGGAAGGATCACCGTGGACCGGCGGGCGGTCATCGAGGCCCTCGACCGCAGCGACGACCACCTCACCGCCGAGCAACTGGCCGATGCGGTGTGGGCCGACCACCCCGACGTCAACCTGGCCACCATCTATCGCACCCTCGAACTGTTCGAACGGCTGGAGATCGCCTTCCACATCCACATCGGCCACGGCCCGTCCCGCTGGCACCTGGCCGGCGATGTCCACCACCATCTGGTCTGCGAGGTCTGCGACAAGGTCATCGAGATCCCCGACCGCACCTTCGATCCCTTGCGGGTACGGCTCGAAGCCGACACCGGGTTCGTCATCGACCCCCACCATTTCTCCTTGAGCGGGAAGTGCGCCGAGTGCGCCGCCGCCGCACCGGATGGCGCCTCCGAGCCCACCCCCTGACCTTCGGGAAGGGTGCTCCGGCGCAAGTGGTCCGCTATTGCAAAGAGTTCGCAACAGCCCCTAAAGTCGGAAATGTGCCCGGTACCGCTGCCGCCTCTGCACCCGCCCGCCAGGCCGGTCGACCGGCCCGGACCTCGAGGCCGATCCGGGACGCACTCCACCCCTCTGAATGGCGCAGGGTGGGCGGGATGGCGGCGACCGTCGTCGGGCTCCACGTCCTCGGGCTGGTCCTCCTGTTCACCGCCGTCTCCCGCCACTACCACCTGAGCACCAAGGAGATCTTCGGGGTGGGCACCGGGATCCTGGCTTACACCCTCGGCATGCGGCACGCCTTCGACGCCGATCACATCTCCGCCATCGACAACACCACCCGGAAACTGATGTCAGAGGGGAAGCGACCCCTCAGCGTCGGCTTCTGGTTCTCCCTCGGCCACTCGAGCGTGGTGTTCGGGTTGGCGGTGGTCCTCAACTTCGGCATCCGGGCCCTCGACGCCCAGGTGAAGAACGGCGGGTCGGGTCTCCACCAATGGACCGGGATCATCGGCACCTCGGTGTCGGGATTCTTCCTCTATGTCATTGCCGCCCTCAATGTCGTCATCCTGGTCTCCATCGTCAAGGTCTTCCTCCGCATCCGCCAAGGGACCTACGACGACCGGGCCCTCGAGGCACACCTCAACCAACGGGGACTGATGAACCGCTTCTTCGGTCCGCTGGCCCGGCGGATCGACAAACCCTGGAAGATGTACCCGGTCGGGGTCCTGTTCGGTCTGGGATTCGACACCGCCACCGAGGTGGCGCTGTTGGTGATCTCCGGGACGGCGGTGGCCGGCGGATTGCCGTTCTGGGCCATCCTCTCCCTTCCCATCCTGTTCGCCGCCGGCATGAGCCTGTTCGACACCCTCGACGGGTGCTTCATGAACTTCGCCTACGCATGGGCCTTCAGCCGACCGATCCGGAAGGTGTACTACAACATCACCATCACCGGGCTCTCGGTGATGGTGGCGTTCTTCATCGGGACGGTGGAGCTGTTCGGGCTCCTCGGCCAGGAGGCCCATCTCCACGGCTGGGTGTGGGACCAACTCGGGAGCTTCAACATCAACAAGGCCGGCATCTACATGGTCGGCATCTTCGTGGTGGTGTGGGTGGTCGCCCTGGCCATCTGGCGGTTCGGCCACGTCGAGGCCCGCTGGGAAATGAGCGCCGAGCGGTCGAGGCAACGCCGGCCGGCCGGGGGCACATCGGGAGCCGGGCCCGTGGAGGCGATCGAGGTATTGGACTACCAGCCCGAGCCGGCCTGACCGACCCGGCCCGGTTGGGAATGGTGTGAAGGGACTGAAAGACTGAGCGGGATGCTGTTCGCCGACGCCATCTCCCCTCCCGTCCTCCTCCACACCCTCCTCACCGGGTGGCAGACCGACTGGCTGACCCTGATCGCGGTGGTGGTGGACGGCGCCCTCGGCGCCGCCTACCTGTTCGGCGCCATCCGGCTGGCCAAGAAAGGCCGGCGCTGGTCACCCTGGCGGACGGGGTCCTTCTTGGCCGGGATCGTCACCATCGCCGTCGCCACCTTCTCGGGGCTGGCCAGCTACGACGACTCGGTCTTCTCCATCCATGTGATCCAGCATCTGCTGCTGATGAACCTGGCCCCCATCCTCCTGGTCCTCGGGGCCCCGGTCACCCTGGCCCTCCAGGCCTCGAGCCGGCCGGCTCAGACCACCATCCTCAAGGTGCTGCACCATCCGATCGTCGAGTTCGTGACCAACCCGTTGGTGGTGCTGTTCTTCTTCTCGGTGACGATGATCGGATACTTCCTCAGCCCGTTCTATCAATTCAGCCTGGAGCACCCCCTTCTCCATGACTTCACCCATTTCCAGTTTCTGGTCACCGGCTGCCTCTACTGGTGGCTGGTCCTCGGCATCGACCCGTCCCGGTGGCGTCTGAGCTATCCGATGAAGCTGGGATTCCTGGCGTTGGACATTCCGGTCGGCACCCTCCTCGGGCTGGCCCTCACCCAGGCCACCACCTCCATCGCCCCCTCCTTCCACTCACTGGCCGACACCAAGGCCGGTGGTGGGATCCTGTGGGTGGCCAGCGAGTTGATCACCTTCACCGCCATCGGCATCGTGGCCTACCAGTGGATGCGCTCCGACACCCGGGAGGCGGAACGGGGCGACCGGCGGTCCGAGGCCGCCTATGCCGGGCGGATGGCCGAGCCGAGCTCCGGACCCGAACAGGCCGACGCCGGAGTGGCCCGGGAGCTCACCGAGGTCGAGGTGGTCGATGGGAGGTTCGTCAACGTCTCCCGCCCCGGTGGGGGCGGCAGGTCCTAACCGCGGCTCAGATCATCGGGCTCAGGCGTTGGCAATGGCCTGGAGCACCGCGGTGGCGGTCGCCGGGGTCACCGCCTCCGGCCCGCCGAGCACCGTCACCTCGTTCACCTGGTTGGGCAGGGTCAACCCCGCCTCCGCGGTGAACAGGGCGGGAATGCCGGTGCCGAGGGTGGTTGGGTTCAAGGTGAGCACGATGGGTGCGTGGTTGACGCCCCCGACCACGCTGCCGGCCAGCGCGTCGGCGTAGAAGTCGCCCCGGGCCACGTTCACCCCGTAGGTGTTCGGGGCCACCCCGAGATCGGCCCAACCCAACCCGGTGGGCTGGGCGGAGGGATTGGCGGTGGTGCTCAACTCGAACTGGGCCAGGAGCTGGGCGGTGCTGGTGTAGTCGGCTCCGGCGATGCGGAGGACCGAGACGCCCAACGTCGCCAGTTGGGTCAGCACCGCATCAGAGATGGCCACCGGCCCGCCCATCACCACGACCTGCTTGATGCCGAGGTTGGAGATGGCCGCCGATGCCTGGGACGACAGCAAGCCCTGGGTGGTCAACAGGATCGGCCACTTCTTGGCGTAGGACATGGCACTGGCGGCCATGGCATCGGGGAAGGTCTGCCCGGTGGCCAGAATCGCGGTGGAGGTGGCGACCGAACTGGCCGGGGCCAGGGTGCCGCTCAGGCCGCTGGTGGTGTTGTACGTGCTGGTCCCGGTGAGGCTGGTCGGGTAGCCACCTCCGAAGGCACCGGTGCCGACCGCCGCCGCCCCGAAGAACTGGGCGACGGTCTGGGCGGTGTCGTACTGGGTCTGGCCGAAGACCCGGGTGACCACCATGTTCACCGGGCCCGAGGCATTGGTGATCCCGGTGGTGCCCCCACAGTTGAAGGCCTGGGAGGACTGCACCTGGTTGACCACCGCGTCGGTGACCGCCAGTGGCCCACCCACCACATAGACGTGGGTGATGCCTTCGAGACGGAGCGCCACCGAGGTCACCGAGGACAGCGCGGCGGTCGGGGTCAGCAACACCCCGGTCCCGAGCTGGGCGGCCAGGTAGGAGGCGGACAGGGCGTCAGGGAAGTTCTGATCGGTGGCCAGGACGACACTCCCGCTGGACGGGCAGGTGGATCCGGCCGGTGGAAACACCGATGCCAGTTCGGCGGCGGCGGTGCCGTCGGCAGTCGAGCCGGAGATCCGGTTGGTGTTGAACACGGTGAAGCCGGATATGGCATAGCTGTAGACGGCGGTGGCGGTCCCACTGGCACAGTTGGCGACGGAACTGGCGGAGTAGACGGTCAGATTCTGGGCGCCGAACGGCACGCTCACCGGGTCGACCACTCGAAGACCGGCGACTTCGAAGACGCCGGCGGTCGTCGAGGCGGTGGTCACCTGGAAGGCCACCCCCGAGGTGTCAAAGGCACCGAGAGCGCTCGGAGCTCCGAACCCGGTGAGTCCCCCCGAATTGGCGAGCACCGCACCGCTGCCGGCATTGGTCTGGGCAAAGCCCACCGGCGCCAAATGACTGTCGGTGAGGAAGTAGTTGCCGGCGTTCATCTCAATACAGACGAATTGGCCGGCCGGGATGGCTGCGTTGGCCGTCTCCGCCAGGATCACCGGGCTGATGGCGGTGTTGACCGAGGTGTCGAGGGTGGTATTCGGCTGCACCAGCACCTGCGGGTTGTTGGCGAAGACCCCGACCGCCGACACCACCGCGTTGGGCGAGAGACCGACGGCGAGGGGCGTGGTGCCCGAGGCGGCAAAGACGTAGGACGCCGCGACGTTCACGTTCCCCGGGCCGGTGCCGGTCCCCACGTTGTAGGTGATCCCGCTGACGGTGACGGCCCAGGTCCAATTGGACGAGCCGGTGGCGCTGTTGTTGGCAGCGTTCCCGATGGTGAGCTTCAGCTGGTCCTTGATCCCCGGGCAGAGAAGGAACTCGAGGGGATTGGAGGTCTGCTGGGCGAGGGTGGCCGTGAAGGCCGGCGGGGTGTTCTGGCCGGAGGAGATGGCCGTGACGGACACCGTCGGGGTGCCGGCGAACCCGACGTAGTTGGTGGACGACTGGCAGGAAGTGGCGCCCGGGGGTCCAAGGTTGATCACCAGGGCGTCACCGGCACCGAACCCGTTCGAGAAGGTGAACCCCCAGTTGGTGGCGGCCTGATTGGATCCCCCCACCACGACGCTGGCCGGCCGGGTGATGGCGACGGAGGACAGGACCACCGGTGCCGGGGCGGCAACCGCCGGTGCGGCTTGGAGGACGGTGACTCCGGAAACGGCGGCAAACACCGCCACGCCGGTGACCGCCACCCGTCGAACCAGGTCGGATTTCGCTAGCTTCATCTGTTTTCTCCTCGGACCTAAACCAGGTGACCCTTGCCGAAAATCATGGCCGCCAACCTGGAGAAACCTAGCTCACCTTCCCGTTTGGACGCTCGATGGGAGCGGTCGTCGAACCCCGCCTTCCGCCGATCGCAATTACGTCCGGCCGCAGCAAGAAGGGGACCCTTTCGGGTCCCCTTCTCAGCTCAACTCTTTTGGCGCTCGATGTCGCCTCGACCGGGATCAGCCCGGAATCGATGCCAACAGCTGACTCACGGTTGCCGGCGTCACGGCAATCGGGCCACCCAGGACGGTGATGTTGCTCACCTGATTGGACGGCGAGAGTGCGTGTTCGGCGGTGAACAGCGCCGGTATGCCGCCGCCCAAGGTGCCGGGGTTGAAGGTGAGCACGATGGGCGCCTGGGTCAAGCCGGAGAGGGCACTCCCGGCCAGCGCATCGGGA
>DATARI010000170.1:0-8916 GCA_036264255.1 Acidimicrobiales bacterium | reverse complement strand
CTGCTGGTCCACCGAGAGCTGGGGGGCGACGCCGGACACCAGGTGGAAGTCGGTGATGGGGTTGGTCAGGCCGTTCTTGGCTACGGCCGTGGCCAGCACCCGGAGGAACTCGTGATCCCTCCGGATGCGGGCCAGATCACTCTGGTTCTCGGCCGGCCAGTCGCTGGGATCGGTGGAGGTGACCCCGGGCCCCTTGTACTGCAGATGCCGGGCCCGCACCACCTGGAGGGCGTGGAGCCCATCGAGGTGGACGCACCCGGCGGCCGGGACGTTCAGCCCGGAATAGGCGTCATAGACCGGCTCGGGGAAGTACATGTTGATGCCGCCCAGGGCGTCGACCACGTTGGCGAAGGTGTCGAAATTCAGCTCCACGTAATGCTGGATGGGGATGCCGAAGTCCTCCTGGATGGCCGCCACCAACTGGGTGGGGCCTTGATATAGGGCGGCATCGATCTTGTTGGCTCCAGTGGTGCGGGCGTTGGGAATGAACAGGTCGCGGGGTATGGAGAGGATGGATACCGTCCGGTTGGCCGGGTCCAGGTGGAGGATCATGACCACGTCGCTGTTGACCCCGTTGACCCCCTGGGAGCAGAGGCCGTAGGCCGGGTTCTGGACGGTGAGGGCACAGCGGTCGGTGGACCCGACCATCAGGATGTTCTGGGTGCCGGCGTCGGCCCCGGTGGTGGGGGCGTCGATCAGGCCCTTCACGTCCAGGCGGTGGAGCTCGTGGTTCAGGTAGTAGCCGTAGCCGACGGCCGAGCCGGCGCCGGCCACGATGAGGATGACCAGGGCCAACAGCACCCGCTTGGTCTTCTTGAAGCGCTTCGGGGGTTTGGCGGCCCGGTGGGAGTGACGCTTGCGGCCGTTCTTGATCTCCTCGCCCAGCTTCTGGAGACCTGTCTCGTCGAAGGTACCGGGGCTCTTGGTCTTGCCGGCGACGGCCTTGGCGACGTCGGGCGGCTCGGGATCCGACCCGGGAGATTTCCCGGGCTCCGGAGTACCCTCGATCATCGAGCCGAGGGCGCGCAGTCCCTCCTCGTTGGGAATGCTTCCGCGCCCTGGTCGACGGGTGGGGTCGGTAGCGGGCCCCTCAGGACCGCTGCTGGCCATGGGCGTAGACGGTAGCAAGAGACTCGCGGTCTCCGGTAGCACGCCGACGCTTTTCAACACCTTGGATTTTCCTTAGAGACTCCCCGGAGCCAGCGCGCCGGTGGCAGCCAGGGCCGCCATGACGGTGAGCGGGACCAGCAGGATCCCGACGGTGCTGTAGGTCCGGACCGACGGGCTGGCCCCTTCCCGCCTGGCCACCTGGAGCCAGAAGATCGCCGACAGGGATCCGGTCACCACCAGGTTGGGGCCCAGATCGAGCCCGATGAGCAGCGCCCTTGGATGGAGTGGCGACCGCGACGACAGCAGCACCGCGGCGGGCAGGTTGTTGACCAGGCCGGAGGCGGCCACCGCGATCCAGGAGGCGGCGACCGGGGTAGCCGACGCCATCAGGCGCCCGGGCGCCCCCCATACCCGGGCCAGCCAACCGAGGCCGGCGGCCACCACGAACAGCCCGGACAGCAGGGCAGGGTTGGCCGACCGGGCGGCGACCGACAACGGCAGCCGGCCGGCCAGGCGCTGCACCGCCACCACCGCCACCCCGAGCACCAGGACCGGCACCGCCGGGTTGGGAAGGGCCAGCACCAACACCGTGGCCCCGATCACCCCGATCACCCCCGCCACCATGCGGGGCACCACCGGTTCGATGGGCTTTCGGGACCGCTTGGTGAGATCCTGCCGGCGCCACCCCGTCAGCACCACCATGGTGACCAACACGGCCGCCGCCCAGGCCGGGGCCATCCGGCCGGCGAAGGCACCGCCGCTCACCCCGTGACCGTGGAGGACCAAAAGGTTGGTGAGGTTCGAGCCCGGCAGCAGCAGCGAGGCGGAGTTGGACATGAACACCGCGCCGTAGAGGAAGGCGGTCTCCCCGAGGTGCCGTCGGCGGGCGGCGTGCAAGAGGATGGGGGTGAGGAACACCACCGAGGTGTCGAGGTTGAGGACCACCGTCACCACGACCACCAGAGCCATCAGCGAGGCGAACAGAATCACCCCGCCACCCGGGAGCCGGGCCGCCAACGTGCCGGCCGCCTCGAACAGCCGGTCGGAGGCGGCCACCACGCCGACCAGCAACAGCCCGGCGATCAGCACGAAGGGCGGCCAGGTCTGGGCTACGGCATGGGAAAGGGCGGTCGGCACCGTCACGAACGATACGGGCCGGTCGGCGCGGTCAAGAAGGAACGCCCGGGCGGGCGCCCGATCAGCGGGTGGCTCGGTGGGCCAGCGCCGGCTCCGGCCCGGCCTCCGCCGCCGCCGCCGAGGTGGCGCCCGGGACCCGGTCCCGTGCCGAGGCCACCGCGGCCGTCACCGGGAGGGCCGTCACCCTCAGGTCGTCGGGCCGCATCCACAAGGTGTCGAGCCAGTAGCGCACCGTCCAGGTCGGCCAGTTGTTGGTGACCCGGCCGGACGCCGTCTTGTACCAGCTCCGACAGGAGTTGACCCAGGTGGTCCCTTTCATCAGCCGTTGGACCCGGGCGTCTTCCCGGTCGTAGGCGTCGGCGGTGACTTCGATGGTGCTGGCGACACCGGCGTTGCCGGCCTCGGTCTGGGCGGCCAGCCCCTGGAGCACCACGTTGAGCTGGCGCTCCACCATGAAGAGGATGGAGTTGTGGCCGAGGTTGGTGTTCGGCCCGTAGAGCAGGAAGCAGTTGGGAAATCCGGCCACGGTGATCCCGAGGTAGGCCCGGACCCCGTCCGCCCACGCCGAGGCCAGGGTGCGGCCGCCCCGGCCGGAGATGGGAATGGTGGAGAGGAAGTCGGTGGTGTGGAAGCCGGTACCGAAGATCAGCACGTCGGCCGGTCGGCGGGTGCCGTCGGCGGTCACCACCGCGTCGGCCTCCAGGTGGTCGATGGGCTGGTCGACCACCTCGACCGTCGGGCGGAGTATCGCCGGGTACCAGTCGTTGGAGATGAGGAGCCGCTTGCAGCCGATCGAGTAGTCGGGTACCACCTTTGCCTCCGGCATCCGCTCGGAGACCACCCCTTCCCGGATTCCTTTGGTGATCAGTTGGCGGAGGAACTTGCCCGCCCAACTGTCCTTGCGGAAGGCCAGCCACTTGGTCTCCAACGACCAGTAGATCCGCCAGCGGTAGGCCAACTCGTAGGCCCGCACATGGTCGAGGAGCCAGCGCTGGAACGGGCCGTAGACCTTGTCCGGCTTCGGGACCACGTAGTTGGGGCTCCGCTGGAAGATGGTGAGTTGCCCGGCGACCGCCGCCACCGGCGGGACGAACTGGATGGCGCTGGCCCCGCTCCCGACCACCGCCACCCGCTTCCCGGCCAGGTCGACGTCGTGGTCCCACCGGGCAGAGTGCCAACGCGGCCCGGCGAAGCTCTCGAGCCCGGGAAAGTCGGGGATGGAGGGGCGGTTGAGCTGCCCGCAGGCGAAGATGACCGCGTCGGCCTCGAGGACCTCGGACCCGCCATCGTCGGTGACCGACACCCGCCAGCGGCCGGAGCCCTCGTCGAAGGAGGCATCGTCGACGGTGGTGCGGAGGCGGAGGTGGGGCGCCAGACCGTGGCGGGCCACGCATTGCTCGGCGTAGTCGAGGATCTCGGGCTGCTCGGCGAATCGACGGGTCCAGTCCGTCTTCGAGGCGAAGGAGAAGGAGTAGAGATGGGAGGGGACGTCGCAACCGCTGCCCGGATAGGTGTTGTCCCGCCAGGTCCCACCCACCCCGTCGGACTGCTCGACGATGGTGAAGTCGGTCACCCCTGCCCGCCGCAACTGGATGCCGGTGCCCAGTCCGGACATCCCGGCTCCCACCACGATCACCGAGGGCACCGGGTTGCCGGCCAGTTCGGCAGCGCGGACCGCACGCTGCAACCGCCTCAGGCCGATGTTCAAGGCCACAGAACCCCCCAGGTCATTTGGCCGATCCATCCTGGAGATGGATCGCCGTCCCAGGTTATGGGGTCGACCCGCCGGGTCCCAAATCAAGATGCGGCACCGGGTCAGAGGTAGGCATCGAGGGGCGTCCACCCCAACCCGTGGGCGCCGGCCACCGGCGGGTAGACGATGTCCCCGCCGACCACATTGACGCCGGCGGCGAGGGCCGGATCGGCGCGGGCGGCCTCTTTCCACCCGAGATCGGCGATGGCGAGGGCATAGGGCAGGGTGGCGTTGACCAGGGCATGGGTGGAGGAGTGGGGCACCGCCCCGGGCATGTTCGACACGCAGTAGAACAGCGACCCGTGGACCTTGAAGGTCGGGTCCGAGTGGGTGGTCGGCCGGCTCGACTCGAAGCAGCCTCCCTGGTCCACCGAGATGTCGACCAGCACCGAACCGGCCCGCATCCGGGCCACCAGCGCGTCCGACACCAACACCGGGGCCTTAGCCCCTACCACCAGCACCGCGCCGATCACGATGTCGGCGTCGACGCAGGTCTCGTCCACGGCATGGGCGCTGGAGGCCACCGTCTCCAGCCCGCCCCGGAAATGGTGGTCGACCTGGCGAAGGCGCTCGAGGTTGCGGTCGAGGACGTAGACGTCGGAGTGCATCCCGACGGCCATGGTGGCGGCCGCCATCCCGGCCACCCCGGCACCGAGGATCACCACCTTGGCCGACCGCACGCCGGGAATGCCGCAGACCAGGACGCCCCGACCGCCGGCCGGGCTCATCAGGTGGTGGGCACCCATCAGCGGGGCCATCCGTCCCGCCACCTCGCTCATGGGGGTGAGGAGCGGAAGGGAGCCATCGCCGAGTTGGACGGTCTCGTAGGCGATGGCGGTGGTGCCGGACGCCATCAGCGCCTCGGTGCAGGATCGTGAGGCGGCCAGGTGGAGGTAGGTGAACAGCACCTGGTCCGGCTTGAGACCGAGGCTCGGGTACTCCTCGGGAACCGGCTCCTTCACCTTCAGCACCATGTCCGCCGTGGACCAGATCTCGGCGGCGTCGGCCACTACCGAGCCACCGGTGGCCACGAACTCCTCGTCATGGATCGACGAGCCGATGCCGGCCCCGGCCTGGACGAGGACGGTGTGACCCGCGGTCACGAACTCCCGGACGCCCGCCGGGGAGATCGCCACCCGGAACTCCCCGTCCTTCACCTCAGTGGGCACGCCGATGATCATGAGCACCTCCAGGTCCATTGTTCCGCATCGGCCGAGGTGGGGCGGAGCGACAGCCATGCCACCCCGGGGTGGGGCCCGGCGATGAACATTTCGGCCGCCTGAGCCGTATCCACCGGTACGAACTGAGAAAGGGTCTGACCGATGGCTTCCATTTCATCGCGTTTCCACCAATTGTCGGGTGCCCACAAGCTGGTTGCGGTGGGCGCCTTCGCGGCGCTGGCGGCAGCGGCCGGCTGCTCCTCGGGGTCGGCGGCGCCGACATCTACCACCTCGGCATCTGCCGCCTCCGGAAGCTCGGGTGGGAGCGCGGCGATCGTTACGGCGGTCGCCAAGGGCTCACTGGGGTCCATCCTCGCCAACGGGCAGGGCATGACCCTCTACCGCTACACCCCTGACGCCCCCGGCGTCTCCAACTGCACCGGTGGGTGCGCGACGGCGTGGCCCCCCCTAGAGCTGCCCCCGGGGGTCACCACCCCGGTGGCCGGCAAAGGCGTAAGCGGCCTGGGCACCATCATGCGGTCCGACGGATCGCTTCAGGTCACCTTCGACAAGATGCCGCTCTATACCTTCACCGGCGATTCGAGCGCGGCCGACACCAAGGGCCAGGGGCTCGACGGCACCTGGTTCGTGATCAAGTCGGACTCGACAAACGGCGCCACCGGCGGCGCCACCGCGACGACCAAGGCCCCGACCACCACCGCGGCACCCTCGGGAGGGGGCTATGGCTACTAGCCCATGGTGGGGTGCGAGATCGGCCAGCCTCCCGTGAATGACACCTGCACCTCCGACGTTCTCGGCCAAGCGGTTCGGGTGGCGCCATCCCGGGATACCGTCTTTCCCGAGGGGTCCCGGCCGCCGGGGCCGTCAAGAATGACAACTGATGAAATTGGACTCCGCGCCGCCTTCGTCGCCCACAGCGGTGAGTTGGTGGCCTTTGCCCGCCGTTCGCTGGGGGATGCGCAGCTCGCGGAGGAGGCCGCCCAAGAGACGTTTGTGCGCGCCTGGCGACATCGTGACCGGTTCGATCCGTCGCTTGGCTCCATGCGCACCTGGCTGTTTGCGATCGAGCGCCGTCTGGTCATCGATCTGGCCCGGTCCCGGGCCATTCGGAAGACAGAGGTGCTGCCCGCCGACACCGAAGCGCCGGAGGACGGCATCGCCCGCGCCATGCAGGCCTGGCAGGTGGAAGAGGCGATCCGCCGGCTACGCGACGAGCATCGCCATGTCCTGGTGGAGATCTACTACCGGGGTCGGCCGAGTCGAAGCGTGGCCGACGAGCTCGGCATCCCCGACGGCACCGTCCGCAGCCGGTTGTTCTACGCGCTGAAGGCGCTCAAGCTGGTGCTCGAAGAGATGGGATGGGAAGAATGACGGGCGCCGACTGCGACCGGTGGCGAGGTATGCAGGCCATGCACGCCATCGGTCGCCTCGATGCCGAGGAAGAGGCCGAGCTTCGCGCCCACCTGGCCGGATGCCCGGAGTGCCGGGGGGAGTCGGCGGAGCTGGCTGGCGTGGAGTCCGCTCTCCGGCTGGCCGACCTCGCCCATCTGGATGATGGCGCCGAGTTGGCCATCCCCCTGGAGTCCGCCCGGTGGGAGCGCATCCGGAGGGAGCGGCACCAACGGAGGGGGAGGGCAGCCACCCGCTGGGCGATGGCGGGGATGGCCGCGGCCGCGGTGGCGGCGATCGCCCTGGTGGTGGTGTCGATCCAGCAGCCCTCCAACCCGACCAAGACGGTGGCCCTCAGCGGTACCTCCGGGGTCCATGCCTCGGTGGTGCTGACCGCCAAGGCCTGGGGGACCCAGGCCACCTTCGAAGAGTCCGGACAACAGGCCGGACAGGTCTGGACGGTGTCGATGGAAACGTCACCCGGCTCCTGGTGGGTGGCCGGCAGCTATCGGACGGTGGGTCCCAACGGTTCGGTGCAGGTGGTCCTGGCCTGTGCGGTCCCCGCCAATCGGATCACCCACATCTGGGTGAGTGACGGGTCCGGTCACACGGTGCTCCGCGGCTACGTGCAGTAGGCGGCGGACGGCGGATCAGGCAACCTGCGCCGCTTCGCTTCCGAGCGAGACCACGTCACCGGGGTGCAATTGGCGGCCCCGTCGGAGTTCCACCTCGCCGTTGACCCGCACCCCGCCGGCAGCGATCTCCTGTCTGGCGTCGGAACCGCTGTCCGCCAGGTCGGCCAGTTTGAGGAACTGCCCGAGCCGGATCATGTCGTCGGTGATGGCGACCTCCCGCATCAGGCGACCCCCCGGATGACGTCGGCCAGCACCGCCGCCGCGCTCATCCCGACCTGCTTGGTGGCGGTGAGGAGGGTGACGGTCTGCTCTCGGGCCAGGTCTCTCAGGTGATCGAGGAGTACGGCCGGTTCCGGCTCCTCGAGCTCGGACCGGTACCGGCGGGCGAATTCGTCGAAGCGCTCAGGGACATGGTCGTACCAGGTGCGCAGCTCGGTCGACGGAGCAATCTCCTTGCACCATTCTTCCAACCCCGCCCGGTCCTTGGACACCCCGCGGGGCCAGAGGCGATCGACCAGCACCCGGGCACCATCGTCGGGCCAGGCCTCCTCGTAGATCCGCCGGACCCGAAGGTTCTCGTCAGGGCCGGCCGGCGCATCGGGGTGCACGCCCAAACGTACCCGAGGCCGTCGGGGGAGCCGGCCGTGGGGCACCCCGACCGGCGGCCGCTAGGATCCGGGCGGTGATTGGTGACCGGGGGGGACACGACACCGTGGAGTCGGACATGGGCGGTGACCCCGCCTGCTGGCTCCATCAGGTGTGCGACCGATGCGGGGGGTTGGTGGAAAGCGGAGTCGGGCACGGCTGCGCCGGGCGCCGGCCGGCATCGGCGACCGTGGCCGATTCATGAGCCGTCGACTCGAAGTTCCGACCCTGGTCGGGAAGCTGGTCCGGGTCGAGCCCTTGGCCATGGACCATGCCGACGACTTGGCCGCCATCGCGGAGGACGACCGCAGCACCTTCGGCTTCACCTGGGTCCCTCGCGGATCCGCGGAGATCGAGCAGTACATCGGCACCCAGCTCGACCGGGCTGAAGACGGCGAGTTGATTCCGTTCGCCCAGATACGGCTGGCCGACGGTCGAGCGGTCGGGAGCACCTCGTTCCTCAACCTCCGGTTCAAACCGGAGCACCCCGACCCTTTCGCCGTCGAGATCGGTTGGACCTGGCTGGGCGCCTCCGCTCAGCGGACCGGCATCAACACGGAGACCAAGCTCCTGTTGCTCCAACATGCCTTCGATACCTGGTCGGTGGCCAGGGTCGATCTGAAGACCGACGCTCGCAACGCCAGGTCCCGGAGGGCGATCGAAGCCCTCGGCGCCCAGTTCGAGGGGGTCTTGCGTAACTGGCAGCCGTCCCTGGTCATCGGGGAGGAGGGCCGGTATCGCGACTCGGCGATCTTTTCCATCCTGGACTCCGAATGGCCGGCCACCGAGGAACGGTTGCGGAAGCGGCTCAGTCCCTACGCCCTGGCCTGATCCCGACCCGGGCCGATGGACCCCGCCGGCCAACCCGGGATGGGTGGGGAGCAGTGCAGGCCGGGAGCCATTTTTTGGTGGGCGAGGGGGGACTTGAACCCCCACATCCTTTCGGACACAGGAACCTGAATCCTGCGCGTCTGCCAATTCCGCCACTCGCCCGAGCGACCGCTAGAGGCTACCTGAAGTTCCAAACGGCCTGTTCGCTCGCAAGGCCGGCCCCTGTCGGGATTTC
>DATARI010000136.1:0-5858 GCA_036264255.1 Acidimicrobiales bacterium | reverse complement strand
CTGACCACGCTGGCCCAGTGCATCGGCGAGGAGCCCAACACCATCGAGGACGCCTACGAGCCCTACCTGTTGCAGCAGGGCCTGTTGCAGCGCACCGCCAGGGGCCGGATGGCCGCCCCCCGGGCCTTGGCCCACCTGGAGATGACCCCCTCCGACCCCACCTTGCTCTGATCGACCGGGAGGGTCGGCCCCGCCCGGTTGCCGGCCGACGGTGATTTCCGAAATAGCGTGCAGCCGATGCCGGCAGCCAGTGAAGACGGGTCGAGGCACCCCGGGGTCGCCGGGGTCGAGGCCGCGGTGCCGATGGACGCCTACGACTACGGGCTTCCCGAGGCGGCCATCGCCCAACAGCCGGTCGAGCCCCGCAGCGCCGCCCGGTTGCTGATCTCCGGCCGGGTGTCGGCCTCGGGGGGCACCGAGCACGCCACGGTGGCCGATCTCCCCACCCTCCTCCGGTCCGGCGATGTGGTGGTGGTCAACGACACCCGGGTTCTGGCCGCCCGGCTGGACCTGGTGAAGGTGACCGGCGGTGAGGCCGAGGTGCTGCTGCTCGAGCCGATCGACCGGGCCGGCTCGACCTGGGAGGCCCTGGTGCGCCCGGGACGCCGGCTCCCTCCCGGCACCCGGCTCCACGAGCGGTCGGGGACGGCGACCGGGGAGCCGGTGGTCGAGGTGGGGGCACCGGTGGCCGGCGGGGACGACAGCCGACGCTCGGTCCGGCTGATCGATCCGACCGTCGTGGAGCGCTCCGGCCTCATGCCGCTGCCGCCCTACATCCACCACCGACTGGACGACCCCGAGCGCTACCAGACGGTGTACTCAGCCGACCGGGATCCCGGTGACCGCTCCACCGCCGCCCCCACCGCCGGCCTCCACTTCACCCCCGAGCTCCTCCAGGCCTGCCGGGACGCCGGGGCCGAGGTGGTCACTCTCGACCTGGCCATCGGGCTGGACACCTTCCGTCCCATCACCGCCGCCACCCCCGCCGAGCACGTGATCCACACCGAGCGCTACCAGGTGCCGGCCGCCACCATGGATGCCTGCGCCCAGGCGACCAGGGTGGTGGCGGTAGGCACCACCGTGGTCCGGGCCCTCGAGTCGGTGGCCTCCACCGGGCGGCTCTCGGGGCGCACCGACCTCTTCATCTACGGCGACCACCGTTTCGGGGTGGTGGACGTCCTGGTCACCAACTTCCACCTGCCCCGTTCCAGCCTGCTGTTGATGGTGGAGGCGTTCTGCGGCCCGGAGTGGCGCCAGCTCTACGCCGAGGCGCTGGCCGAGGGCTACCGGTTCCTGTCGTTCGGGGATGCCATGGTGGTGGGCCGGGCCGGGCCCAAAGCCACCCCGGTGGCCCGGCTGGACCCGGGTCGATGACCGCCACCCGGATGGAGGTGACCGCCACCGACGGGGCGGCCCGAACCGGGGTGGTCCATACCGCCCGGGGTTCCTACCCGGTTCCCACCTTCATGCCGGTGGGCACCCGCGGCTCGGTCAAGGCGTTGGACAGTGCCGATCTGGAAGCCATCGGGGCCGACGTGGTGCTGGCCAACACCTATCACCTGATGCTCCGCCCCGGGGCCGAGGTGGTGGCCGCCCTCGGCGGGCTCCACCGGTTCACCGGTTGGACCGGCCACACCCTCACCGACTCCGGGGGTTACCAGGTGCACTCGCTGGCCCCGGCAGTGGACGACGACGGGGTGAGCTTCACCTCCGTCTACGACGGCCTGCGGGCCCGGCTGACCCCGGAGATGGCGGTGGAGGCCCAGGGGCTGATCGGTGCCGACATCCAGATGGTGCTCGATGTCTGCGCCACCCTTCCGGCCACCCCGGAGGTCCTCCGCCTGGCGGTCGACCGGACGTCGGCGTGGGCGGCCCGGGCCCGCGCCCATCACCGCCGGCTCGAAGCCCGGCCGGAGGGGCAGGCGCTGTTCGGCATCGTCCAGGGTGGGACCGACCCCCAACTGAGGGTGGAGAGCGCCCGGCGGACGGTGGAGCTCGATTTCGACGGGTACGGGATCGGTGGGCTGTCGGTGGGGGAGCCGAAGGCGGAGATGCTCGACACCCTGGCCATCACCGTCCCCGAGCTCCCGAGCGACCGGCTCCGCTATCTGATGGGGATCGGCGACCCGGTCGGCATGATCGAGGCGATCGGCCTGGGGGTGGACCAGTTCGACTGTGTCGCCCCCACCCGGATGGCCCGCCACGGCTCCATCCTCACCACCACCGGGCGCCTCAACCTCCGCAACGCCGTCCACAGCCGGGACGACGGGCCCCTCGACCCCGGCTGTGGCTGCAGCACCTGCTCCCGCTGGTCGCGGGGTTATCTGCGCCACCTGTTGTCGGTGGGGGAGCCGACCGTCTGGCGGCTGCTCAGCATCCACAACCTCGCCTACATGGTCGATTTGATGTCCCAGGCCCGCGCCGCCATCACCAACCGACGATTTTCCCAGCTCCGAGCGGATGTCGCCGAAGTCTGGGGACACTAGAGGGGCGGTCTGAGGGTGCCGGTGGCCTGGGCTACAGTCTGACCGCTGTGCGCTCCAACTCCCACGTTCTGATCACTCGATGATGGCCGCGTCCGCGGCGCTGGCTGCGCCCCTGGTGGCCGCGGCCGCCAAGACCACGTCAAGTAGCTCCGGTACCACTCTGCTGATCCTGGTGGTCATCGCCGCCGGGTTCTATTTCCTGATCCTCCGCCCCCAGCGGCAGAAGCAGCGGGCCGCCCGCGAGGCGGTCAATCAGTGGGAGATCGATGACGAAGTCCTGACCGCCGGCGGGATCGTCGGTCACATCATCGACATTGACGGGGACAGGGTCACCCTCGAGACCAGCATGGGGGCATCCTTCGTGGTGCTGCGCCAGTACATCATCCGCAAGCTCAATGTCGAGGTTCCCGGCGCGGATGACCACGATGAAGACGACGAAGAGTACGAACATGATGACGAAGACCACGACCACGAGGTGGAAGGTGAGGGTCACGATGACCCCGACCACCCGGCCCAGGGGGGCGATGCGCATGACCAGGTCGATGACCACGACCACGACCACGATGCTGACGGCGGCACCGGGGACGGTGCCGGCGAGGACAAGCCCAACGGCCCCGGACCCAAGAAGACAACCTGACCAACGATGAAGAACAAGCGCGCCCTCTGGGCCAGTTTGATCAGCATCGTGCTGATCGCGGCGATCGCACTGGGAGCCACGCTGGCGGCGGGGTGGTCGCCGAAGCTCGGGCTTGACCTCGAAGGCGGCCTGTCGGTCGTCTACAAGACCCATACCCCGGTGACTTCCGACCAGCTGAACACGGTGGTCTCCATCCTCAACAGCCGGGTCGCCGCCGGCGGGACCAGTGGGGCCAGTGTCGGCAGCCAGGGGAAGAACGAGGTGGTGGTGTCGATCCCGGGCGAGAAGAACACCCAGAAGGTGCTGTCCACCCTGGGCAACACCGCCCAGCTGTTCTTCCGGCCCGCGCTCTGTTACGCCCCGCCCTACACCCCGGCCAAGGGCAGCACCCCCCCGAGCGGCCCCTTGCCGACCTGCGCGGCCAGCGCCCAACTGACCGCCACCAATCTGGCGGTGAAGCCCGACTCCAGCAATGTGAACGGCTACACCAGCAACGCCAACAGCATCCAGGCCGATCCCCAGTTCGCCGCCTATCCGTCCACCCCGGCCACCAGTGACGACAAGAACGCCACCGTGCTGTTGCCCGGCGCCTCCGCCTCGCAGGGCACCATCCGCTACGTGCTCGGGCCGGCCGCCCTCACCGGGACCGCGGTGCACTCAGCCTCGGCCCAGCTGGTCAACAACCAGTGGGCGGTCAGCATCGTCCTCACCAGCGCGGGGAGTACCGCCTGGGACACCCTTTCCCAACAGCAGTTCCACGCCATCATCGGCATCGACCTCGACGGCCAGGTGATCTCCGCCCCCATCACCCAGCCCAGCCAGGCGTCGTTCACCTCCTTCAACGGACAGGTGCAGATCTCCGGCAGCTTCACCCAGAGCCAGGCCCAGACCCTGGCCACCGAGTTGAACTTCGGGTCGCTCCCGGTGAAGCTCGACCGGATCAATGTCCAGACCGTCTCGCCCACCCTCGGGAAGGCGTCGTTGCAAGCCGGGCTGATCTCCGGCCTGGCCGGCCTGGGCCTGGTCATGCTCTACATGCTCTTGTACTACCGCCTGCTCGGTGCGGTGGTGGTCTCGGGCCTCCTGGTGACCGCCGCTCTGCTGTGGGCCATCATCGCCTTCATGGGCCAGCAGCTGAGCACCACCATCGACCTGGCCGGCATCATCGGGGTGATCGTGTCCGTCGGTATCACCGTTGACTCCTACATCGTCTATTTCGAGCGATTAAAGGACGAGACCCGTTCCGGGAGAACCGTACGAACCAGCGTCGACAAGGGATTCAAGAGCGCCTTCCGCACCGTTCTGGCCGCCGACGCCGTGTCGTTGATGGGTGCCATCGTCCTCTATGAGGTATCGATCGGGCAGGTACAGGGGTTCGCCCTCTTCCTCGGCATATCGACCCTCCTCGACATCTTCGTGACCTACTTCTTCACCAAGCCGTTCGTGATCCTGCTGGGTCGGAGCCGGGGGATGGCGGATGCCGGCCGGGTGGGCGTGGCCGCCGGTCTCGGCGTCCTGGCCGAGGACCGGGTATGACCGCCCGCCGCCGGACTGGCGAAGACGGGACCGAGACGACGATGTCCGAGGACGACGCCACCTTGGAAGACGGGGTGGAAACCGACGACGAGGCGCTCGACGACGAGGGGTCCGAAGTCGACGCCGAGGAGCTCGAGGAAGCCTTCGACGAGGAGCTCGAGCACGCCGCCGAAAAGCGGTCCGACCCGAGGGGTCCGAATGCGTTCATGCGGCTCTATCGGGGCGGGACGTCGTTCGACTTCATCGGCAACCGCAAGTGGTGGTTCGCCATCTCCGCCATCGTTATCTTGGCCGGGTTGATCTCCCTCGGCACCCGGGGTCTGAACGAGGGGATCGACTTCAAGGGCGGTAGCTCGTGGACGGTGGCATCGCAGTCGATGACGGTGGCCCAGGCCACCACCATCGCCAAGGCGTCAGGGGTCGCCCAGCCCACCGTGGTGTCGTTGACCAATCAGGTCACCCACGTGAAGCAGATTCAGGTCCAGGCGGACCTGAACAACCTCAGCGGAACCAAGCACCAGGCCACCGTGTTCAAGCTTCAGAGCGCGTTGGCCCAAGCCGCCCATGTGCCGGTCTCGAGCGTGTCGATCAATGATGTCGGGCCGACCTGGGGTGGTCAGGTCACCGACAAGGCGATCGAAGCGCTGATCATCTTCTTCATCGTGGTGGCCGTCTACATCTCGATCCGCTTCGAGTTCAAGATGGCGGTGGCGGCCATCATCGCGGTGATCCACGACCTGGCCGTGACGGTCGGGGTCTATTCGCTCTTCGGGTTCCAGGTGACTCCGGACACGGTGATCGCCGTACTCACCGTTCTGGGGTACTCCCTCTACGACACGGTGGTGGTGTTCGACCGGATCCGGGACAACGCCACCGGTCTCGGCGCGTCCGGACGCATCTCCTATTCGGACATGGTCAACCTGTCGATGAACCAGACCCTGGCCCGATCGATCAACACCTCGGCGGTGGCCATCGTCCCGGTCCTCTCGGTGCTGGTGGTCGGCTCGGTCTTCCTGGGGGCGACTTCGCTGCAGGACTTCGGTCTGGCCCTCTTCGTCGGCTTGCTCTCCGGGGCCTACTCCTCGATCTTCATCGCCTCGCCGGTGCTGTGCATGATGAAGGAGCGTGAGGACCGCTGGGTGCAGATCGCCAACCGACTCGCCAAGCGGGGCGACTCCGGCGGGTGGTACTCCGCAGTG
>DATARI010000215.1:0-9082 GCA_036264255.1 Acidimicrobiales bacterium | reverse complement strand
CGGAGCCGAGACGAACTGGGGAGCCACCTCAGGCCCTCCGTTCAGACACTGACACCGGCTTCCCCCTGGGCGTCCCATGTTCCGATCGGTGCGCCGAGCCGCTTGCCCAGGTTCCCGAGCTCGATCCGGCGTTTGGTCTCCCGGTAGGCCGCCTCCATCACCCGGTCGGAGCGGTCGTTGGCCATCGGACGGAGCCCCATGACCTCCAGGCAGGCATTGCCCGGCTCGAAGCGGATGACGCTCATCCCCTTGTGCTGGAGGATGCGACTCTCCCGGTTGAGCCGCCGGTGGGCCGACCACCGGAGCAGCCCGTCGGGAGCGTTTCCCGGCGGGTGGTTGGCCGACATCGGGGAGATGACGACGACCACATCGAGCTCCCGGGACCGGAGCACGTCGGCATTGGTGGGGGAGTGGACCCCGCCGTCGAAGTACTCGACCCCGCCGATCTCGATGGGAGCGAAATAACTGGGGATGGCACAGGAGGCCAGCACCGCCGCGGCCAGCGCCGCCGGTGGGGACCCGGGTCTCCCGAAGACCACCCGGCCACCGTCGGTCCGTCGCACGGCGCAGATCCACAGGCCCTCCGGCCATTGGTCGCCAACCATCTGGTGGAGGGCGTCGCCCCGCTGGCGGAGGTCGACCAGCCCGGTCGGGAGCAGGGTCATGGCCGCTACCCCGGGCCGGAAGGCCCACGGCCGCCGCAGGATCCGGGCCAAAAGGGCGGTGGAGGGTGCCCGCCAGGGGCGCAGCCACGACCCCGGCGGGAGCGGGGGCAGATCGGAGGAATCGGGGAGGATCTGCGCCATCAAATTGGCGCCCTCCGGGGAGAGCTCGGTCCCGGCGGCCACCGCGGCCAGATCGGATCCGGCCAGACCCATCCGCAACGACGTCCCGGTGACCGCCCCAGCCGACGAACCGACGATGACGTCGGCGGTCCGGGCGTCCCAACCCGCCTCGGTCTCGAGGGCGGCCAGCACCCCGGCGTGATACGCCTGTCCCACGATCCCGCCGGCCCCCAGCACCAGCCCGATGCTGGTCACCGCGGTGCTCCTGACGTCTGCCGGTGCTGCGTTGATTCAGTGCTCAACGGTTGGTTTTGAGTAACGCCGTCATCCCTTCCTCGAACCCGCGGCAGAGCACATCGATGTCGGCGGTGGTGTCGTAATCGCCGGTGACCCCGTAATTGACCTGCCCGTTGTAGGAGAAGATGGCGACGCCCAAACGGACCTGGCCGGCCAGCGGCACATACGGATAGCACTCGATCATCCTCCGGCCCCGTACGTAGAGCGGGATCTGCGGGCCCGGCACGTTGGTGGTCACCGTGTTCACGTTGTGCTGGGGCATCCGGGTGGCCAGCCGCATACCGAGGGCTAACAGCATGGGCGGGGCGAACCCGGTCATGGAGGTGATGGCTTCGCCGGCCAGGGCTTGTTTCGAGTCCTTCAGGCCGGCCATCTGGGCGGTGATGGCATGCAGGCACTCGATCGGGTCGTCGATCCCGACCGGCAGCTCGGCGAACATCGCCGACACCTTGTTCTCGAAGGTCCCGTCCCCGATGGCCTTCCCGCTGATGTCCCGGGGCCGGACCGACACCGGGACCAGGGTGCGTACCACTCGGTCGACGGTCTCCTCCCGGGAGAGAAGCAGTTCCCGGAATCCGAAGGTGATGGCGGCCAGCACCACGTCGTTGAAGGTGCCACCGTGCGCCTTCCGGACTTTCTTCACGTCCTCGACTGAGCTCGTCGCCCAGGCGTAACGGCGATGGGGCCCGAGGGGCCCGTTGAGGCTCGAAACCGGGGTGGACTTGATCAGCCCGGTCATGGCCGACAGCCCGGTGATGACTTCGCGGGCCTGGCGGAGCGCCTGGCGCGGCACCCGGGCTGTGGCCCGCAGGGCGCGGATCTGCTCGTAGGGGCTGCGGGCCAGCCCGCCGAGGGCCTGGAGGGCGAGGTCGCGCCCCGACGGTGACTTCCGCGGCTTCCAGGGTTGGATCTCGGGTTCGGTGAACTCCGGGCTGATCTCCATGGTGACGGCCAACAGGTCGGTGCCGGAGATGCCGTCGACCATGGCGTGGTGGACCTTGGACACCATGGCCCAGCGGCCGTCCTCCAGTCCTTCGATCACCCAGATCTCCCACAGCGGCTTCGACCGGTCGAGCCGTTGGGACATGACCCGCCCGACCAGCTTCCGGAGTTCGTCCTCGCCCCCCGGGGACGGCAGGGCGGTATGCCGGATGTGGTAGTCGATGTTGAAGTGGGGGTCGTCGACCCACACCGGGCGTCCGAGCTCCAGCGGGACGGGCTGGACGATCTGGCGGTAGCGCGGGACCAGGGGCAACTTGCCGTCGATCATGTTGACGATGTCCTGGAACGGCGGCTCCGGCCCTTCGAAGATCCCCACCGAGGCGATGTGCATGTGGCTGACGCCGTCCTCGATGTGGAGAAACGACGTATCCAATGGGCTCATCCGGTCAACGTCCATGGCCACCCCCGGCTGAAACGTAAGAGTCAGTTCCTGTGACCCGAACGTACCACCTGCTCGGAGGCGGATGGCTCGGGATCAGGCGTCTCGGAGCCGCAACAGCAGGCCGCCGACAAGGAGGGACCCCACCGCCCAGGCGGCCAGGACGCCGAGGCCCGTCCAGGGCGCCAGTGGCTGCGACCCTAGGTCGGTGGTGTCCTGGATGGCGAGCCCGGCAGTCATCGGGGCGATCTGGAGGACGTGGTGACGCAGCGGGTCGGTCACCGCCTGGGCGAGGATGGGGGGCAGATAGAGGAGGCCGAGCACCGCCCCGATCGAAACGGCGGTGTCCCGGACAGCCGTGGCGACCCCGAGGGCGAACAGGGAGATGAGGACGAGGTAGAGGATGCTGCCGAGTGCGGCCCGCAGCGTCGGACCCTGGTCGATGGAAACGAAGGCGTACCCGTGGGCCGGGTTGAGTCCGGCGGCGGGCAGCCAGAGGCGGCCGACCAGGAGGCACCCGGTGACGGCGAGGACACCGGCAACCAGCGCCAGCCCCGCCACGTTGGCGGCCTTGGCACCGAGAAGCACGATGCGGGAGGGGATGGCGGCCAGGGTGGACCGGATCATCCCGGTGCCGTACTCCTCGGAGATGGTGAGGACGGCCAGGACGGCCAGCACCGTCTGTCCGAGGTAGATCCCGATGAGGCTGAGCTTGGTGGGGTCCTGGCCTTGCCCCGAAGTGACATGGGTGGCGGCCGCCGCCGCGGCGCTGACCCCGACGGTGAGGACGACCGTTCCGATGAGCAGCCAACCGGTGGTGGCCACCGTGCGCAGCTTGGTCCATTCCGCCCAAAGCGCACCGGTCATGCGTCCCTCCGGCGCACCAGGAAGTTGGCAACCCCGAGGGCGACGGCGGCGTAGGCGCCGAGGACGGCGAGGCCGGCCCACGGGCCGAGCGGGTAGTAACCGTTGGCCAGGGTGTAGGGGTAGCTGACTTGGGCGGCACGGGGGAGGGCCCCGAGGACCGCGAAGCCGGCGGCCGGGGTGAGTCGAAACAGCCACTGCTCGCCGCTCCCGGTGAATGTAGAACCGAATATGTAGGGGAGGACGAAGACGGCGATGCCGGCCGTGACCGCAGCGGCGCTCTTGCGGAGGATGGTGCCGAGGGCGAGCACCGCGACGGCGGTGATCGCCACCAGCGCAGCGCTCACGGCCATGATCCGTACCACGGTGAGGGGGCCGGCCGGGAAGACAAAACTGCCGTTCTGGTTGAGGAGGTGCTCGCCGAGCGGCACCGCGATCAGCACCGACACGCCGCTGGCCAGGAAGGCGACCGTACCGATGACGACGGCCTTGGCCGCCAGCACCCGGCCCCGATTGGGGGTGGCGGCGAAGGTGGTGCGGATGAGGCCGCGGCGGTACTCGGCGGTGATGAATAGGGTGGCCACCACGATCATCACCAGCAGCCCGACGATGAGCCCGAACAGGAGGATGCTGCCGGCGGTGTCGGTCCCGAGCAGCCCGGCGCCCACCCCCGGGGCGATATCACCGGACCCGCTGACGGTGAAGGTGCCCCCCGAGCGTTGGTAGCTGCCGGTGCCGAGGGTCGGGTAGAAGCTCTGCGAGCCGTACCCGATGGCCTGACCCCGCCAGGCGCCGTTGGCGCCGTGGCTGTCGATGCTGACCTGGTCGAAGGTGGCGGTGGCTTGGGTGGGAGATCCGGCACTGGAATCCTGGAAGGTCACCGGTGAGGTGACGAACAGCCCGACCGACACGGTGGCGGGGAGTCCGGTCAGCTGGGTGGTGCCGATCTCGGTCCAGGTCGCCCCGTCGGTGGAGTCGTAACCGGTGAGGGTGTCGCCGGTCCGGGTCAGCCGCAGCCAGCGCGGGGAGCCAGCCGAGACGGATCCGGGCAGGCCGGCTCGGTCGCCGTTGTAGTCGTATTGCCAGCGGACGCCTTCAGTGCCGGTGGCCATCACTGCGGCGTAGGCCGATCCTTGTCGGGTGCTGGGGGTGAGGAGGATCCCGGCTTTGGCCCAAGCAGCCAGTCCCGGGCGGGTGTTGGCCAGTGAGGGGGCCACGTTCGCCGGTTCAGTCGAGGTCAGTCCGGTGAGCGACGTGACCCGGGCGGTGATGGTGGCGTTACCGGTCAGCGGTTGGGCGACGAACTGGTAGCTGTCGGCCACCGCCTCGCCGCCCGGGCCGGTCGGGACGAAGGGGTG
Source organism: Acidimicrobiales bacterium (assembly GCA_036264255.1). GTDB lineage: Bacteria > Actinomycetota > Acidimicrobiia > Acidimicrobiales > RAAP-2 > DASZIT01. The sequence goes on along the minus strand of DATARI010000215.1, from coordinate 4,397 downwards.
TCCGGTGGTGCAGCCGGTTCCCGGCGAGTTCGGGCCGGCGCTGGCCGGTGGCGGGCCGATGCAGCTACCTTCGTGGCTGCCGTTGGTGGTGAGGTAGGTGAACACCACGCAGAGAACGGCGGCGATCACGAGGCCGATCACCCACCCACGGACGGTCCGGAACTTGGTCCACTCCGATCGGAGCAGGGGGGTGAACCTCTCGCGCCCCGGTCCCCTGGTCGGGCGGGCGGGGGTGACGGTCATCGTGGTGCCTCCCTCTCCGGGCTGCCCCGGAACTCCGCCTCTCCACTGGTCAGTTGCAAATAGACGTCCTCCAGGGTCGCCCGTTGGGCCGCGACCTCGGAAAAGGGAATCTGTGCTCGGCCGAGCACCTCGACCACGCGGTGGGCTTCGAGGCCGGACAGGTTGAGGGCGTTGGCGTCGACGACCGTGACGGTGGCACCGGCGAGTTGGAGCGCGCCGGCGGCCTCGGCCGGCGTCGGGGTGCGAAGCAGGACGTCGTCGCTCGAAGCCCGGGCGATCAGTTCTTCGATAGCGGCATCCGCCAGCACCTTGCCCCGGCCGACCACCACCACCTGATCGGCGATGTCCTGCAATTCGCTCATCAGGTGGCTGGAGACGAGGATCGCCCGTCCCTCGCCGGCCAGCCGGCGGAGCAACTGGCGCATCCAGATGATCCCCTCGGGGTCCATCCCGTTGAACGGCTCATCCATGATGATCACTGGCGGATCCCCGAGCAGCGTCGCGGCGATGCCGAGGCGCTGGCGCATGCCGAGCGAATAGCCACCCGCCTTGCGACGGGCTGCGGAGTCGAGACCGACCAACTCGATGACGGCGTCGACCCGCTTGGCCCCCAACCCCTGCGATCGGGCCATCCACAGCAGGTGGTTCCGGGCGGTGCGGCTGGGTTGGAGGGCGGCGGCGTCGACCAACGCCCCGACGTGGCTGAGCGGGTGCCGCAGCTGCCGGTAGGGCTGTCCGCCGACCCGGGCGTGGCCTTGGTCGGGGGCATCGAGGCCGAGGATCACCCGGATGGTGGTGGACTTCCCGGCTCCGTTGGGGCCGACGAAACCGGTCACCCTCCCGGGCATCACCGTGAAGGTCATGCCGTCGAGGGCCAGCGTCGGACCGAACCGCTTGTGCAGCCCGTCGACTTCAATGGTTGCGTTGCTCACCTGGTCATCCGCCTTTCATCGTGAGGATGGTGTTGATTGGAGTTGTACGACACGTCCGGTGTCAGCAAGGTGTCGGGAGCTGACACCTTGCTGACACCTGTTCCCTGTCATCCTGGGACCGATGGAAACCTGTTCTGTTCCCGAGTTGGACACGTCTGCGGTTCCCAATCCGCGGAAGGGAGAAGTGTCGTGAGGGTGTTGGTCGTCGAGGATTTCGAGGTCCTGGCCCGCTCGATCGGGACTGGCCTTCGTCGGGAGGGATTCGCGGTCGATGTAGTTCTCGACGGGACCGAGGCGTTGGGTCGGCTCGCCGACACCCGCTATGACGTCGTGGTGTTGGATCGGGATCTGCCTGAAGTCCATGGAGACGCGGTGTGCCGGCAGATCGTGGCGGAGGGCTCCAACAGCCGAGTGCTGATGCTGACCGCCGCCGGCACCGTCAAAGACCGGGTCGAAGGGCTCGGATTGGGCGCCGATGACTACCTCCCCAAGCCGTTCGACTTCTCGGAGCTGGTGGCGCGCATCCGCGCCCTCGGGCGTCGGTCCACCCCGGCGGTGCCGCCGAGGCTCGAAGCCGGCGATGTCGTGCTCGATCCCAATCTCCACACCGCGGTCCGGGCCGGTCGGCGACTGGAGCTGAGCCCGAAGGAATTCTCGGTCCTCGAGTGTCTTCTGGCTTCGGGTGAGCGGGTGGTGTCGGCCGAGGAGCTCCTCGAACGGGTCTGGGACGAGGCCACCGACCCGTTCACCACCACCGTCAAGACCACCATCTGCCGGCTTAGGACCAAGCTCGGCGAGCCGCCCTTCGTCCACACCGTGCGCGAGGGTGGCTACCGGATCGGAGAAGACTGATGCCGCTGGGTCAGAAGATCGCCTCGGGGTTCCACCTGCGGCGGCCCATCCTGCGGGTCCAGCTCACCCTGTTGTACTCGGGGCTTTTCCTCGGGGTGCTGGCCGCGGTGCTGCTGGCCACCAATGTCCTGTTCGTGAGGAGCAGCGCCCGGGCGGGCACCAACCCCGGGGTGCAGCAGGCGACCACCACCCACCAGTTCGACTTCGGCCCGGCAATCCTCGGGCTGATCGCGGCGGCCGTGGCACTGGCCGGCGCCTGGTGGCTGGCCGGCCGATTCCTCCGACCCCTCCGGGCTATCACCACCACCGCCCAGGAGATCTCCGCCACCAACCTGAACCGGCGGCTCAGCCTCTCCGGCCCTGACGACGAGCTGACCGAGCTCGGAAAGACACTCGACGAGCTGTTCGGTCGGCTTGAAGCCTCGTTCGAGTCCCAGCGCCACTTCGTGGCGAACGCATCCCACGAGCTACGGACCCCGCTGGCGGGCCAGCGCACACTTCTGCAGGTGGCACTGGCCGATCCCGACGCCAGTATCGATGCCTTGCGGGCCGCTTGCGAAGAGGCGCTCCAGCTCGGTGAACAACAGGAGCGCCTCGTCGATGCCCTCCTCACCATGGCCACCAGCGAGCGGGGCGTCGAGCAATGGGAGTCGTTCGACCTTGGGCTGCTCACCGACCGGGTCCTCTTTGGCCGCCGGCAAGAGGCGGAACGCCGGGGCATCCGCATCGACGCCAGCCTGGTGCCGGCCACGGCTATCGGCGACCCCAGGCTGGTCGAGAGCCTGGTGGCGAACCTGGTGGACAACGCCGTTCGCCACAACTGGGACGGAGGCAACGTCGAGATCTTGACCGTCTCGGCTCCGGGGCGCGCCAGTCTCTCGGTGCGCAACACCGGTCCGGTGGTCTCAGCCGTTGACGTCGAGCGCCTCTTCCAGCCGTTCCAGCAGACCGGGAATGAGCGCGTCCGACACGGCGAGGGACACGGGCTCGGTCTGGCCATCGTCCACGCCATTGCCACCGCTCATGGTGCCAAGGTCATCGCCCGTCCAGGTCCGGAGGGTGGACTGGAGATCGAGGTCAGCTTTACGTCGTAGCGGTGCCCCCGACCGTTCGTACGTCCCAAGTGAGGTGGGTGACCTTCCCGGCCAAGAGGGAGGCGGGAGGACGGATTCGCAGCAGTGCTCAAATGCTCTAGCCGCCAACGCGAGCATAGGCGAATGTAGTTCTTCTTCCCGGGTCGAGACAGTGAGCTCAGCCGGACGGCGTCGTAGTCGACGCCACGTTCGAGTAGCCCGATGCCCCGCCGGCATTGACCGCCTGCACCTTGTAGTCGTAGGTGGTCCCCGAAGAGAGCGCGGGCCCACCTTGGAGGCTGGCGCCCCCGCCGATGCTCCAGGGGTTGCCCTCGGCGTCGGAGAAGGACGATCCCGATGCGGCGGTGAAGTCCGGGGAGGCGACGACGGTCCCGCTGATGCCGGAGCGGACCTCGGCGTCGTAGAGGTCCCCGGTAAGGAAGGCGTTAGCCCCTGCGCCGTAGGAGCCTAGGCTGAGCGGCTGGGTGCCGGCGTACATCGAGCCGGTTGGCCCGGAGACCGGCGATCCGAGCTGGCTCCAACTCACCCCATCGGAGGAGGTGTAGAAGGTCACTACTCCGCTCGAGGCACTGCGGGTCACCCGCAGCCAATGGTTCGAACCGTTGGTGAACGAGGGAACCGGCGAGTAGCTGTAGTGCAAGTTGGGGATGGTGCCGTCGGAACTCCACGCGAAGGCCAGATTGCCACCCGGGTTGACGTAGAAGGTATAGGCCCAGGCGCTCGGGGACAGCCCATTCGTGACGAGATACTCGAAGCCCGAAGGCGTCCAGTTGTCGAGCGAGACCTTGGCCCGGATGTCGATATCGCCGGTGACGGCCAAGGCGCCCGAGCTCGGGGTTGACACGCTGCCCGAACCGGGAAGGCGGAGGTTCTGGGCGTCCGCGTAGCCCGTTCCGGTGATCCCGGTGGCCACCTGGGAGAAGTTCACCCCGTCCGTCGAGCGTAAGACGTTGTAGCTGGTGGCACCCGGAGAGGCTGTCCAAGACAGGTCGGCCTCATGGGCGGAGACCGCGGTGGCGGTGAGGTTGGTCGGAGCTGGGATTCCGCTCACCGTCTCAGTGGTGGTCCCCGACGAGCTGGCAAAGGTGGCATCCCCGCTGTAGGTCGCGGTCACCGTGTCGGTGCCCACCGGGGCGTTGGCGGCAGAACAGCTGGCGTTGCCCGAACCATCCAGAGCTGGGGTAGCGCACAGCGTCGTGGCTCCCACCTTGAAGGTGACCGTCCCGGTCGGGACGCCGGTCCCAGTGGTCGGGGCCACCTTCACGCTGTAGGTCAC
>DATARI010000065.1:0-4802 GCA_036264255.1 Acidimicrobiales bacterium | reverse complement strand
TCACCGCCCTGGAGGAGGCCAAGCGGGGCTGCGCCCAGATCGTGGCGGTGAACCCGCTCCCCGAGGCCGGCCTGCTGAGGTTCAAGAACCCCCAGCGGGTCAGCGGGATCGTCGGGTCCGGCACCCCGATGGCCGACCAGTTCCTCCAGATCCGGCTGGGTGGGGACATGGCCCTCCTTCAGGCGGTGTCGGCCCGGGTGCTGGCGGCCGAGGAGGCCGCCCCCGGTACCGTCCTCGATCAGGCCTTCCTCGACCAGCACTGCGACGGGCTCGAGGCGCTGCGCGCCCACCTGGAGGGCCTCGACGAGGCGGCGGTGCTGGCTGCCACCGGGTTGACCAGTCAGGAGATCGACGCCTTCGCCCACCGCTATCTCCGGGCCGAGCGGGTCATCGTCTGCTGGGCGATGGGACTCACCCAGCACCGCAAGGCGGTCGACACCATCCGGGAGATCGTCAACCTCTTGTTGCTGCGGGGGAACATCGGCAAGCCCGGAGCCGGGGCGTGTCCGGTCCGCGGCCACAGCAACGTGCAGGGCGACCGGACCATGGGGATCTGGGAATCCCCCCATCCCGAATTCCTCGACGCGCTGGAGGCGGAATTCGGGATCCCGATGCCGAGAGAGAACGGATGGGACGTGGTGGAGTCGGTCCGCCGGATGCGGGACGGGGACGTCTCGGTGTTCATGGGGCTGGGCGGGAACTTCATCAGCGCGGTATCCGACACCGCGGTGGCCGAAGCGGCCATGCGGGGAACCCGGCTCTCGGTCCAGGTTTCCACCAAGCTCAACCGTTCCCATGTCGTCACCGGTGCCAGCGCGATGATCCTGCCCACCTTGGGCCGGACCGAGACCGACCTCCAATCCAGCGGGCCCCAGTTCGTCAGCGTCGAAGACACCGTGTGCATGGTCCACCCGTCGACCGGCAAGCTCGCCCCGGCCGGGCCCCAGCTGCTCAGCGAAGTGGCCATCGTCTGCCGGCTGGCCCGAGCCACGCTGGCCGACCGGGTGCCCATCGACTGGACGGCGCTGGCGGGGGACTACGACCGCATTCGGGACCGGATCTCCCGGACCGTACCCGGGCATCAGGACTACAACACCCGGATCCGGGCCGATGGCGGCTTCATGCTCTACCACCCGGCCCGGGACGACCGGCGCTTCGACACCGACACCGGACGCGCCCACCTGACCGTCAACCGGCTGGAACCGCTGGCCTGCCCACCCGGTCGCCTCCTCCTCCAGACCCTCCGGAGCCACGACCAGTTCAACACCACCATCTACGGCCTCGACGACCGCTACCGGGGGGTGCGAAACGGGCGGCGGGTGGTGTTCGTGAATCCCGACGACCTCGAGGCTCTGGGCATCGCCGACGGCGACTGCGTGGACCTGCACAGTGAATGGAGCGACGGGGTGGACCGGATGGTCGAGCAGTTCCGGGTGGTCTCCTTCCCGACCGCCCGTGGGTGCGCGGCCGCCTATTTCCCCGAAGCCAACGGCCTGGTGCCTCTGGACAGCACCGCGGAGAAGAGCAATACCCCGACCTCCAAGGCGGTGGTGGTCCGACTGGAGCCGGCCCGGGTCCACCAGCTCGTCGAAGGGTCCCACTGAGCCGACTGGAGACCCCCGGTGGTCAGGGCGGCGGGCGCCCTCAGCAGTAGGGGTGGCAGAGCGTCATCAGGAACTCGTCACCTTCCGACGCCCACATCGCATCGATCACGAACCCGCACGCCTCCAGCTCCGCTTCCAGGGCGTCGGGGGTGAACTTGGTGCTGATCTCGGTGAGCATCTCCTCCCCGTCGGCGAAGGAGATCTCGAGGTCGAGGTCGGCAATCCGGATGGACTGGTCGCCGGTCGACCGCAGCCACATCTCGATCCGCTGGTCGTCCTCGTTCCATTTGGCCACATGCTCGAACCGGGACGGGTCGAAGTTCGCCCCCAGCTCGCGGTTGAGGACATGGAGGAGGTTCCGGTTGAACTCGGCGGTCACCCCGGCGGCGTCGTCATAGGCGTCGACCAATCGTTGGCGGTCCTTCACCAGATCGGTGCCGAGCAGGAGGCGGTCGCCGGCGTCCATCACGCAGTCCAGGTCGACCAGGAACCGCCGGCGCTGGGCCGGGTCGAGGTTGCCGATGGTCCCACCCAGGAAGGCAAAGAGCCGGCGGCCCTCGCCGGGCAGCTGGTCGAGGTGGAGGTGGAAGTCGCCGACCACCGCGGAGACCGCCAGGCCGGGATAGTCCTCGGCCAGGGCATTGGCCGCGGTCCAGAGGGTGGTGTCGCTGACGTCGAGGGGGATGTAGCGGGCCAGCCGGCCGGTCGCCTGCATGGCATCGAGCAGGACCCGCGACTTCTCACAGGTGCCGGCGCCCAGCTCCACCAGGGTGTCGGCGTCGGAGAGGTGGGCCATGTCCTTGGCATAGGTCTCGAGGATCCATCGCTCCGACCGGGTCGGGTAGTACTCGGGGAGCCGGGTGATCTGGTCGAAGAGCTGGCTGCCCCGGTCGTCGTAGAAGTAGACGGGCGGTAGCTGCTTCGGGGTGGAGGTGAGGCCGTTCCGGACGTCCCGTTCGAGGGCGGCGCGGAGATCTTCCGGAGTCAGATGGATGTCGAGCGTCGGCGCGATGAACCCGGGCGGGTTGTCGGTCACTGAGGCTCCCGTTCGCGCTCAGGCGTTCCGGGCCAGGCGCAGGCCGGAGAAGGCCCAGCGGGCTGACGGGGGGAAGAAGTTTCGATAGGTGGCGCGCACGTGGTCGGCGGGGGTGACACAGGACCCGCCCCGCAGCACGTACTGGTTGACCATGAACTTGCCGTTGTACTCACCGACGGCACCGGCGGCGGTCTCGAACCCGGGGTAGGGGGCATAGGACGAGGAGGTCCAGGACCAGATGTCGCCGCCGAGGACGGTCCCCGACGCCAATCCCTTGGGGGAGAGGGCGGTGGGGTGGAGCTTCTCCGGGTCGAGGAAGTGGCCGCCCTCGGCTCCGGCAGTGGAGGCCGTCTCCCACTCTGCCTCACTCGGGAGCCGGGCGCCGGCCCAACGGGCATAGGCGTCGGCTTCGTAGTAGCTGATGTGGCAGACCGGCTCATTGGGATGGATGGGTCGGGAGCCGCCCAGCGTGAAGATGTGCCACTGGGCGTCCACCCGGGTCCAGTACAGGGGTGAGTCCCAGCCCTGGTTCTGGATCGTCGCCCACCCGTCCGACAGCCAGAACTCGGGTCGGCGGTAGCCGTCGTCGTTCATGAAGGCCACCCACTCCTGGCAGGTCACCGGCCGGTCGGCGATGGCATAGGGGCTGAGCAGCTCGGTATGGCGCGGGCATTCGTTGTCGAAGGCGAAGCCGGTCCCCTGATGTCCGATATCCACCATGCCGCCAGGGTGCTCGGTCCAGTTGGTCACCGGTGGGTCCCAGCTCCCGGGGCCGGGGGCGACCAATTCGGTGTAGGAGGGGTGGAGGGGGTTGCGCCACAGCACGTTCTTGATGTCCATCAACAGGAGCTCTTGGTGCTGTTGCTCGTGATGGATGCCGAGATCGATCAACCCGAGGGTGGGGTTGTCGAGGGGTTGGGCCAGCAACTGCTCCATCGCCTCGTCCACGTGCGCCCGGTAGTCGGCAATGTCGTCGATCCCGGGACGGGAGAGGAGCCCGCGCTGGTCGCGGGGATAGGGGGCGCCGACCCCTTCGTAGTAGGAGTTGAACAGGTACTCGTAGGCGGGGTGGAAGTGCTCGTAGCCCTTCAGTTTGGGGCCGAGCAGAAAGGTTTCGAAAAACCACGCAGTGTGGGCGCGATGCCACTTCGTGGGGCTCACGTCGGGCATCGACTGCACCGTCTGGTCTTCCGCCGACAGGGGGGCGGCGAGCGAGTCGGTGAGTGCCCGCGTAGCCAAGAATCGGCTGGTCAGGGCGGTATTGTCCAGACTCGTCAACAGATCGCCCATAGCTGCTCCTCAGCTGTCACAATCGGGGTTGGGACGGCGGGCGGAGGCCTCGGATGCGCCGTCGGCATTGAACTTACCCTTTTGTGGTTCGTTTCATGCCGCGCGGCGAGATGAATGCCCTATGCCCGGATTCGCGGCCGGTGACGCCAGCCGGGAGGCGCCCGGGATCCCCCGGAAAAAGAATCAGCCGGAGTGTCGATCGGGCGCCATCCCGTTCGTAGTTGCAGTGACGGCCGGCAAGTTGCCGGCGCAGACACAAGGAGGCATGGCCATGAGCAGGATCGTCGTCACGGAGTTCGTGTCGCTGGACGGGGTGATGGAAGACCCGGGTGGCGCGGAGGGAACCAAGAACGGGGGGTGGACCTTCAAATTCGAACGCGGTCCCGAAGGGGGCAAGTTCAAGGTCGACGAGCTGATGGCCGCCGACGCGCTTCTCCTCGGGAGGGTGACCTACCAGGCCTTCGCCGCCGCCTGGCCATCGATGGGCGGCGACGAGTTCGGGGCGAAGATGAACAGCGTGCCCAAGTACGTCGTGTCGTCCACGCTGGCTGACGACGAGGCGACCTGGGGCGACACCACCGTGCTCCGGGGCGACGTGGTGGCCGAGATCACCAAGCTGAAGTCCGAGCCCGGCGGCGACCTGCTGGTGGAGGGGAGCAGCCAGCTCGTCCACACCCTGGTCGAGCACGGACTGGTGGACGAGTACCGGCTGATGGTCTTCTCCATCATCCTCGGGAGCGGCAAGCGCCTGTTCCCCGACGCCGACCTGGTCTCCGAGCTCACCCTCACCAGCCAGGTGGCGGAGGGCGGCACCCTTCTGCTGATCTACCAGCCGGCCTAACCGCGGGTGGCGAGGAGGGGGGGCCCCCTCC
>DATARI010000242.1:0-8785 GCA_036264255.1 Acidimicrobiales bacterium | reverse complement strand
ACCAGGCCACCACCGGTTTTCCATCCAAGGGGAGGAACTGCTTTTGGCTTCCGAACCGGCTCCCGGACCCGCCGGCCACCACCACGGCCCAGATCGGCCCGGGTCGGCTCAGGGAAGTTCCTCGTCGAGCCGCTTCTCGGCCGTCTCCTCGTCGACGGCGAGGGCAAAGGTGAGCTCGGACACCAGGATCTGCCGGGCCCGGCTGAGCATCCGCTTCTCGCCGGCCGACAGGCCCTTGTCCTTGTCACGGATCGAGAGGTTCCGCACCACTTCGGCCACCTGGTAGATGTCACCGGACCGCAGCTTCTCGGAGTGGTTCTTGTACCGGCGGGACCAGTTGGTCGGCATCCGGGCTTCCTTCTTCCGGAGCACCGCAAAGACCTCTTCGACCTCTTCGTCGTTGATGACCTCCCGCAGCCCCACCCCCTCGGTGTTGTCGGAGGGAACCATCAACGTGAGATCGCCATAGGCCAGGCGGAGAACCAGGTATTCCTGCTTCTTCCCGAATGCCTCTTTTGTTTCACGTCGTTCAACGACTGCCGCGCCGTGGTGCGGATAAACGACCTTGTCACCGATGTCGAACACCGAGCCTCCTGGCGTTGCATGCTGATCCCGGGCAGGTGAGCGTCATCGGGACAGCGATAGAGCGAGCACACCAGGATACACGGAGGAGCCACTCTTCCCTTCATCGGCCCTTGGGGCCAGCACTTCCGTTGCCGGAATCCCCGGCGGTTGCTACTGGTAACGCTCGAAAATGCTCGTCTCCGCCAATCGGATCAGCCCGTCTTTCACGGAGCGGGCCTTGGCCACTCCCACCCCTTCGACCTGTTCCAACTCGGACAACGAGGCCCGCATGATCTGTTGGAGGTTGACGAACCGGTCCACGATCCGCTCGATGATGGCGTCGGAGAAGCGGGGGAGGCGGGCCAGCAGCCGATAGCCGCGGGGCTCCACCCCGGCGTGGGTGTCGGTGGCGGTGGCCGGCAGCGAGAGGACGTCGGCCACCTTCTGCACGTTGAGGAGTTCGTCGGAGGCCAGACTGGCCAGCATCCCCACCGCCCGGTCCACCTGCGCCCGCCGCTTGGTGGGATCGGAGGAGGCGACCCGCAGGTAGTCCTGGACCACCAGGCGCAGGGACTGCTCCACCCCGTCAACCAGCTCTGCCAGCTGGAGCCGCACCAGTCGCCCGTCGTCCCCCAGCTCCACCAGGTAGCCCGACACCTCCCTGGCGATGCGCACCACCATCTCGGCTGACTGGAGCACCCCGGTGACGTCTCCCACCGACACGGTGTCCTCCACCTCGAGGGTGGACAGCCCGTTGAGGGCCACGTCGTACCGGCTCCGGAACCGCTGGAGGGTGGCGAGCGCCTGATCCGCCCGGTCTCGCAGCCAGCTGATGGGCTGGAGGGTGTGCTTCTGGTCGTGGCGGTAGATGGCGATCACCGACATCGCCGCCGACACCGAGAGGACCGGCACGTCGATGGACCTCGCCACCCGCTCGGCGGTGCGGTGCCGGGTGCCAGTCTCGGTGGTCGGGATGGTGGACTTCGGCATCAGGTGGACGTTGGCCCGGGCGATGCGGGAGGCGTCCCGGGCCAGGATGATGGCCCCGTCCATCTTGGCCAGCTCCGACAGGCGCTGGGGGCTGAACTCGGCATCGAGGAGGAATCCGCCGGTGCAGATGGACAGGACCTCGGGGTCGTCCCCCACCACCACCAATCCACCCCGTTTTGCCTGCAGGATCCGGTCGAGGCCGTCCCGCAGCGGCCGACCGGGAGCGGCCATGGCCAGGGCATCGTCGAGCGCCGAACTCTGGCGGGTGCTCACCACTCCCGCAGCGTACCTGTCAGCGTCGCTGGTCGTCCTCGTCAAGCCAGTCACCAGGATCCACAAGTGGCCATGGATCATCAACCGGTGGGTGACCGAGCTGCAGGAAGACATCGGCCACCGTCGCCACCCGTATGAGCTCCACACCCGCCGGGCCGGGCGGAGACGAGGCCGGGACCACCACCCGGGTGATGCCGAGCCGCGCGCACTCTTCGAGCCGGCGGGGAAGGTTGTTCACCTGCCGGATCTCCCCGGCCAGCCCGATCTCCCCGACGGCGGCCAGATCGGCGGGGAGCGGCTCCCGCGACGACGCTGAGGACACCGCCATGGCGATGGCCAGATCGGCGGCGGGCTCGGTCACCCGGATCCCACCGGCCACCGAGGCGAAGACGTCGAACCCGAGGAACGGGATCCCGCAGTGGCGGTCCAACACGGCCAGGATCATGGTCAGCCGTCCGGGATCGAGGCCGACCACCGAACGTTTCGACTGGGTGCTCACCCCGGTGGCCACCAGGGCCTGGAGTTCCACCAGTAAGGTCCGACGCCCTTGCATGGCCGGGAGCACGATGCCTCCGGGGACACCCGCCTTTCGATCCCCGAGCAGCAGGCGCCCGGGGTCGTCGACCACGGTGAGGCCCTGGTCGCCCATTTCGAACAGCCCCAGCTCCCCGGTGGGGCCGAACCGGTGTTTCACCGCCACCAGAATGCGGAGGGCGTGGTGACGGTCGCCGTCGAAGCTCAGAACGGTATCCACCATGTGCTCGAGGGCCCGGGGTCCGGCCAGCGACCCGTCCTTGGTCACGTGGCCGACCAGCACGGTGGCCACGCCACGGGCCTTGGCCATCCCGACCAGTTGATCGGCGCACTCCCGGACCTGGGTGACACTTCCCGGCACCCCGCCCGGCCGCCGCTCGCCGGCGACCGCTCGGCCGATCGCCACCGCCTGGATGGAGTCCACCACCACCAGTTCGGGCTCGGCCTCGACCACCGCGTTGATGACCGCCCCGACGTCGGTCACCGACAGGATCAACAGGCCGGGGGGAATCGGGCCGAGTCGCTCCGCCCGGAGACGGACCTGGTGGGCTGATTCCTCCGCCGACACCAGGAGGACCCGGTGGCCCGCCGCCGCTCGGGCGGCCAGGACCTGGAGGAGCAGGGTGGACTTCCCGATGCCCGGCTCCCCACCCAACAGCGTCACCGACCCCGGGACCAGCCCACCGGTGAGCACCCGGTCGAACTCGGCGATCCCCGAGGGAATCGCGGCTGCCTCGGCGACGTCGACCGACGAGAGCGGCACCGGCATCGAGGAGAGATCCAGCTCGTTCACCGCTTGCACCAGGGGATCGAGCTCCGACTCCTCGATGAGGGTGTTCCACTCCCCACAGGTCGGGCACCGGCCCACCCACTGGACGGTGGTGGCCCCGCAGTCGATGCAGCGGTGACGTTTCACGGTTTTCGGCATAGGCCGATGGTACGAAACGGGTGTGCCGCCACGGTGCGATACCGCCTGGAGTGGGCCTCCGTCGATCAGGCCGTGAGTCCGGGGTGCACCCCTTCGGGCACCTCGGTGAGGGGGTTGAGTCGACCCAGGAGGTCGAGGAGCTGTTCCCGGTCGTCCCCGGAGAGGTTTTCGCAGAGGCGCCCCTCCACCGACATCGAGACTTCGAAGGCGGACTCGAACAGCTTTCTGCCCTTCGGGGTGAGCGACAACGCGTGGGCGCGCCGGTCGGTGGGGTGTTTGGTCCGCTTGACCGCCCCCCGGGCCTCCAGGTCGTCGACCAGGGCGACCATCCGGTTGGGCGGAATGCCCAGGCTGGACCCGATGGCTCGTTGGGACTCGCCTTCGGCGAACAGGAGGATCCGGAGGAGCCCGAAGTGCTGAGGTTCAATCCCGAGGGGCTGCAACCCGTGCGCAAAGGCCTGGCTCACCGTGAACCCGAGGCGGGACACCGTAAAGGCCACGCTCGGAGGCGCAACCGAGGGCCCGACCGGTTGGGGAAGGTCAGCGGACATGGGCAGATCCTAGAGTTTGATGATTGTGTTGACAAAAGATCATATTTAACTAGGATAATACCGACACGGACGCATCTGGCCAGCGAGCCGGGTGGAGCGGAAGGAGGAGCCAACAATGAATGAGCCAACGGGCACGAAACGGCGGCAGACCAGTCGCCCCTGTGGTTGGGGCCCGGGGTCGGGGTATGCCACCGGCTCTTCGTGGTGGGGAAGCGATCCGGCTGCCTTCGCCGATTCCCCCTCGGGGGCGCCGGTCCCGTCCGAGGAGGCGGGTCTCCGGGTCTCGGACGAGGAGCGTGACTCGGTGGCACGGCGGCTGAATCAACACTTCGAGGCCGGGCGGTTGGACATGGCCGAATTCGGAGAGCGAACCGAGCGTGCCCTCGGGGCCCGAACCCGCGGTGACCTCTCGGGACTCCTCGCCGACCTCCCTCTGCTCGGGTCGGCCACCCCTAGGCGACTCCCCCGCCGACGACCGGGCGGGCGGATCTTTCTCCCTCTCGTGATGGCCATCATCGTGGCCGTGTCGGTCGGGAATGCCTTCGCCGACGCCGGTCACGGGCATTTCTTCCCCTGGTTCGCCATTCCCATCGGCATTGTTGTCGCCCTTCGGTTCGGGCGTCGTGGGTGGAGTCACCGGACTCCCGTCACGTGAGCCGAATCGATCGGCCACCCACCCCGTCATCTCTGTCCCCAATTCCAGGAGGTTCCTGACCATGCACCACCCCGCCCTCAGTCCCGAGAGCACCGCTGGCCGGTACCCCGACCTCGCCGGCCAGCTGGCCGTCATCACCGGCGGGTCCCGGGGGATCGGGGCCGCCACCGCCCTCGCCTTCGCCGCCAATGGCTGCAACGTGGCCGTCGTCGGACGAGACCCGGACGCACTGGCGTCCACCGTCGAGAGCCTCAAGGCCCTGGATGTCCGCGCCCTCGTGGTCTCGGCCGACTGCACGGTGGAAGAGGACATGCGAGACCTCCAGGCCCAGGTCGAGGCAGAACTGGGCCCCGTCGACATCCTGGCCCCCTTTGCCGGGGGCAACGGCATGCCGCTTCCCACCGCCACCGAGAGCGGCGCCCACTGGCGCGAGGTCATCGACAGCGATCTCACCTCCACCTTTCTCACCGTGTCGGCGTTCCTTCCGGGGATGATCGACCGACACTCCGGAGTGATCATCACCATGGCGTCGGCGGCCGCCCGCCAGCCGGCGAAATCATCCGCCGCCTATGCGGCGGCCAAGGCCGGGGTCATCGCCTTCAGCCGCCACCTGGCCAATGAGTATGGCCACCAAGGAATCCGGGTGAACTGCGTCGCTCCGTCAGCCATCGAGAACGACAAGATGCGCGCCTGGGTGCCGGAAGGGGACCGTCGAGCCATGGGGGCGATGTTCCCCCTCGGGAGGATCGGCCAGCCCGAAGACGTGGCGTCCGCCGCCATGTTTCTCGGCTCGTCGGCCTCCTCGTGGATCACCGGCGCCACCCTGGACATCGCCGGCGGGAAGGTGATGGTATGAGCTCCACCGACTCCATCGCCCAAGACCGCGCCTCCAAACGGGCGTTCGGATTGCGGGCCAACTCGTTGGCCGCCATGGTGATGCTGCTCCTCGAGTTCGGGCTCGGCATTTGGGTCAACCTCTATGGCCACCTTCCGGCGTCTGACCAGGGTAAAAGCGCATTCACCGCCTTTGCCCACGCGGTGGCAGACGGCCCGGTAGGACTGTCCCTCCACGCCCTCCTCGGCACCCTCCTGGTGGTCACGGCCGCCGGGGCGGTGGTCCGGACAATGCTCATCGGAAACCGCCCCATGATCGCCGTCGCCGGCGTGGCGCTGCTGGCAATCCTGGCGGCGTGGAGTTCGGGGGCCAAGTTCGTGGGCAACATGAGCAACGGTCCATCGCTCACCATGGCCCTGGCCACCGCCGTCGCCCTCCTCTGTTACGCGGTCATCCTGTTCGTCCCCGTCGACGTCCTTTCACGACATCGGGTGAAGGGTGAGGTCCTCTAAATCGCATCGACACTCTGTTGACCACTGTGTTGCCAAGACATACCCTTCCCCCGTACTGACAACGAGGGGACTGAGATGGCTGAGTCGGCTGGTTCGCGTTGGTCGGGACTTGCTCAAGAGGGACGCTCGGAGCGTCTCGCTCGAAGCTCGGACGTCGTGCACTCCCGCCGGCGGTTGGCGGGCGCCGGTGGGTTGCTCGGCGCCTCCTTGCTGCTGTTCGGCGTCCTCCAGATCTCCACGGCGGTGCCAGCCGGGGCAGCCGCCACCTACGTGGTGAATACCCTGGCTGATACCGGGGGTACGCCCGCCAACTGCGTTTCGGGCACCGGCCTGTGCACGCTGCGCAACGCCATCCAGCAATACAACACCGATTCGGGCGCCGGTAGCGACGCGATCACCTTCACTTCCGGGCTTACCGGGACAATCATCTTGACCGCCGGGTCCCTTGGCATCTCCAATGCGACGGGCCTGGGGCTCACCATCACCGGCAACGGATCTGCTTCCACCGTCGTGAGCGGCGGCGGAACCTCGCAGGTCTTCGTGGTGCTCGCCACCACGACCGGAGCGGTGACCATCTTCAACCTCACCGTCGCCAACGGCAAGACAGCCGGCAACGGTGGCGGCATCGAAAACCGTGGAAACCTCACCCTTTCGGGAGTCACCGTGCAGAGCAGCACGGCTGGACTCGGAGGAGGGATTTCCAACGACTCGGTCGGACAGCTCACCGCCAACACCGTCACGGTGACCGGCAACACCACTACCCTCGGGGGCGGGGGGGTTCTCAATACCGGCACCTTCAACGCCACGGGGTTCACCGTGACCCAGAACTCGACGACGGGGGGATCCGGTGGCGGTATTGCCAACGATGGACCGTTTACGGCCACCGGGGTCGACATAGAGCACAACTCGGCCGTTGTGGACGGGGGTGGGATCGTAAGCCAAGACGCCGCCCTTAACCTCGGCACATCCACCAGCTCTGGAGGGACGATCGCCACTAACACCGCGACGGGCGGCGGCGGCATCGCCATCGTGGATACCGGAGCCCATGCCCCCGCGACCCTCGATGGCGTCACTGTCTCCGGCAACGCGGCGTCGGGTAATGGCGGCGGTGTCCTCGCCTTCGGGCAGGTCTCGATGGCCGCTGGCTCCTCGATCACCGGCAACACTGCGGCCACGAACGGTGGTGGCCTCTACAACGAGTTCAATCTCGGCGGAGTCGGCCCCACCCTGAACGGGGTGACGATCAGCGGCAACAAGGCCAGCAGTGGGGGAGGCATCTTCGACGACGTTGGAGGTGGGGGCCTCACCATGACCGGAGGGTCGATCTCCGGCAACACCGCGACGCCAGGAAGCGGTGGTGGGGTTTCTATCACCCCCAGTGCACCCACCGCCGAGGATACGTTCAGTGGTGTCAGCATCACCCTTAACTCGGCGGCAAACAATGGCGGAGGCATTTTCCAGAATGCCGGGGGCCTGCTGGTCAACAACGGCACCAGCGTCAGCAACAATTCCGCCGTGACCGGTCAGGGGGGTGGAGTATTACTGATCGGCTCGACAGGGTCCAAGTGCAGCACGAGCATCTCCCCGGTCCCGGCTCCTCCGTTGCCGATCCCGGCTTCCAACGTCTGCATCTCGGGGGCCACCGTCACCGGTAACAGCGCCATCGCCCCAACCGCTGGCGGTGGTGGCATCTTCAACTCCGGTGCCACCCTGCTGGTCAACGCATCCAGCGTGTCGGGCAACTCGGCCAGCGTTGACGGGGCCGGAATTTATTCGATCGTGACGGTCGCCACCGTCATCGCCTCGTCGATCTCGAACAACCAGATCGTCGCGGGGAATCCGACCCAATTTGGCGCCGGTTTCTACGGTGGGAACTCCGCGCCGCTCGATGCCATCTACTACTCCACCATCAGTGGGAACGCCATCGTGGCCACCGCTTCGGGTGACGGTGACGGGGCGGGCATCTTCAACAACACTGGGCTGTCCATGATCGACGACACCGTCGCGAACAACCTCGGGGCGTTTGAGGGTGCGGGCATCTTCAACAGTGGCGCAAACCTGGTGCTGAAGAACGTCACCATCTCGGGAAACCAGACTTCCCAGGCTGCCGGGAGCGCCGGTGGTGGTCTCTTCAACGGCGGTTCGGCCAATCTGCTGGGGACGATCCTGGCCAACGACCAGGCCGGGATCCCGCTCACCCACAATGAGTGCGCCAATACCCCGGTGGTGTCCAACGGCTACAACGAGGACATCGGCTCCACCTGCAAGTTCACCACCGCCAACCATGACCTGTCGTCGTCCAACCCGCTGCTCGGACCGTTGGCCAACAACGGTGGCCCGACCCTGACCGAGGCGCTGTCGGCCGGGAGCCCGGCCATCGGCGTTGAGCCAGGAGCCCTCTGCCCGGCGGTCGACCAGCGGGGGATCGTGAGGGGGAATCCATGTTCGATCGGCGCCTTCGAGGGCACCGGGGCACCGATTCCCACCACCACGACGGTCACCGTCTCGCCGACCTCGGTGGCCCCGGGGGCGACCGTCACCTATTCGGCCACCGTGACCTCCGGCTCGGGGACCCCGACCGGGACGGTCACCTTCGCCACCGGGTCCACCACCCTCTGCACCACCGGGACCCTGGTGGGCGGGGTCGGCAGCTGCACGGCCACCAACGCCCCACCGGGCACCGACACCGTCACCGGGAGCTTCACCCCGACGTCGGGCTCCAGCTTCGCCGGCTCGTCGGGGACCACCACCCTCACCGTCTCCCACGCCCCGACCACCACCGCCATCACGGTCAACCCCACCTCGGTGGTCTCGGGGAACATCGTGACCTATTCGGCCACCGTCACCGGGACCGGGGGTCCCCCGACCGGGACGGTCGCCTTCACCACCGGTGCGACCACTTTGTGTAGCGCCACCCTGGCGGCGGGGACCGGATCCTGCACC
>DATARI010000228.1:0-10182 GCA_036264255.1 Acidimicrobiales bacterium | reverse complement strand
GCTCCCCCGGTTTCGGGGGGGGCGGGTTCCCGACCTCCGAGCCGGTCAGTGCCCGGTGGGACGGGTGTACACGTCGGGCCCGAACAGGCTGGTCACGGTTTGGGCCTCCCCCAGGCGGGGCAGTCCGAAATTGGTCTCGATCGAGGCCAGGGCGGAGAAGTGGTTGTAGGCCGTCGAGGTGGTGGTCCCGGGGGCGATGAACGGGGAGAGCAGCACCGCGCCGACCCGCCCACCCCCGGCGCCGAAGATCCCCGGCAGCAGGGAGCCGAGCCCCGGAGTCTCCCCACAGCAGGCGGCGGCGTCGGTGGTGGTGCCTTCGTCGAAGGTGATCTCGAGCAAGCCGTCCTGCTGGAAGGCGGGCGACGAGGTGATCAGCGGCACCCAGGTCGAGAGGAAGCTGTCGATGTCGGCCAGCGCCGAGGTGCCGCCGGTCTGATTGGTGCAGGGGAAGTCGTGGCCGTCGTTGCAGAGGTTGGGGGTGATGAACGAGTAGTTCGGGGTGGTGGCCACCGTCCGCAGATCGGTGGCCAGCCCCGTCTCCCCCGCCACCGCGGTCGCCGGCATCGCGCCGCTGGTGCTCCCCATCGCCACCACGTGGGCGTTGCAGTAGGACTGGTTGTCGATGACCGAGTGGAAGTAGACGAAGGGGTCGTGGCGGGTCGCATACCCGTCCCCGGCCACCGCGCTCTGGGTGCCGTCGTAGGAGTTGACGGTCGGATGGCCGCAGGCGGCGGCTTCCCGGCTCGGGACGTTCCCCATGTCCTGCTGGTAGGTCTTCCAGGTCAGCCCGGCCGTGGTCAACTGGTTCCCGACGTTCGGGGTCCCCGCCGGGAAGATGCAGCCCAACCCCTCGTCGATCCCGGCGAGGGTGAACAGATTGAAGAAGTCGAGATACAGGGGGCAGTCGACCTGGTTGAAGATGTTGGCCGGCTGTCCGGAGACCATCGAGATGTAGTTGTCGTTGCTCTCATGACCGGTGGCGTAGAAGTTGGGCAGGAAGGCCCCTTCACTCGGCAAGGTGGTGGCGAGATACGGATCGGCCGCCGGCGAGCCGAACGTCGACGTCGCACTCTCGTTCTCGAGGGCGATGACGAACACGTGGCCGACGTGAGGCAGCGCGACTGGCGCCGGGGATGCCGCCGCCGCGGTGGCCGGTCCCATCAGGGACCCGGTGAGTGCCGCGGCCAGCGCCGCCGCCATCAGGGCGGGCTTCAACCCGATCGAAGGCCGGTGGGGGCGGAATCGGGTTTTCACCACCCGCACTGTAGTCAGGCGAGGCGCCAATCACCCGGCGCCCGGGGGGAAGGAGTGGCACCTAGCCGAGCGGGGCAACTCCGGCCGCCACCGACGCCGGCGTCACCGCCGCCGCCACCGCCTTGGCGCTCACCGGCGCCACCCGGCCCTTGAGCAGCGCACACAATCCGCCCGACGCCAGGGCCATCAACGCCGCATACAACCAGAGGTGTTGGAACCCGGTGAGGGCGGCTGCCCGGGTGCCGGGGGTGCCGAGGATCACCACCAGGATGGCCACCCCGAAGGCGCCACCGATCTGGCGGGCGGTTTGATTGACGGCGCTCCCGACCGCGAACCGCTCGGCGTGGAGGCTGGAGACCGCCGCCGCGCTCAACACCGGGAAGGTCAGTCCGATCCCCAGTCCGGTGATCAAGGTGGCCGGCAACCACTCCGACAGGTAGGCGGGCGCCAGCCCGACCCGCAGCGCGTACAAGACCAGTCCCCCGGCGAAGAACAGGAAACCGACCAGCAACACCGGGCGGAATCCGATCCGGGCGGCCAGTTTGCCCGCCGGCGCCGAGACCGCCGCCACCACCAGCGGGCCGGGTGTCACCGCCAGACCCGCCCCCAGGATCGAGTAGTCCCAGACGCTGGTGAGGAACAGGATGTTGCCGAGCAACATGGCAAAGAAGCCCATCGAGTACAGCAGGGTCGCCGCGTTGGCCACGCTGAAGGAGCGGGCGGAGAAGAGCTTCAGATCCAGCACCGGGTGGGGGTGGCGAGACGAGCGGCGGACGAAGGCGGCAACCAGAGCCACCGCCACGAGGATGAGACCGATGATCCGGCCACTGGCCCAGCCCCACGACGGCCCTTCGGAGATGGCCAGCACCAAGCTCGCCAGTCCGAGGCTCACCAGGGCGACTCCGAGATAGTCGGGTACGCCATGGGTGCCGGGAGTGACGGTCTCGGTGAGCACCCGACGACCGACCAGCCAGGCAAAGGCGGCGATCGGCAGGTTGACGTAGAACACCAGTCGCCACCCACCGGCAGAGATGAGGGCGGCACCCAACGACGGTCCGGTGGCGACGGCCAGCGCCCCCACCCCGCCCCACAGCGCCACCACTTGGGAGCGGCGCTCGGTGGGAAAGGCACCGAGGAGGAGGGCCAATGACGCCGGGAGCATGGCGGCGGCTCCGGCGCCCTGGATCAGACGACCGGCGATCAGGAGGGCGACCGAGGGGGCCAACCCGCAGAGGGCCGAACCGAGGCTGAAGACGGCCAGGCCGCCGAAGAACAGGCGCCGGCGCCCGAGCCGGTCAGCGGTGCGCCCGGCGGTCACCAGGAGCGAGCCGAACACGATGCTGTAGCCGGTGATCACCCAGGCCAACGCGGCCCGGGAATCGTGGGGGAACGAACGCTCCAGGGCCGGAAAGGCGACATTGACGATCGAAAGGTCGAGCGAGGCCATGAAGGCGCCCAGTGCGGTGACCACGAAGACCACCGTCCGCCGCCGTTTGGAGCGGGCCGCCGCCGGGTTGGCGGTCCCTCCCCCCTCGAGCTCCGGAGCCATTGGCGCGAGTTCTGTCATGAAATGCACGCTATCGGACTGCGTTCTATGATGCAACTAACCGAGAAACGCCAGGCCCCGCCCCATCCCGCCGAAGCTGGCAGGATGAAATCCATGACCGACGAGCGGATCGAAGTTCAGCGGACGATCCCGGCCGAGCCGGCCACCATCTTCGGTGTGTTGTCGGATCCCCACGGCCACGTGGCGATCGACAGCTCGGGGATGCTGATGGACGCCACCGGGGAGCCGGTGACCGCGGTCGGCGACACCTTCGTCGTCCATATGGACCGCGAAGCGCTCAACGATTACCCCATGGGGCATTACGACGTCACCGTCACCATCACCACCTTTGTTCCCGACCGGGAGATCGCCTGGACGGTCCTCGGCGAGATCCGCCCGCCGATCGGCCACATCTACGGATACCAGCTCGAGCCGGTCGAGGACGGAACCCTGGTCACCTCCTACTACGACTGGTCGACGATCGACCCCGTCTGGAAGGAAGCCGGAATCTTCCCGGTCCTGTCCGAGGGTGCGCTCCGGGCCACCCTGGGGATCCTGGCCCGGACCGCCGCCGGCGCGGCGCGACCCGGCTGAACCCGGAGGGGACGGTTCCGAACCGGTGGTCGACGATGGGCGCCCGGGGCGGCGAAGAATTCTCCCGGTCGACGATTAATCGATAATTGGTGTCGATCGGGTCGATCCCATTCGTCTAGAGGGTGACGCCGGCGTGGTGCCGGTGCTACCCACAAGGAGCGAGCGACGATGAAGCAGTACCTACTCAGCGTGTATCAGCCGGACGGCCCTCCCCCGGCGTCCGTGGACCTAGCCGAGATCACCCGCGACGTGAATGCGTTGGCGGACGAGATGAAGGCGGCCGGTGCCTGGGTCTTTTCCGACGGGCTGTTCCCGCCGACCACCGCCACCGTGGTGCGCCTCCAGGACGGCGAGATGCTCACCACCGACGGCCCCTACGTCGAGGGGAAAGAGCACCTGGGCGGGCTCACCATCATCCAGGCACCGGATCTCGACGCCGCCCTGGAGTGGGGACGCAAATGCGCCCGAGCCACCACCCTCCCGATCGAAGTACGCCCGTTCCAGAGGGACGTCAGCTAGCTCCGATGCCCGACGCGCCGGCTCTGGGAGCACCGGAGATCGGATGGGTCTTCCGCCGGGAATACGGGCGGGCGGTGGCGGTGCTGGTCCGGGTCTTCGGTGACATCGACGTCGCCGAGGACGCGGTCCAGGATGCCTTCACCGTGGCGATGGAGCGGTGGCCATCCACCGGGATCCCCGGCAGCCCGGCGGGGTGGATCATCACCACCGCCCGCCACCGGGCGATCGACCGGGTCCGGCGGGAGTCGTCCCGAATGGACCGCTCCACCCAGGCGGCGCGGTTGCAGGCGCCGGACGACCCGGCCGACGGGGACGACGAATTCGATGAGGAGGGTGCCGTGGGCGACGACCAACTGCGTTTGATCTTCACCTGTTGTCACCCCTCGATCGGCACCGGCGCCCAGGTGGCCCTCACCCTCCGGCTTCTCGGCGGGCTCACCACCGCCGAGATCGCCCGGGCGTTTCTGGTGCCGGAGCCGACCATGGCCCAGCGGCTGGTCCGGGCCAAGGGCAAGATCCGCGACGCCGGAATCCCGCTGCGGGTGCCGGGGGAAGCCGACCTGCCCGATCGGCTCCGGTCGGTGCTGGCGGTTATCTACCTGGTGTTCAACGAGGCCCACACCGCCAGTGCCGGCGATCGGCTGACCCGTGAGGACCTCGGCGCCGAGGCAATCCGCCTCGGCCGTCTGTTGGCCGAACTCATGCCGGACGAACCCGAAGTCATGGGACTCCTCGCCCTCATGCTCCTGCTCGAATCACGGCGGGCCGCCCGGACCACCCCCGAAGGCAAGTTGGTGCTGCTGGCCGACCAAGATCGCAGTGCGTGGCACCCCGGCCTGATCGCCGAGGGCCAGGCCATCGTCCGACGCTGCCTCCGACGGGGTCAGCCGGGTCCGTACCAGCTCCAGGCAGCCATCAATGCCGTCCACAGCTCGGCGTCTGGAACCGAGGACACCGACTGGGCTCAGATCGTGCACCTCTACGACCAGCTCCTCACGATCACCCCCAGTCCGGTGGTGGCGCTCAACCGAGCAGTGGCCATCGCCGAGATCGATTCGCCGGAGACGGCGCTGGCGTTGGTCGACGGGCTCGACCTCAACAGCTACTACCTGTTCCACGCCATTCGGGCCGATCTGCTTCGTCGGATCGGACGCACCCCCGAAGCCGGGGTGGCCTACCAGGCGGCGATCGCCCGGGCCGACAACGGCATCGAACGTGACTTCCTGATCGGCCGACAGGCAGAACTCGGCCAGCTCTGAGCCCACCCGGTCATTCCTGATCCTGCCGGCCGAGCGCCTCCAGCACCGGGTGGAGGAACCATTCGCGGATGACGAAGACCGGCGACCCCTCGATCAACAGCCGGTAGGCGCGTGACCAGACGACCTCGGAATCCAGCAATGCCGCCGGGTCGGGGGGCCCGGCTCCGACCTCCTCTCCGTGGGTCAGCGTGGCTCTGACCGGCTGCAATCCATGATCGGCGAGGATGCGGCCGATCGGCTCGCCGGTTCCCTCCAACTGGAGGCGGACCGTCTCGGGCAACCGCGCCGCCAGGAAGACCGACTCGGCGTAGAGGTAGGCCAGGTTGGAGGCACTCCCCCTCAGCACCGCGATCCTCCCGGTGGCGTCCTCACCGGCGGCGGCCCCGAATTGGTTGTCAGCACCGAGAACGACCGGGTAGCGACGAACCACGTCCGCCACCACCACCTCACCGGTCAGCGCTTCGAGGAAACGGGTCACGGTGTCCGGGGTATCGAGCACCGCCCGCTCCAACCCGGCCACCTCTGGCCCGATCACCCGACTCGACCGGCCCATCGTCGGGTTGGAACGGCTCCCGGCGGGGCGGCCCCCGGCCCCTGGCCCGCCGTTCGCCCTCCAGCCATCACCCACACCCTGGATTCCACCTCTGTTCCCGACCTCGGCTTTGGCGTCAAAGACCTCGGTTGGATCGTACCGGTCGCCAATCCACCGTTGACCAGCCGGTCCGTCGACGATCGTTCCCTCCTGCCCTCCCACCCTTTCCCTGAGGCCAACGCCGCCATCCGGGCGATCCCCACGCTCGGGAAGCCACCGGATTTGCATCCGCACCGCTGTTTCGGAACAATGATTCGCTATGGAGCCCCCGGTGCTGTACGAGTCAACCGATCGCATTGCCACCCTGACCATGGACGACGGCAAGGTCAACGTGATGTCCCTCGGGATGCAAGAGGCTCTTCACTCCGCCCTGGACCGGGCGGAGTCCGACAATGCCGTCGTCGTCCTTACCGGTCGACCGGGGGTGTTCTCCGCCGGTTTCGATCTCAACACGCTGCGGGCCGGCGGTGCGGATGCCCAGGCAATGGTGATCGGCGGCTTTGAGTTGTCAGAACGGCTGCTCTCGTTCCCCTATCCCGTCGTCGTCGCCTGCACCGGCCACGCCATTGCCATGGGCCTGTTCCTGCTGTTGTCCGGTGACTTTCGAGTTGGGCCAGAAGGCCCCTTCAAATTCCAGGCCAATGAGGTCGCCATCGGACTCACCATGCCGAGAGCGGCAATCGAGGTCCTTCGCCAACGCATGTCCCCTGGGTGTTTCCCGCGGGCGGTGACGCTGGCCGAGACGTTCACACCCGCCAACGCGGTGGCGGCCGGGATTCTGGACGAGGTGGTTCCGACAAGCCAAGTGGCGGCCAGAGCCCAGCAGGTCGCCGCGATGGCATCCACGCTGGACACCGCTGCCCACCAGCACAGCAAACTCCGGGTCCGCCGGTCAGCGCTCGACGCCTTACGGATAGGGATCGAAGCCGATAAGGCCGAACTCACCTCGATGAACAACTGATGCCGAGGGCAAAGCTGCGCACCCCGGCACTGAAAGAAAAGGTGATCGGGGCGGCCGTCTCGACCTTGGCGCGGGATGCATCGGGTTTCTCGACCCGTCAGGTCGCCCGGGATGCCGGCACCTCCCCGGCCGCGATCTACGAGCTGTTCGACGATCGTTCCGGGCTCCTCAGAGCCGTCTTCTTCGAAGGCTTCCGGCTTCTCGGCGACTACTTCCGACGCGTCGTCACCACCGATGATGCCGTCGAGGATCTCCGCCGTCTCTTCAATGTCTTCCGCCTGTTCGTCCAGGAAAATCCCGGCATGGCCAACTTGATGTTCTCTCGGCCATTCCCCGACTTTCATCCGGGACCCGACGAAGCTGCCGCAGGAGCTTTCACCCGGCGCACCATGACCGTCTGCGTCGGTCGATGCATCGAGGCCGGACGGCTGGTGGGCACGCCGACGGACCTCGCCCATGTGTTCCTCGCCCTCGCCCAAGGACTGGCAGTGCAAGAGACCGCCGGTTGGCTCGGTACCTCGGTCGCCTCCACCAACCGTCGATGGGCGCTGGCCTTCGACCTGTTCCTCCGCCCGGGCCCGGCATCGGTCCCCAACCCGTCAAATGGAGCCTGAAACTGGAGCCCAGGCGCCGTCCCCGGGGGCCACTGGCGGGTGGACCGTCGGCGGACCCTCGGCGGTTACCGTGGAGACCGGTCAGCCACCCTGCCCGGGCGATCCACTCGAGTGGCGAAGTGTTTACGAATTTCATATCCGGGCTTCACGGGGACCTTACGTCCCGGGTGTCAATTAGAAGAGGAAGTACAGACCTCGAACGCCACTGAAGCGGAAAGCAGATGGACATGAACGACGCCCAACCCCCCTCCGGACCGTCAGAACCAACTGAGGACGAGCCAGTCAACCCCGGTGCCTCCACCGGCAACCCCAGCGAGGCATTGCCGGGTTACCCATACGGGAACGCCCATCCTGCCGATTGGCGGCAGCCGGGAAGCGCGCTGCCGCTCCCCCCGCCCCCCGGCGCCCCGCAACCGGGAGCCCATCCCACCCAGCCGGTCGCACCCGTCGGCCCGCCCACCCAGCCGGTCGCACCCGTCGGACCGACGACCCAGCCGGTCGCACCGGTCGGGCCGCCGCCACCGGCCGGCACCTGGTGGACCCCTCCAGCTTCGGAGCGGGGTCCTTGGACCCCCAGCGCCCCCGGCGGCTGGGACGGCGGACCGGCCGGACCGCCCCCGCCCCCCGGTTCGTGGTTCCATCCCGGCTTCGCCGGGCCGCCGCCCCCCCAGCCGACAGCTCGTAAGAGCGGCCGACGAGGACTGGTGGCCGGCATCGCCGCCGCCATCGTCGCGGTAGCGGTGATCGCCGGCGCCGGAGTCGGGCACGTCGTCTGGACGGCGGCGCCGACGTCGTCGGCCGCTCCCAGCATCACCAACCCGGGGGGAGGTTCGGGCTCTACTGGAAACGGGAGCTCGCCCTTCGGGTCGGGATCGTCCGGCTCCAACGGGAACTCCTCCACCGGTGCCGGAGCGCCCGCGGACATCGCCGGCATCGCCGCCAAGGTCGATCCCGCCCTGGTCGACATCAACACCAACCTGAGCTATCAGAATGAGCAGGCGGCCGGAACCGGCCAGGTGCTGACCTCCGACGGGGTGATTCTCACCAACAACCACGTCATCGACGGCGCCACCAGCATCAGCGTCACCGACATCGGGAATGGCAAGACCTATACCGCCAACGTGGTCGGCTACGACCGCACCGGCGACATCGCGGTGATCAAATTGGTGAACGCCAGTGGCCTGAAGACCATCTCGACCAGCAGCGCCGCGGCCGCCGTCGGTCAAGCCATCGTGGGTATCGGGAATGCCGGCGGAGCCGGTGGGACCCCGAGTGCGGCGGGCGGTTCCATCACTGCCCTCAACCAGTCCATTACCGCCAGCGACAACGGCGGAGGCAACGCCGAGAACCTGACCGGCCTCATCGAGATCAATGCCGGTATCCAGCCCGGCGACTCGGGCGGCCCCCTGGTCAATACCTCGGGCCAGGTCCTCGGCATGGACACCGCGGCTTCGTCGAGCAACGGCTATCAGGTGAGCGGCAGCCAGGCCTACGCCATCCCGATCTCCACCGCGCTGACGATCGCCAAGCAGATCCAGGCCGGCACCGCCTCCTCCACCGTGCACATCGGAGCCACCGGGTTCCTCGGCATCAGCGTCCAGTCCTCTTCCTCCTCGGGCAGCGGCAGCAATCCCTTCGGGGGCGGCGGCAGCTTCGGGGGTGGCAGCAACTCCGGAGGCAACTCCTCGTCATCGGGAGCCACCATCGTTTCGGTTCTCCCCAACTCGGCGGCCTCCGCGGCCGGCTTGGCTCAGGGTGATGTCATCACGGCGTTGAACGGGACGGCGGTCAACGCCGCCTCGGACCTCAGCAATCTGCTGGTTCCCCATCATCCCGGCGACACCGTGCAACTGCAGTGGACCGACACGTCGGGACAGACCCACACCGCCGGGGTGACCCTGGCCACCGGACCCCCGGCCTGACCCCTCCACCGGTGGTCGCGGTCTCCCGCGGCCCCGGCAGTACCCCTCGAACCGGCGGTCGCGGTCCACTCAGCGGACCCGACCGCCGGTTCGCGCGCCGTCGGATGGGCAGGTTCCTCTGCCCGGCTGCCGGCCCACCGTGCCGGCCGAATTGACGCCGCCGCCATTCCTACGCCGGTCCCAGGTCGCTCTACTGTCGCTCCCAGGTTCATCCCCGAGGCTCCTCCTACAGGCAATACGCCAATCGAAAGGAGCTTGTCATGACCGACGGAGATGACGAAGCACTCGAGAACCTGGTGACCGTACGCCGCGGAGCCTGGACAGGAAAGCGTCGAAAAGGCCTTCGGGTCGCTTCCGCCGCCGGGCTGGCGCTGGGCCTGGCCGCCGGCGGGTCGGCAATCGCCGGTGCCGCCACCAGCGGGTCCAGCAGTTCCCATTCGGCCGCCAGCGGCCAGCCGCCCGCCGGGGACATGCCACCGAACGGGGGCTCACCTCCGTCGGCGGTCGGCACGGTGGCGACGGTCGGGGCTAACAGCTTCACCCTCAAGGCCAAGGATGGGACCACCGTCACCGTCGACGTCACCAGCTCGACCACCTATCGGGATCGGGACGTGACCTCGCCGACCCTCGCCGACGTCACCGTGGGCGAGATGGTCGCCGCCTTCGGCACCAAAACCGCCAGCACGGTCGCCGCCACCTCGGTGGACATCGGCGCACCGGATGGGCCGGGTGGCCATGGCGGCCCCGGAGGATCCCCACCCGCCGCGGTTGGCACCGTGGCGACGGTCGGGACCAACAGCTTCACCCTCAAGACCAAGGATGGGACCACCGTCACCGTCGACGTCACCAGCTCGACCACCTATCGGGATCGGGACGTGACCTCGCCGACCCTCGCCAACGTCACCGTGGGCGAGATGGTCG
>DATARI010000202.1:0-9314 GCA_036264255.1 Acidimicrobiales bacterium | reverse complement strand
AGTCACGGCCGCTGCAACACGCACGCCGACACCGCCGCCACCGCCGCCGGGGCCGATCCGGCCGAAATGCCGATACAGGCCTGGAAGGCGTCCGGGGTGACGATGACCGGCGCACCGGCGGCCACCACCCGGTCCCAGACCCAGGCGCCGGCCTGATGCACCGGCGTCTGGCCCAACGCGGCGGTGAACAGGCCGACGGCGTAGGGGACCCCGCGGCCCTGGTTGTAGGTCGGCATCTCCGGCTGGTCGGGAACCACCACCGTGGTGACGCCCCAGCCGGTCATGGCCGAACGGATGGCGTCAAGATTGGCCGCCGTAGGTTGGGGGGGAGGCCCGAGCGGCACCGAGGCAGCCGCCAGGACCTCGAACCCGGGGGTCTCGGGTCCCGCCCGGGAGACGGTCACCCCCGGACCGCCCCCTCCCACCATGGAGAAGGGGATGCCGGCAACCGCCTGCCAGGCCATCGACGACTGGATGCCGCCCACCGCGGCCGGATAGGGCAGCACCACCTGGCCGGCCGGGACCCGGGCCGCCGTCGAGGTGAACCAGCGAGGGACCACCACCGGCCGGATGGTCATCGGGAGGTTGGGCCACAGGGCTACCGCCACCGGAACCAGGGCCAGGGCGGCGACCACGCTGCCGGCGCCCACCGCTCGGCGCCCATCCCACCGGGCCACCGCGGCACCATGGGCGTGCCCGACGATGAGCCCGAGCATCACCGCCACGCACAGATCGGTGATCACCGTCAGGTTCACCGGCACGACGTTGTTCAACACCGGGAGGTGGGCGAAGAGTCGCCAGGGTCTCCAGCTCCCCTGTCCCACCCCCAGCGACAGGACCGCAGCCACCACCCCGAGGATGCCGAACAGCCAGAGTCGGCGATCGTGCCGCCAGGTGACGACGCCGACGACCAGCACGACCAGGAGACCGATTCCGACGAACGACAGATTGGGGAGGGGCGGGCCCTGGTAGCCGCCGAACAGACGCAGGATGCCGACCAGCGACGGAGGCAGCTGCCCGGTGGCAAACCCGCTCAGCGTGTTCCCGACGGTTCCCGACGGTGAGTTCGGCCACGCCCTCCCGACCAGGTGCGCCGGACCCTCGAAGAAATACCAGAGCGGGTAGGCCAGCAACACCGCCGCCATTGCCGCCGCCGCACCCAGCCCGACCGTCCCCGGCCCGACCGCGGCCGCCCAGCGCTCCCGGGAGCCTCGGGCGATCCGAGGGATGCAGGCCACCACTGCCGCGAACACCACGAACAGGACGCCCAGCAACAGGACTTCGACACTGATGAAGAACTCCACCGCCGCCAGCAGTCCGAGCGCCACTCCCACCCGGCGAGGGGAATGGGCATGCCGTACGAAGAGGTCATCCAGGCACGCCACCATCAGGGGGAGCAGCGCCAGCAACCCGAAGTTCGGGTGGGCAAAGGCCAAACTCACCATCACGAACGGCGAGAACCCGAAGAACAGCCCTCCCACCCAGGCCGCCGGCGACCAGGTCACCCACCGCCGCAACAGCCAGAACATGGACAGGGCGGAGAGGGGTGGGGACACCAGGTCGATGACGTTCATCGACGCCACCGGGCCGAACAGCCAGGTGACGGGGGCAAGGACTACCCCAAGGGCGAGCGAGTTCGGCACCATGTTGATGCCCTGAGGATGGAAGAGCTGGGACGAATAGAAGAGGTTCTGACCGTTGGCGATGGCGTGGGCCGGCCAATCGATGACCCAGAGCGTGAGGGCGGCGTCCCCGCACCCGCAGGTGGTAGTGGTGGCGGGGTGGGCGCCCACGTGCCACCAGACGATGAGCGACAGCACGAGATACAGGGCACCGGCGACCGCGTACGGTCGCCACTGGCGCAGGTTAGTCAACGCGGCGCTCGACCGATGGCTGCCAACGCGGGGAGGATCTTGGGGGCCAGGTAGGTGCCTCCGTCCACGGTGGTGTGGATGCCGTCCGGCTGGCGCACCACCTTGCCGTCGATCGTCCAGGTGAAATGGCCGTTGGGATCGAGATACTTGTTCAGCGGGACCACCCAGACCACCCCGGGATGCTTGGCGGCCACCGAAGCGATGATGGCGTTCAGCCGGTCGACCCGGGCCGGGGCATCCTCGTCCCACGGCTGGCCGTCCGGTTGTTCACCGCTACTGAAGTACGGCGCGGTCATCAGCGCCACCCGGGAGCCGGTCGAAGAGAGGATCGACACCGCCCGCTCGAGTTGCGCGGTCTCGTAGGCGTCGAAGGCGGGATCGCCCAGGTGCTGCCACTGGCCCTGGTACATGCGATCCATGGTTTCCCACCAGCCGATCACCAAGGCCACCACCTGGGGGTGGAGCTGCTGGACCGCCTGGCTCCACCACGTCGGCCACTCCGGGCAGTTGGGGAACGGGTCGCCGATGGTCCCGTGGTCGTCGAGCGGGAGAGCGGTGGCGACCCCGCACCCGACGTGGGTCCGCCCACCCAGGGTGACGCCGTAATTCGCCGCCTGGGGCGAAATGCCGATGGCGATCGTCAAGGAGAGGGAGTCGCCGACGAACAGCACGCTGGTATTGCTCTTCGGGCCATTGAACGAGGTCCCGTCCAGGGCGCCAAATTCGGCCCGGGTCGCATCGGCGGCCGCCGCCGCGGCGTTCCCGGCTCCGAGGTTGCCGGCACCGGTGGCGATCACCAGCACCGCGGCCGTCATGCCGATGGCGAGAGGCAGCATTGCCCGGGATCGCCACGATGCGAACTTCCGCTGCCGGATCGGGGACTCGATGAAGTGCCATGACAGCGAAGCAATGACGACGCTGACCGCCACCCGGACGGCAAACAGGCTCACCCCCACCAGCCCGGTGCGGGCATTGTTGAGGATGAGGAAGACCGGCCAGTGCCAGAGGTAGAGACCGTAGGAGATCCTGCCCAGGTAGGTGAGGGGTCGGAGGGAGAGCAGCCGGGCGGGGAGTGCGGTGGGGGCCCGGATGACACCGACGATCACCACCCCGACCATGACGTCGGCCAGCAGGAATCCACCCCGGTAGGGCAGCGCCGAGCCGTTGCCGTCCCGCCACCACTCGAACAGGAAGACGGTGGCGGCGGCGAGGACAGCCACCGAGTACCCGAGGGTGTTGCCGAAACGCGGCTTGCCGGTGCGAAGCGGGAGTGGTCCGGTGGCCCGGCCGACGTCGAACTGGTCGAACTCGTCGACCTGGTCGAACTCGTCGACCTCCGACCGGTTCTGGTTCCGATGCCGGCCGAGACCGAGCAGCAGGGCCACCGCCGCCCCCACCAGGATGTCCTGGGCCCGGGTGTCGGTGCCGTAGTAGAGGCGGCTCGGGTCGATGCCGGGATGGAACAGCAACGCCATCTCGGTGGCCGACGCCAGGATCCCGACGACGGCGATGCCGAACAGGAGCCGGGGCGACCTGCGCCACTTGAGCACGGCCAGCACCACCAGCGGCCACACCAGATAGAACTGTTCCTCGATCGCCAACGACCAGGTGTGGAGCAATGGGGAGGGCGACGCCACTTGGGCGAAGTAACTCTGGCCGGAGATGATCTGGTGCCAGTTGCCCACGTAGAGGAGCGTGCTCAACCCGTCCCCTCGCAGTGACGAGTCGGTCCCGGCCGGCGCCAGCAACCAGGCATACAGGGCGATGCCGGCCACCAGGAGGAACAGTGCCGGCAACAGCCGCCGGGCCCGGCGGGCCCAGAAGTTGCGGAGCCGGATGGTCCCGGTCTTCACCCACTCGCCCATCAGCAGCAGGGTGATGAGAAAGCCGCTCAGTACGAAGAAGACGTTGACCGAGAGGAACCCACCGGTGGACCAGCCGAAGCCCCCGTGGTTGATGAGCACCCCGGTGATGGAGACGGCCCGCATCCCGTCGAGCGCGG
Organism: Acidimicrobiales bacterium; assembly: GCA_036264255.1. GTDB lineage: Bacteria > Actinomycetota > Acidimicrobiia > Acidimicrobiales > RAAP-2 > DASZIT01. The sequence continues at coordinate 5,438 of DATARI010000202.1, read as the reverse complement.
GCAGGTACGTCAGCTGGGTTGCGAACCCTTGCACCTTGCCTTCGACGCCACTTTCCCCCACTGCCACCCCTGGAGCCAACCGGATCTCGAGCCCATTCGCCATCGATCTCCTCGAACGGGTTTCCTGACTCTACTGCGGCGCGTCCCAGCCTCTGGAGCCGGGTTTTCCCTGCTGAAGCCCAAGATACCGGCACCCGATTGGTACAGTGAGGCTGGTGGCCGTCCTCGCCCCCGTCCGCTTGGCGGACGAACCGGACAACGAGACAGCTGTCGATCGGCCATCGGCGTTCCTCCCGTTGGCCGGGCTCACGCTGGCGTTTGGCCTCTCGCGGCTGGGCTTCTACCTCGCCGGAATTCGCTTTGACGGCTCGGTCCTGTCGGGGACCAGCAACACCGACATGTACCAACTGGTCGACGTCCACCTCCTGCACGACCAACTCATCACCAGCGTGTGGCACCTCCAGAGCCAGCCGCCCCTCTTCAATCTGTACGGGGGCCTGGTCCTCCAACTCCCGCACGGGCTCCAGGGGCCGGCCGAGGTCATCACCTTTCTGGCCCTGGGTCTCGTTATGGTCCTGGCTACCTACCTCCTCCTCTCCGAGCTCGGGGTACCCCGCTGGTTGGCGGTCGCCGCCACCCTGGTTCTGGTGGTGGTGGCTCCGGCTTTCGTGCTCTACGAGAACTGGCTGAACTACGCCTATCCCACCGCCGCCCTGCTGACGCTGTCGGGCTGGCTGCTGCTCCGGTATCTGCGGAGGAAGCAGTGGGGATACGGACTGGGGTTCTTCGCCTCGCTGTCGGCGGTGGTGCTGCTCAACAGCACCTACCAGGTCGAGTGGATGGTGGTCGCCGTCGCGCTGGCCGTCATCGCCGCCCGGCACCGGTGGCGCCAGGTGCTGATGGTCGCCGCCATCCCGGTCCTGGTGGTCGGGGGGTGGTACATCAAGGACGCGGTGCTGTTCGGCACCTCCTCGACCAGCAGCTGGCTGGGTATGAACCTGGCCCGCGACACCCTCTACGGCGCCCCCCGCCCGGAGGTCGCCGCCATGGTGAGAGACGGCAGGCTGACTCCGCTGGCGGCGATACCAGCGTTCCAGGGCCCGAACACCTACATCCCCCGGTTCGTCGTCCCGACCCGGACCGGCACGGAGGTCCTCGACCAGCTGACCAAGGCCGACGGCGCCCCCAACTTCAACAATCTGCTCTACGTCAGCGTCTCGTCGCAGTACCTCCGCGACGATCTCGCCTTCATCGCTGCCCATCCGGGGGAATACGCCGGCGACGTGAACATCAGCGTGCGCAACTGGTTCACCGCCACCGACCAGAACTTCACCACCGCCAGCAACTGGCCGCGGATCGAGGGGTACACCCGGGCCTACGACCATGCGGTGGAATGGCAACCGCAGATCGACCCGGACGTCGCCATCGTGGCGTTCTTCAACCACTCGCCGCCGGGATTGAACACGCTCTCGTATCAGGCCATCGTCATGTTCGCCCTCACCCTGTTGGGCCTGCCGGTCCTGGCCTGGCGGCGACGGAAGGACGATCCGGCAATGGCGGGCACCCTTGCCTTCCTCTGGCTCACCGTCGGCTACGCCTTGGTGCTCACCTCGCTGGTGGAAACCGGCGAGAACGAGCGGTTCCGGTTCGAGCTCGGGACCCTCCCCGCCGTCGGGGGGATCGTGGTCCTGGTCGCCATCGGCCGGACGCTGGGGTCCCGGGCGCGAACCCGAGCGGAAGCGCGAACACAGACGCCGACCGCGATGTCGGGACACCCTGACCCGGTGCCGCCGGCCACCCGATGAGCGGCACCGTTCGACTCCGGCTCCGCGCCGCCAACCCCGGCCAGGGACCCGACCGGGCACCGGCGGCCCGGACGGCGTGGTGGCCGGTGATCGTTCCCGTGGTCGTCGTCATCATCGGTGCCTGGATCTATCGCTGGGTCGACGAGGACGCCTTCATCAATTTCCGGATCATCGACAACCTCCTCGCCGGGCACGGGCTCGTCTACAACCTCGGGGAACGGGTCGAGGTCAACTCCGACCCCCTGTGGCTCTTCACCCTCACCCTGTTCCACGAGGTCCTCCCCTTCCTGTCGTTGGAGTGGCTCTCGGTGGTGCTCGGGCTGGTCTGCACCGCGCTCGGGTTCCTCTTCGGCGCCCAGGCGGTTCGGCGCCTGGCCGCCGCCCGGCAGGAGGGCCCGGTCTACCCCCTCGGTCTCCTGGTGGTGGCGGTGGTGGCCGGGGTGTGGGAGTTCGCCACCTCCGGTCTCGAGATGTCGATGGTCTTCCTATGGCTGGGGGGCGCCTTCTTGTTGCTGGTGAGGGTCGAGGCCCGCCGACGCGGGGGCGCCGGCGCCGCGGTGGTGATGGGACTCGGCACGCTGATCCGTCCGGAACTGGGCCTGGCTTCGGTGGTGTTCCTGGTGGCGCTGCTGTTGGTGATGGGCTCTCCCGGATGGTCGCCGGCCTCCGGTCGCCTCCGACGGTTCGGGATCCCCATCGCCGCCGCCCTAGTCCTCCCGGTCGGCTACCAGGTGTTCCGGATGGGCTACTACGGCTTGGTGGTGCCCAACACCGGCCTGGCCAAGGCGGCCGGGGCATCCTGGTGGTCCCAGGGCTTCACCTACCTCTGGAATTTTGTCGCTCCCTATACCTTGTGGCTGCCCCTGCTGCTGGCCGCCGCCCTGGTCCTCGGCCGGGCCTCGAAGTGGTGGGGAGCCGGTGACCGCCTCGGGGTGCTGATGCTGGCCACGCCGGTGGTGGCGGGTCTGGTCGACCTCCTCTATGTCGTCCACGTCGGCGGCGACTACATGCACGCCCGGCTACTGCTGCCGGCCTTCTTCGCCGTCTGCCTGCCGGTGTTCGTCTCCTCCACCCAGTTACGGAGCATCGCCGCCGTCCCGGTGGTCGGGATCCTGGTGTGGGCGGTCGTCTGTGCCGGCTGGCTGCGCTATATCCCTCCCCCCGGCAGCCTGAATCCGCAAGTCATCTTCATCTCCAACGAGCGCAACAGTTGGATCACCGCCACCAAGAATGCCCACCCGATCACCGCCAACGACTACCGGGCCGCCCTGTCGGGTGAAGCCGGGGCCGCCCTCCAACGGTTGGCCCACGAGGTGCCCAGTGGGCAGCAGACCCTGCTGGTCGTGTCCAATCCCTATGCGCCGATCTCGGCGGCGGCGAAGGCTCCGGCCCGATCCCCGCTCCCCTTCACCCTGGCGGTCGATGTCCCCGCCATCGGGGTGATCGGCTACCTCGCCGGTCCGGACGTCTACATCTTCGACGACTTCTCCCTCGCCAACCCCATCGGCAGCCACACCGTCATCACCACCCACGCCCGCCCCGGACACGAGAAGTCCATCGGTCCGGCCTGGATGGTGGCCCGCTTCGGGTTGCCGTCGGGACCGTCGTCGAGCCAGCCGGTGAACGACGCCCGGCTGGCGCTGACCTGCGCTCCGCTGAGCTCGTACCTGCACGCCATCACCGCGCCGTTGAGCCTCTCGCAGGCGGCCGCCAACTTCGCCCACTCGTTCTCCTACACCTCGATGTCCTTCAGCGCCGACCCGACCCGGGCGGTCCGCCAGCTCTGTGGCCCGGCGGCCCTCCCCCGGCAACCGTGAGCCGCTTCCGGATTTTCGCCTCGGCCACCGGGTTCTATCTGGTGGCGTCCATCGGGCTGTGGTGGGGCGTGTGGACCACCCACCCTTCGACGGTGACCACCTGCGGATGCGGGGACGCCGCTCGATTCCTGTGGTTCTTCGAATGGCCGGCGTTCGCACTCACCAACGGCCACAGCCTCCTGTACTCCCAGTGGATGTTCCACCCCAGCGGCATCAACCTTCTGAACGACACCAGCGTGTTGGCGCTCAGCGTGGTACTGACCCCGGTGACCCTGCTCTTCGGCCCGATCGCCGCCATGAACGTCGCCCTGACCCTGGCCCCGGTCCTGTCGGCTCTGGCCATGTTCGCGTTACTGCGCCGGTGGGTGACCTGGATGCCGGCCGCGGTGCTCGGGGGACTCCTCTACGGGTTCTCACCGTTCCTGATTACCGAGCTGGCCTACAACCAGCTGAACATCGCCTTCCTGGCCATCCCCCCGCTGCTGGTGCTGGCCCTGGACGAGCTCCTGGTGCGTCAGCGCCGCTCGCCGTACCTCACCGGCGCGGCGGCGGCGGCACTGGTGGTGGTGCAGTTCTTCGTGAGCACCGAGGTGCTGTTGATCATCGCCATCGCCGCGGTGGTGGCAGTGGTGGCGGCGCTCGGATGGGCGGCGGTGCGGTCGCCGGCCGATTGGCGGTCCAGGGCCGGCCATGCCTTCCGTGGCTCGGCCACCGCCCTCGGGATGTCGGTGGCGGTGTTGGCCTACCCGGCCTGGTTCCTGTTGCAGGGCCCGGCCCACCTCACCGGACCCATCTGGGCCAACGGTGCCATCGACCAGTTCGGCAACTCCCTCTCCAGCTTCTGGAACAACGACGTCTCGACGTCGCTGGCCGCCGAGATGCACGGGTTCGGTGGGTACCAGGGCGCCCCGATGCCCGGGCTCGGCTATCTCGGCGCCGGGGTGGTGGTGGTGGCGGTGCTGAGCGTCGTCATCGGGCGACACGACCGTCGGGTCCTGTTGTTCGCCACCCTCGGAGTGGTGGCCACCGCCCTGTCGCTCGGTCCCGGCTCTGGCCACTGGGTCCCCTGGACGGCCATCCGGCACCTGCCCTGGGTCGGCAACATCGTCGAGATCCGGTTCACGCTGGTGACCACCCTCTGCCTAGCGGTGGTGGTGGCGATCGGCATCGACAAGACCCGGGACTGGTTGGCGACCCGGCCCCCGTCCCGGACCTCGGCTCGGAGCCGGCTCCGGCCGGCGGCCGCCGCCAGCCTGGCGGTGACGGTGGTGGGGGTGGCGGCGTTGGTCCCGACGGTGTCCGCCCTCTGGTCCAACCTTCCCCTCGCCACCCGGGCGGTGGTCCTCCCGGAGTGGTACCAGCAGGTCGGGGCGCATCTGCCGGCCGGACAGGTGGTGCTGTCGTACCCGGTCCCGTTCAGCGGGCTGCAGTCCTCGCTGGCCTGGCAGGCGGTCAACCACATGAGCTACGCGCAGGCCGGAGGCGGGGGTCCGGAGGGCATCGCCAGCCGAGCCGGGAAGGCCGAAGCCGGATTCGAGGTCCTGTTCGGGGCGTCATTGCCGCTCGGGCCGGCTCCGGGTCCGTCGGAGGCCAATCTGCTGGCGATCAGACAGGCCCTCGCCATCTGGCAGGTGACCATGGTGGTGGTGCCCGATCAGCCGGCGCTGCCCTCCTATGACCAGGGGCGCAGCTCGGCCTACGCTGTCGGTCTCATGACCGCCGCACTGGGGAGGGCGCCGCACTTCGACCATTCGGCCTGGGTCTGGTCGTCGGTGAACACCAGCGTGGCGGCGCCGACGGCGGTGACCCAGACCCG
>DATARI010000139.1:0-9608 GCA_036264255.1 Acidimicrobiales bacterium | reverse complement strand
GCCCTGGGCCAGCTCACAGGTCCGTCCACAGAAACTTTCGGAGTCGATCAGCACCGAGAACAGCGGTGCCGGACGTCTCCCGTGCTCAGGGGCAGTGGCCGACCGGGTGGCCATCTCCCTTGCGGCATCGGCTCGGCGCTGGGCCGGGGTCCGGGACAGATCGTTGACGGTCGGATCGAAGCCGAGTCTCGCCCTCGCCTCTTTCCAGTCCTCCTCGAACAGCCCCTCCGCCAAGCGTTCCAGCTCGTTGCTGAAGATCGCCCCGGAGATCGGGTCGAGGGTCATCCTCCCGAAGTACATCCCGTCGATGCTCGGCACCAGGTAGACGTCTCTCCTCGCCCGCTTGGCTTCCGCCGCCTCTTCGGTGCCGTCGGGGTCGGCCATCTGCTCCCAGTAGTCGACCGCCCGGCAGAAGGCAGGGAAGTCGAGGGTCTTGGCCTGTTCGACCAGGATGTGCTCGTCCCGGATGAGGGCGTCTTTGGTCCGGGGGTTCCAGGCCCGCATGATCCGATCGACGTGAGCGGCGTTGATCTCCCCCCGGGCCAAGGCGGCCGCACACTCGGGCAGCTGGCTCAAGGCCCTCCCCCGCTTGATGAGTCGGCCGGCGTCCTTCCGCGGGACCCGGGTCTCGACCGACACCCAGGAGGCGGGAGTCCGACACCCCGAATCACACCACTCCCCCCAGGTGTCGAACTGGTTCGCCACCTTGGTGACGAAGGCGTCCAACTGGGTCTGCATTACCAGCAGCGTCTTGAACGATTGCGGGTCGTTGAACGTCGCCGGTTCCGATCCGACCAGACGATCCATGTTCTCCTTGGCGGTGGTGATGTCCACGTTGGCGGTGGTGGTATCTGCGGTTTCCACGGTCCCTATTGCATCAGGGGGGTGTGACACCCTGAGAGCCCATTTCCCCTGGTCACCTTGCACAAACCTTGCACAAACCTTGCACGACACCTTGCAACACGCGCTTCGAAATAAAAATTTGGTCAGCAGGAGATCTGACAAATGCCAGGGCCCAAGCCCGTCACTCCCCCAGAGGCGATGTCCAATCATCGGCATCATCGGAATTGAGGGCCATGCCATAGTTGTGCACCCATCTCTACTTCGATCAGAGTGCCCGGGGAACCAGCACGAGTGCCAGCGGAGGAGACGCCTCATGTCCACCGATCACGAACCGATATCGATTGCCGACGACGATGGCGTTCGCATCATCACCATCGACCGTCCGGAACGACGCAATGCCGTCGACCGGGAGACGGCTGATGCCCTCGCGGATGCATTCCGGAAGTTCGACGCCGACCCAGACTCGTCGGTGGCCGTCCTCGCCGGCGCGTCGGGCACCTTCTGTGCCGGTGCCGATCTGAAGGGGCTGGCGGAGGGCAGAGGCAACCGGGTCAGGGAAGCCGGCGACGGACCGATGGGGATCTCCCGTCTCCGGTTGTCCAAGCCGGTCATCGCCGCCATCGAAGGATTCGCGGTGGCGGGTGGGCTCGAGTTGGCCCTCTGGTGCGACCTGCGAGTGGCCTCTCGCGACGCCACCCTCGGTGTCTACTGCCGGCGGTTCGGAGTCCCCTTGGTCGACCTCGGGACCATACGGCTCCCCCGCCTCATCGGTCACAGCCGGGCCATGGACCTGATCCTGACCGGCCGCGGAGTAGGCGGCGACGAGGCATTCGACATGGGTCTGGTCAACCGGGTCACCGAACCGGGTGCCGCACTGGCGACCGCCATCGACCTCGGCCATCAGCTGGCCGGCTTTCCCCAGACCTGCCTGCGGCACGATCGGCTGTCGGCCATCGAACAGTGGGACCTGGGGGAACCTCAGGCGACGGTCAACGAGATTCGCCACGGTCTCGTCACCATTGCCAGTGGCGAGACCCTGGAAGGCGCCACCCGGTTCAACTCCGGCACCGGGCGCCATGGCGACTTCGCCGGCGGGCAACCCGGCTAGCCGCCAACCCGGAGCCCGAAGCCACTGCCGATACGGTTTGGGCATGCCAGTCATGACGGTCGACGAGCTCCAACAGTTTCTCCTGGACGGCTTCCCTCTCGACCCTCCGTCGTTCGTGATCGAGGAGATCCGCGACCAGACCATCCGGGTCCGACTCCCGGTATTGGCATCCCACGGCCGACCGGGTGGCACGGTCTCCGGACCCGCCTTGATGTCCCTGGCCGACTGCACGGCCTGGCTGGCCATCGTGGCTCACATCGGTCCGGTGGCCCTGGCGGTGACCACCAGCCTCCACATCGACTTCCTGCGGAAACCGGCACTGATCGACGTGGTCGCCACCGGCACCGTATTGAAGCTGGGAAAGCGTCTGGCGGTGGTGGAGGTGGCGATGGCTTCGACGGACAGGGAAACGGTCATCGCCAAGGCCCAGGTCACGTACTCGATTCCGCCCGGCTAGCGCCATTAGGGTGGGGCGGGCATCAAAGCGCGCTCAAAACTCAGGGGGGATCCCGCCATGCACGACCTTGTCATCCGAGGGGGGACTGTCGTCGACGGCACCGGGGCGCCGGCACGGACCGCCGACGTCACCGTGGACGAAGGGCGGATCACCGGGGTCGGCTCCTACCCCGGGGTACGGGGGGCACGGACGGTTGACGCCGACGGGCTCCTGGTCACCCCCGGGTGGGTCGACATCCACACCCACTACGACGGCCAGGCCACCTGGGACGACGTGTTGGCCCCCAGCAGCTGGCACGGGGTGACCACCCTCGTCATGGGCAATTGCGGCGTCGGGTTCGCCCCGGCCAAGCCGGATCAGCACCAGTGGTTGATCGGCTTGATGGAGGGGGTCGAGGACATCCCCGGCTCGGCGCTGGCCGAAGGCATCGAATGGGACTGGGAGTCCTATCCCGAGTACCTCGACACACTGGGTCGGCGCCACTGGACGGTCGACGTCGGGTCCCAGGTCGCCCACGGTGCCGTCCGTTCCTACGTGATGGGCGAGCGCGGGGCCCGCAACCAACCGGCCACCCCGGAAGACATCGCCGCGATGAAGCAACTGGTCAAGGAAGCCATCGCCGCCGGTGCCCTCGGCTTCTCCACCTCCCGGACCATCGCCCATACCGCCATCGACGGTGAGCCGGTTCCCGGGACGTTTGCCGCCGAGGACGAGCTGTTCGGCATCGGAAGTGCCCTCGGTGAGCTGGGGACCGGCGTCTTCGAGTTGGCTCCGGCCGGTGTGGCCGGCGAGGATCTCATCGGGCCGGCCAAGGAGGTCGACTGGATGCGGAGGCTGTCCTCCGCCATCCGTCGACCGGTCACCTTCGCCCTGGTCCAGGTGGACTCCGCTCCCGACCTCTGGCGCCAGCTGATGGACGAGTCGTTGCGGGCGACGTCCGAAGGTGCCGATCTCTGGCCACAGGTGGGCGGCCGCGCCACCGGGTTGCTGTCCGGCCATTTCACCAGCTTCAGCCTGTTCGATCAGATTCCTGCCTATCAGGACCTCAAGGACAAGGGGCTGACCCCGGACGAACTCATCGAGGCCCTACGCCGGCCGGAGATCCGGGAGTCCATCGAATCGTGGATACCCCCCACTCCTGGTTCCCTGGCCCGGATGGAGCAGGCCTACCGCTCCACCTTCGCCCTCGGGAGCCCGCCGGAGTACGAGCCCGGGCCCGAGCGTTCGTTGGCCGGCATCGCCGCCGCCTCCGGTCGGTCGCCGTTGGAGGTCGCCTACGAGGCGATGCTCGAAGACGGTGGTCAGGGGCTGCTCTACGTGCCCATCCTCAACTACTCCAACGGCGACCTCGAGCCGGCCCGGGACATGCTCTTCCACCCCCGGTCGGTGGCAGGCCTGGCGGATGGGGGGGCCCACTGCGGAGTCATCTGCGATGCGTCCCAGCCCACCTTCATGCTCACCCACTGGACCCGGGACCGGGTTCGGGGCGAGCGGCTGCCACTCGAGTGGATGGTGAAGAAGCAGACCCACGACACCGCCCGCCTCTACGGGCTCACCGATCGGGGCACCCTCGAGCCGGGGGCTATCGCCGACCTCAATCTCATCGACTACGACGGTCTGCGGCTCGGCAATCCGACGGTGGTCGCCGATCTCCCGGCGGGCGGGCGGCGCTTGATTCAGGATGCCACCGGCTACGTCGAGACGATCAAGTCGGGAGTCGCCACCTTCGCGGAGGGCAAGGACACCGGGGCCCGCCCCGGGTCACTGGTGCGGGGCGCCCGCTGACCCAGGTGACCAGAGGTGCCGCCCTTCGCCGCGCGCTGGAACCCGGGTCGAACCGTGCGATTCCGAACGATTGATAGACCGATGTCCCGGGCGTATCATCCCGACACGATCCATGCGATCGGAACCCCAGGAAGCCGGAGAGAGGAGCCCACCTCATGACCGATACGGCCGTCCACGTCGGTTCTGCTCCGCCGGGCGACGGGATGGGGTCTCCACCCCGGGTCCCCGAGTTCTCGATCGTTCCACTCGTCGGTATCCCGATCGCCGCCGCGCTGTTGGTGGGCCTCATCGTGGCGATCGCCACCAACAGCCTGTGGGCCCTCACCTTCTTCCATGTGGGCGGGGGTGGCTTGTGGACAAGCATCGACCTGTTCCTGGGACTGATCATCGGGCCCATCCTCGGCTGCCTGTCCATTCCGGCCAGAGTCGAGTTCACCGCGAAGTTCATGCCCAAGATGGTGGTCATCATGCCCACCCTGGTGGCGATGACCTTGGGCTCCGGGTTCCAACTGGCCCGTCACCTCGGCAATCTGAGTGTGAGCTATCCACATCACGGTTGGCTGGTGGCTTCCTATGTCATCGTCGGCGTGATGGCGATTATCGCCCTCGGCCTCCTCGAGCCCGCCAATCTGGCCGTGCTCTTCGAGCTCAAGAAGCCACACCCCAACGGCGAGCGCATCGGCCGACTGATGAGGGTCTTCATCTACACAGCAGGGATCACGGGCGTGATGCAGGTCGCCACCATCATCATCATGACCTTCTTGGCGAGCCGATGAGTGTCGAGGCGCAGGGCACCGGGCCCCCAGCTGACGAGATCGACGCCCGCCAGGCGGAACTCCCACCGGTGGCCAGGCTCGCCACCGTCACCTTGACACTGGTGGTAGCCGGGGGGATCTACATGGCTGCCCAGATCGGTCACCCCGCGACGCTGGTGCCTGCCGTGATCCTGGCCATTGCCGCCGGCCTGGTGCTGCTGGCCAACCTGATGGTGTTGAGCAGGATCAAGAGATTCGCCTGGAACAAATTCTTCCAGGTCTTCGGGTGGGCGCTCGTTGTCTACCTGGTCATCGCCGGCATCCTCGAGTACGTGTTCGTCCTGGACCACACCCCGGCGCGGCAACTGGTCCTGTTCAGCGTCATGCTGGCGATGTTCGCGATCGATGTGCCGCTGATTCTGGGATTCTCGGTCGCCCGCTACCAGCCGGTGCCCACCTGAACCCCACCGGCGTGTCCGACAGAATTGCGGGTTAGCGCTCGACCACGTCGAGGGTGACCGGCTCCAAGGATCCCGACGCCGCCTTCTCTGCCTCCCGGTCGGCCCTCATCCGCTTGGTGATCCAGTGCTCCACGAAGAAGGCCAGGAAGGGGACGAACCCGCCGCACACCACGAACAGGATCCGGCCCAGATGCCAGCGGGCCCGGCGGGCGAGGTCGGCGCCGGCCACCAGATAGACCAGATACAGATAGCCATGGATGGGGGCGACGATCTCCGCGACGATCTTGTGATGTCCCCAGTACTGCAGCGGGATGGCGACGAAGACCAGGATCACCAACGCGGTCCCCACGATGTAGGCCATCACCCGGTAGCGCAGCAAGGCCCCGGCCAGCGGGTCGCTCGACTTGGTCTTCGGTCCTGACGACCGGGTTCCGGGCACTCCTACCACCGCTTTACCACCGCTTCCTCTCCGGGCCGGCGTTGAGGTCGGCCAGATACCGGTTGTATTCAGCCAACTCGGGATCTTCCACTTCGTCGCCGTCGATGTCGCTCACGACCTCGTCGTCGGCGAGCTCCACCGGCTCAGTCGACTGGGTCGGTGGGGGGACGGCGGTCGAGTGACTCATGGTACCGGCCGTGGCCGTGGAGGGAGCCTCGCCCCCGACCGGACCCTCGGCCGCCCGAGCGGCGCGGCGCCTGGCTCGTCCACTCCCGAGAGCCCAACCCGGCTGGTCCTCGGGCCCCAATACCTCACCGTCGGGGCCATAGCGGGCACCGGACCGGTTCCGGGTGAACGGGGTGGGGTCGTCATGAATCAGCTGCCACCACACGTAGATGGCGTACCCCCCGAACAGGGGCCATTCGAAGGTATAGGCCCAGCTCAGGGTGTTGCCGTCGTAGGCCCGCTGGAACTGCCACCAGGTCAGCCAGCCAAATGTCGGCAGCAGCAGGAGGAGGGTGATGTGCATCCCGATGCGGCGGGGGGTGAAGTATCGCTGCACAATCCCAGCGTACCGCCCACATCCATCGCCTCCCATTCGGCGGCGGCTGGAGATCCACCCGGTCGGGCTCCGGGTTTCTTATGATCAACCTTTGATCCCCCATCCTCCGTTGTCACACCCCCGCCGTACCGTGCCCTCCATGACCTACACCACCGAACCCCCTGACCTGTTCCGACCGGATGTCGAAATTCGGGTCAGCACCCGCAGGAAGAAGACGGCCGGGGCCCACTGGGAAGGCGATCGCATCATCGTGGTCGTCCCCTCCCATCTCCGTGGGACCGACCGGGATGAGATGGTGGACCATCTGGCCCGCCGGCTCCAGCGCCATCGCCCCCACCTCCACGCCTCGGATGCCTATCTCGAGGAACGGGCAGCGGTGCTGGGCGACCACTATCTCGACGGCGTGCGCCCCTCCTCGATCCGATGGTCCACCACCCAGAACAAGCGTTGGGGATCGTGCACCCTGCTGTCGCGGGAGATCCGGATCTCCGAGCGGCTACGGCTGGCGCCCGGATGGGTGCTCGACGCGGTGGTCGTCCACGAGCTGGCCCACCTCATCGAGCCGAACCACAGCGCCCGTTTCAAGGTGTTGGAGAACCGTTACCCCCGCCGCCGGGAGGCCGACGCGTTTCTGGACGGCTACTCGCTGGGCCTGCACATACCCGAGGACGGGGAGACGCCCGGACGCTCCGGATGTGAGGACGAGACCGACCTCGTCGGCTAGGACAGGCCCACCAGGGGACCCGCCCGTCATACCCGGCGGTCGAAGCCCAGTCGGAACGAGCGGACCGCGCCGACAAAGATGTTCGCCTCGATCACCGGCGGTTCGATCACCCTGAGGTTGGTGATCCGCTGGGTCAGGCGCTCCATCAGCATGCGCAGTTCGAACCGGGCCAACGGCGCCCCCAGGCAGAAGTGGGTGCCGAACCCGAACGAGACGTGGGGGTTGGGCTCCCGTCGGACGTCGAACCGGTAGGGGTCGTCGAACACCTCTTCGTCGCGGTTGGCCGACGGGTACAGCAGGACCACCCGGTCCCCCGCCGCCATCGGCACCCCACCGATGCTCACCGGTTGCACCGCAGTCCGGAAGAAATTGTTCAAGGGAGTCACCCACCGGATCATCTCCTCCACCGCGGCGGGGACCAGCGACGGGTCGTCGGCCATCGCCTCCCACTGCTCGGGGTGCCGGCAGAACTCGGCCAGCGACCGGGTGATGACGGTGCGGGTGGTCTCCGCCCCTCCGGAGATCATCAGCCCGGTCTCGTTCATGATGGTGTCGTCGGCCATCGGGCACCCGTCGATCTCCGCCCGGGTCCACACCGAGATGAGATCGTCGGCCGGCTCCGCCCGGCGGGCGGCGGCCACCTCGGTCAGCACCCCGGCGAATTCGATGATGGCCTCGAAGAACTCCGTCCCGGCCTCCAGGTCGTTGGCGGCCTTGTCGTAGCGCATCAGCCGCTCCGACCACGACTTGATGTCGGTCCAGCGGTCCTCAGGGAACCCGAGGAGCCCGGCGGTGAGCCGGGCCGGGAGCGGGGCGGCCAGCTCGGACACGATCTCCACCTCGCCGCGATCGATCCAGGCGCCGATCAACTCGTCCATGATGCGGGCCAGCCGGGGTTCGAGGCTGCGCACGGCCTTCGGGGTGAACCGGCGGGAGATGAGCTTCCGCTGCTGGCTGTGGCGGGGATCGTCCTGGGCGATCATGTTGTCCTCGCCGGGGGCGAAGAACGACCGGTACCCCTGACCGCTGACGAAGACGTCGTCCCGGCGTTCCACCTCGACCACGTCGGCGTGGCGGGTCACCCCCCACAGGCGGTTCTTCTCGTCCCACGCCACCGGATGGTGCTGCCGCAGCTGGCGGAGCGCTTCGTGCATGGCGTCGATATCGACGTAGAACCCGGGGTCGAGGAAATCGGGCACCGCCGACGACGACGAAGCCGTCGGGGAGTCGGTCAGGGTGATGTCGGGCATGCCGAGATGCTAGTGACCCCGCCTGGCGGGGGAATTGGCGCCGACCGGGGTCAACGGAGAGCCCCCGGCACCGGTGGCGGGCACGGGAAGCGCCGACGCGCTACAAATGGCGGGTGTCCTACCTCCTGGCGGTGACCGCGGCCATCGTCAACGCCCTGGTCTCAGTGCTGCAGAGGATCGGCGTGGAGTCGGCCCCCTCGTCGGCGGCCCTCCGGTTGAGCCTGATGGCCCATGCGGTGCGTCGCCGGATCTGGCTGGTGGGGTTCGCGCTGATGCTGGTGGAGTTCGGCCTGCAGGCGACCGCCCTCCGCCTCGGCCAACTGAGCGTGGTCCAGCCGGTGCTCACCACCGAACTGCTGTTCCTGATGCTCATCCTCGCCGTCTGGTTCCGCTACCCGCTGGGTTGGCGGGAGTGGGCCGGCTCGGCCGCCATCGTGGTCGGGCTGGGTGGCTTCTTCCTGGCCGCTCACCCGAGCGGCGGCAACCTCAGCCCCGACAACCGGGAGTGGATCGTGGCCTCGTCCTTGTTGATCGTGGCCATCGCGGTGTTCATCGCCGCCGGGATGCGGGGCCCCCGCTGGTGGCGCGCCGCCGCCTTCGGCACCGCCACCGCCATCACCGCGGCGTTCAGCGCCGCCCTCACCAAGTCGACCACCATCTACGTCTCGCAAGGTTGGGGACACGTCTTCACCCACGCCCAGCCCTACCTGCTGGCCGTCACCGGGCTCGGCACCGTCTTCCTGCTCCAGAACGCCCTCCACGCCGGCCCGATCACCGCCTCCCGGACCACGCTGGTCACGGTCAACCCGCTGGTCAGCATCCTCATCGGCATCACCCTGTTCGGCGACCGGCTGCGCGGCGGCCTGCCCCGGACGGTGATGGAATGCATCGCCCTGGCCGTCCTGATCACCGGGGTCGTGGTCCTGGCCCAGACCCCGTTGGTGGTGGGGGTCGCCGGTGAGGACGATCCCGGGGAGCTCCTGGCCGACGCCCGTCAGCGCCGGTCGAAGCCGCTGGTGATCGCCCCGGAGGTCGAACCGGCCGTCGTGCAGACCGAGGTCTGACGGCCCCGGACCCAGGGCCGGACCGGTGCGGCTCCCGGCCACCCGATCCCCCCGGCCCGGGCCAACAGCGCGGTGATCTCCAGTGACTCTCGGCCGAGCCGGTTGGTCATGGCGGTGAACAGGGCAGCGGTGACCCGGGCGTCTCCGAGGGCGCTGTGGT